>JBMOOR010000310.1:0-4645 GCA_049324555.1 Pseudomonadota bacterium | reverse complement strand
TGCGTTTCCTGCGTTCCTAGCCCCCGGAGGAACTGATGGCCGACACGACCCGCCCGATCGACGCGGCTCCGCCGCGAAACGCCGAGCTCGACCGCATTTTTGAACTCCAGAAATCGGCGTTCGCCGCCGACCCGTTTCCGACGCTGGCGACGCGCGCTGCGCGGCTCGACGCGCTCGTTCATGTCATCGAGTCGAACGAGGCGCGTCTGATCGAGGCCGTGAACGCCGATTTCACCTGCCGCTCGCGCCACGAAACGCTGGTCGCCGAAGTGATCGTCACCGTCTCGGCGGCGAAGGCGGCCAAGCATAATCTCAAACGATGGATGCGCGCCCGGGACGTTCCAACACCCCTTCACATGAAGCCGGGAAGGAGCCGCATCGAGCCGCAGCCCCTCGGCGTCGTCGGCATCATCTCGCCCTGGAATTATCCGGTGCAGCTCGCCTTCTCGCCGGCGGTCGCCGCACTCGCCGCGGGCAACCGCGTCATGATCAAGCCGAGCGAACTGACACCCGCGACCGCGGAAGCCATGCGCGAGATCGTGCGCGCCGAATTCGATGAAAGCGTGATGGCGGTCGTCACCGGCGGCGTCGAACTTGGTCAGGCATTCGCTTCCGTTCCGTTCGATCATCTGCTGTTTACAGGTTCGACGTCGATCGGACAGAAGGTCTACATGGCGGCGGCGAAGAATCTGACGCCGGCGACGCTTGAACTCGGCGGAAAGTCGCCGGCGATCATCGATGAAAGCGCTGACCTTGCAGCTGCCGCCCTGTCGATTGCGCATGGAAAAACATTCAACGCCGGCCAGACTTGCGTCGCGCCGGATTATGTCCTGACGCCGAAGGCGAGGCTCAATGCGACGGTCGACGCGCTCGCAAGTTCAGTGCGCCAGCTTTATCCCGACATCGATTCGACGAAAGACTATACGTCGATCATTTCGCCGCGTCATTTCACGCGTCTCAAGACGCTCGTCGCAGAAGCGAAGGACGCCGGCGCCAAGGTCATTGAAATCGGTTCTTCGAATGCGCTCCATCCGCAACAGAAATTGCCGATGACAATCGTCGTCGATCCGCCCGCCGATATCGGACTGATGAAGGAGGAAATTTTCGGACCCGTTCTGCCGGTCATCGGCGTTTCGAGCCGCGAGGAAGCGATTGCGCATGTCAATATGGGTGACCGACCGCTCGCGCTTTACTGGTTCGGCGATGACAAGAGGGCGCGCGCCGACATGCTGACGCGCACGGTTGCGGGCGGCGTCACCATAAACGACACGCTCTGGCATGTGGCGCAGGAAAATCTTCCCTTCGGCGGCGTCGGCAAGAGCGGCATCGGCGCCTATCATGGCGAAAAGGGCTTTGAGACGTTCTCGCACATGAAGCCCGTCTTCTATCAGAGCAAGTTCGCCTCAAACAAAATGCTCTACCCGCCGTTTTCGGAAAAAACGGACAAGCTTCTGAAGATGGTGCGGAAGATTATTTGATGCGAGCTCGCTCTCCCGTTTACGGGAGAGCGGTCGCGCAGCGTGACTGAGGAGGCGCGCTCCATCCGAGAGCGCTGGAGGTTCTGACGCCCCCTCCGTCGGCTACGCCGACGCCTCCCATGCAAGCGGGAAGGAGAAGAACGAAGCTTCGACAACGGATCATCATGACAGAGCTGACGACAGAAACCTTCGACTACATCATTATCGGCGCGGGCTCCGCGGGCTGCGTCCTTGCAAATCGCCTCAGCGAGGATGGAAAGTCCTCCGTATGCGTTCTTGAGGCGGGCCCCGAGGACAAAAGCGCGCTTATCTCGACGCCGCTCGGATTCGCCTTCTTTCCGAAGGGCACGGTCTACAACTGGTCGTTTGAGACGGCGCCGCAAATGCACATGAACGGCAAGATCGGCAAGCAGCCGCGCGGGCGGACGCTCGGCGGCTCAAGTTCGATCAACGCCATGATCTACATCCGGGGATCAAAAGCCGACTATGACGGCTGGACGAAAGCGGGTGCGGCCGGCTGGGGTTGGGACGACGTTCTTCCCTACTTCAAAAAAGCGGAAGACCAGCAACGCGGGAGAGATGCCTACCATGCGACCGGCGGGCCGCTCACCGTCAGCGATCTGCGTTACAGAAATCCGCTGTCGCAATCTTTCCTCGACGGCGCAGCCGAACTGCAGCTGCCGACCAATGACGACTTCAACGGCGCGATGCAGGAAGGCATGGGCTTTTACCAAGTGACGCAACGCGAAGGAAAGCGCTGTTCCGCCGCCGTCGCCTATCTCCACCCGGCCCGCGCGCGCGCCAATGTCGAGGTGAAGCCGGACAGCAAAGCCGAGAAAATCCTGATCGAGGAGGGGCGCGCCGCCGGCGTCAGGTTCCGGCAAGGGAAGGAGACGAAGACGATCCGTGCAAGGAGGGAAGTCATCGTCTCCGCCGGCGCGTTCCAGTCGCCGCAAATCCTGATGCTTTCAGGGATCGGCCCCGCCGCCCATCTGAAACAAATGGGCGTCGATGTCGTTGTCGATGCGCCGGACGTCGGCAAGAATTTGCAGGACCATCTAGACTACACGGTCTTGCGGAAATCGAAGTCGCCCCATTCGGTCGGGCTGACCCTCGCCTTCGCTCTTGGTTTTCCAAAAGCGTTCGGCGAGTTCAAAAAATCGAAACAAGGCCCCCTCACCTCCAATCTCGCGGAAGCGGGCGGCTTTCTCAAAACCGATCCGAGGGAAGAAGAGCCCGATGTGCAGCTCCATTTTCTCCCGGCGCTCGTCGACAATCACGGGGAGAAGAAGCATCTGGGCGGCGGCTTTTCCTGCCATGTCTGCGTCTTGAGGCCGAAGAGCCGGGGCGAGGTGCTGCTTGCCTCGCCCGATCCGATGGCGGCGCCCGTCATCGACCCCAATTTCCTCAGCGACGACGATGATCTTCGCCGCCTTGTGCGCGGCGCGCGGATCGTCTTCCGCATTTTCGAAACGCCGGCGATGCGCGCCGTTTCCGGCGGCTATCTCTATGAGGGACCTGATGCGAGCGATGCGGCGCTCATCGCCGACATCAAGCTCCGAAGCGACACGATCTATCACCCGGTCGGAACTTGCAGGATGGGCTCGGACGCCCGCGCCGTTCTCGACCCGCAGCTTCGCGTCAAAGGCGTTGAAGCCTTGCGCGTCGTCGACGCCTCGGTGATGCCGAACCTCGTTTCCGGCAACACCAACGGCCCGACGATCATGATCGCCGAGAAAGCGGCGGACCTGATCCGCGCGGGATGAACCGCTTCGTGGGTTCATGAATGACATTCGGCTAAATGCCGCTCACGGGGTAAATTTATGGAACGTGAAGCGTTGCCGTGCTTTCTTAACAGTCGTTTTGTCGGTGACATAAGACCCCGTCCCCCACGGGCCCGTTCGCAGTCAACAGCCGGCCATGACGGCGGATATCGCTTCGCTCCATCCGTCACACAGTCCGTACACGGAGCGACTATCCGGGCTACGCTTGCTGCGCATACAGAGCCTTGCCGCAAATCATGCGCCATTCTTGCACATAAATGGCGCCAGAGCGGGGACCGTTGGCGCCGTTTGGCGCCAACAAAAACCGTGTGCAGACAACGCGTTAGCGCGAATAAGGCGCCAACGGCGCGTTTCGCTTTATCTTGCCGTAATGCCAAATCCCTCGTGCGCGATATTCCACGCGTCATCCGTGCGCACCCAATGGTCATTTGCTTTCAGGAAAGAAGATGAATCCTCTGTTCGGAATGCGCCGCGCGATACTCGAAAGCCCCCTAAGCTTGGTCACGGTATCGACCTGTAAGCGCGGCGCCTCTCCCAAATTTTCCCGCTGAAATCCACGCGCCTGCCACTCCTTCAAAACGGACTTTTTTGCATTCAATACGGCTTCCGCTTCATCTTGCGCCCACACCTTTCTCGTCGCAAAAAATCCCACTACCGGCTCTGGCTCGCTATTCAGGAAGATGCCGTCACCACGCAAGACAATTGCGAACGCTTTCATCAAAACAGACCTTCCTCAGACGGAAGCGCACTCTTGTTATCTATCTCTTCGTTCTTCGCGCTCTTGTGCATCTCTCTTCATATCTTCGATTCTGCTTCCGCTGCCGCGGAATACGCCTTGAAACGTTGGGTTAGGCCGATCTTCAGAGGTGTTTGGCGTTTCTTGTCCAGCAGGACTTTGCGCTGCAGTTGACCAAGATGCCGAGGCTGTCTGCCGCTCTTCTGCCGAGCCGCACTCGAATGCCGGACAGGCTGTTGAACCGATGTATAGCGGATCGAGCTGTTCGAGCGCCTCAAGCGCCACAATGGCTCCTCCGACAACCGACCAGAAAATATGCTGCCCCGGATAATTTTCCAGTTGGAAGTGTGGACGGCCGATCATTCCACTTCCATCTCGCAGCTCGTGCCCCTGGTGCTTTAAAATCTGCTCGGGATTGTCGGCCAATGCTCGCGCCAATGCGCCGGCTGATTGTTCCGTCGAGGCTTGAACATTAGCACCTTGACGAAAGGCTCTGGCGGCATCGGCCTTGTCATAAAGCTTTGCGACCTGTTGCAACCCGCCTTTTACCAGCTGAACCGCTGTTCCCCAAACTCCCGCCTCACCATTCGGATCAATCGCATTGACCGGATCATTCGCGACATAGGCGTAGAGATTGAGCTGGTCCT
>JBMOOR010000309.1:0-43904 GCA_049324555.1 Pseudomonadota bacterium | reverse complement strand
GATCTCCCGGGAATGCAGATCGAGCGCCGCATGAAATTCAAAAAGGAGGCGGTCAGGGCCTTTGCGCGGGCCAATCCGATCGATCGCGCAATCTACAATATTCCCGCTGCGCGTTATGGAATCATCACGTCCGGAAAGGCGCATTTCGACGTCCTTGAAGCGCTGGCGATGCTCGGCATCGATGAGCGCCGCGCCCGCGCCATCGGCCTTGACATTTACAAGGTCGGCATCGTCTGGCCGCTCGAAAATGACGGGGCCGAACGCTTTATGGCGGGCAAGGAAGAAGTGCTTGTCATCGAGGAAAAGCGCGGCATCATAGAAAGTCAGCTTAAGGAATATCTCTACGACCGCGCCGTCTCGAAGCCGAAACTCATTCTCGGCAAACACGATGAAACCGGCGCTCCCCTGATTTCCTGGGTCGAGGAGATGACGCCGTCCGGCCTTGCGCCGATCATCGCGGGGCGTTTGAAGCGCGTCTTTCCCGGTCTCGATTTCAGCGATGCGCTCGCCCGCGTTGAGCATGCGCTCCGTCACGTAGAGGCGCCGGGCGGCGCGAAACGCATTCCTTATTTTTGCTCCGGGTGTCCGCACAACACATCGACGAAAGTGCCGGAGGGCTCAAAAGCGCTCGCCGGCATCGGCTGCCATTTCATGGCGTCGTGGATGGACCGCGAAACGTCTTCGCTCATCCAGATGGGCGGGGAAGGCGTCAACTGGGCGGCGAAATCGCTGTTCCTGAAGGACCGCCCGCATGTCTTTCAAAATCTCGGCGACGGCACTTATTTCCATTCCGGCTCGATGGCGATTCGCCAGGCGATCGCCGCGCAAGCGAACATCACCTACAAAATTCTTTTCAACGACGCCGTCGCGATGACGGGCGGGCAGCCGGTCGACGGCGTTTTGACTGTTCCCAGCATTGCGAATCAGCTCGCCGCTGAGGGCGTTCGGATGATCGTCATCGTTTCAGACCAGCCAGAGAAAATCCTCGCTGCGGGCGGCTACCCGCCGGACGTTGAAGTCCGTCATCGCGACGAGCTCGACGTGGTTCAGCGCGAGCTTCGCGAGATCAAGGGCGTCACCGCCCTCATCTACGAGCAGACCTGCGCCGCCGAAAAGCGCCGGCGCCGCAAGAAGGGGGAGTATCCCGACCCCGCAAAACGCATCTTCATCAACGATCTCGTTTGCGAGGGATGTGGCGACTGTTCCAAACAATCGAATTGTCTCTCCATCATCCCCTTCGAGACGGAATTCGGACGCAAACGAAAAATCGACCAGTCCTCCTGCAACAAGGACTATTCTTGCGTTAAAGGCTTCTGCCCGAGCTTCGTCTCGATCGAAGGCGGTGAACTCAGAAAGCCGGAACTTCGCCGCATCGACGGCGCGCTCGAAACGCTGCTCGCCAATCTCCCGGCGCCGTCAATTCCGGAAATCGATCGCGCCTACGACCTTCTCGTCGCCGGCGTCGGCGGCACCGGCGTCGTGACGATTGGCGCCATCCTCACCATGGCCGCGCATCTTGAAGGGAAAGGCGCGACGGTTCTCGATTTCATGGGCTTCGCCCAAAAGGGGGGCTCGGTCCTTTCCTATGTCCGCCTTGGGAGGAATCCCGAAGCGCTCAATCAGGTCCGGATCGACGCGGGCGAAGCCGAGGCGGTTATCGCCTGCGATCTCGTCGTCGCGACCGACCCGCGGTCGCTGTCGGTGATGGCTCCCGCGCATACGCGCGTTGTCGCAAACGCCGACATCGCGCCGACAGCCGACTTCATCCGTGACCGAAACATCGACTTCGACGCCCGCGGTCGCCTCAGGACGCTCCGCACCGCCTGCAGCGAGGACCGCGTTGTTACGATTGATGCAACGGAAATTGCGCTTCGCCTCCTTGGCGACACGGTCTTCTCCAACATGTTCCTTTTGGGCTTCGCCTGGCAGCAGGGGCTCGCCCCGGTCGGTCTTGCCGCCTTGATGCGTGCGATCGAACTCAACGGTGTTGCGGTCGAAAAAAACAAAACAGCTTTCAATCTCGGCCGCGCCGCAGCAATAGATGCGAGCGCCGTCACGCGGTCCGCCGGGCTTTCAGCCGATCCCCCCGCCGAGCCGCCGGTTGAAGAGCTCGTTCAGCGCCGCGCCGCCTTTCTGACAGACTATCAGGACGCTGACTATGCAGAGCGCTATCGCGCGTTTGCGGACAAGGTTCAAAGCGCTGCAGGCCGCGTCAAGGGCGGGGAGAATTTCGCTCGCGCTGTTGCGAAAAACCTGTTCAAACTGATGGCCTATAAGGACGAATATGAGGTCGCACGTCTTTATACGGACGGGTCGTTCCTGGAAAAGGTCGCCGCCGAATTCGCCGGGAATTACCGCATCAGGTTTCATATGGCCCCGCCGATCTTCAACCGTGGGCTTGACGATCAGGGCCGATCGAAGAAATCGACCTTCGGTCCGTGGATGTACGGCGCGCTGTCCGTTCTTCGTCGCCTCAAGTTCCTGCGCGGCGGGCCGCTCGACCCGTTCGGGAGAAGCGAAGAGCGGCGGCTTGAGCGGAAACTGATCGACGATTATCGCGAGACGGTGGCGGACGTCGCGCGCCGTTTGTCCAACGCCAATCTCGAGGCGGCGATCGCTATTGCGAACATTCCCGACGAGATTCGCGGCTACGGCCCAGTGAAGCTCGCCTCCATCCGCAAGGCGGACGAAAAGCTTGCGGCGCTTCTCGAAAAATTTCATCAATCAGCCGCCGCAACGGCTGCAGCCTGAAGCCCGACAAAGGATTTTTTAATGTTCGCCGATCTCGCCGCCCTGCCTCCTGACGCCCTTCTCGGTCTTACCCGCCTTTTCAATGAGGATGCGCGAGCGAGGAAAATCGACCTTGGGGTCGGCGTGTTCAGAACGCCCGACAACCGGACGCCGGTCATGAAGGCGGTCGCCGCCGCGCAGCGCCGGCTCGTCGAGCGCGAAACGACCAAGGTCTATATCGCCCCGGAAGGCGCGCCGGGATTCGGCGAAGCCGTGCGCGCCCTTGTTTTCGGCGATTCAATCGCCGCGGATCGCTGCGCCGTCGTCCAGACGCCCGGCGGCTGCGGCGCCTTGCGCGTCGGCGCGGAGCTTTTGAAACGTGCGGGCGCCGCCTCGATTTCAATCGGAACGCCGACCTGGGCGAACCATCACCCGCTGCTGACAGCGGCGGGCCTCAAGATTTCGATGGTCCCCTATTACGACGCGCGCGCCGGCGGCGTTGATTTCGCTGCATTTCACGACGCGGCGGCAAGGCTCGGTCCCGCCGACGTTCTTCTCCTCCATGGCGGGTGCCACAATCCGACTGGCGCCGATCTCAACGAAGAGGAGATCGACGCGATCGTCGAGCTTGCAGGGAGGAGGGGTTTTCTTCCCTTTGTCGATTTTGCCTATCACGGCTTCGCCAAGGGTCTCGAGGAAGACGCGCGCCTCGTTCGGCGTCTCGCCGCGCGCCTTCCCGAGATTATTGTCTCCTATTCCTGCTCGAAGCATTTCGGGCTTTACCGCGAGCGCACAGGCGCGCTCCTTCTCGTCGGGGCGAACGCCGAACGCGCGGCCGCAATGCGGAGCCACGTCGTCAACATCGCGCGTCAGATCTATTCGATGCCGCCCGCCCATGGCGGCATTCTCGTCGCCGACATCCTGACGACGCCGGAGCTTGTCGCTTCCTGGCGCGCGGAGCTTGAAGCGATGAGGACGGCGGTCGTCACCAATCGCCGGCTTCTCGTCAGGACCGCAGCCGAGCATCAGCTTGGCGGGCGTCTTGACTACATCGCGCGCCAAAACGGCATGTTCTCGCTGCTTCCGCTTAATGAGGCGCAGGTCCTTGCGCTTCGCGAGCGCCACGGGATTTACGTCGCCAGCAACGGCCGCGCCAATCTCTGCGGCGTCAACGAAAGCAATGTCGGCCATCTTTGCGAAGCGCTCGCGGATGTGCTCGCCGCCTGAGTTCGTGATCATCCGCCGTCTGCGCACGATTGTTCGCTCCAACGCGCGCTCGCCAGCGGCGCGGCCGTCGTTTTTTCCGCGTTCCATGCGGCCCGCAGCCTCAAAAGGCGCCCTTTTCGAACGCAAAAAGGCGCCCTTTTCAAATTCCTCCCTCGCGAGAAAAATTCAACCGTGGCATGAACGCGCCCATGCGCGCCGAGCGCAATTTCTGAACCGACCAGCAAGGCCGGTCGCTTCGCCATGATTCACAATGTCAAAGAGCCGCAACGCGCGCGACCACGCCTTGCACATACGACGTTCGAGATGGGAAATCGCGCCGCGCAATCAAGCATCGGTTTGATTGTATTTTTGCTCGAGCTTTCGCGATTTAGGCGAACGCCGCACTTCGGCGACCGAGAGACTGACACGCAAACCAGATCTGTCATTCCGGGACCGGCGCCGCCGAACGCGCTGAAAAATAGGTTCCGGGCTCGATGTCGGCGCGCGCCCGGCAACGTTGGCGCACACTTGATTTACCGCCCGAGCGCCGCCTTCAGCCGCGCGAGATCCCCCGCGCGCGTCATGATGTCCTTGCGCGGCGCCGCCATTCGCAAATCGCGCAGGATCTCAAGCGAGCGCAGGAGAACCGGCAAGGGCGGGCCGCTCGCCGTCACCTGAGAGAGTTTCGCCTGATCGAGCGCGACAGAAGGTTTCTCGATGAAGCGCGCGACAAGCTGATCGTGATGTTGCGCCGCGGTTTTCCCATGCGCTTCGCACACCGCGACAAAGGCTGCGGCGTTTTCCTTGAACCAGGGCTCATTTTTCGAGTCTGGCGAAAGATCGAGAAAAACATCCAGGAAATTCCGCCGCCGCATGCAGTCGCGCAAGGACGCCTGATCCTCGGGGCGCATGAAGAGCATCTTGTCGACCAAAATCTGCGAATAATAAGGATCGTTCGCCTGACAGAGCCCGGTCAGAAGATCGATCTCGTTGATGCCGGAGAAATCCCCCGCATTGGCGCCGCGATATTCCTGTCGTCCGACCCGATAGGGTTTGTAATACGGTCTGACGCTGTAGAAGAAACGGTCGATGTCGAGCTCTGAAAAGAGAACGCCGTTCCATTTTGCGACGTCTTCGAGCGCCTTGCGCGCGTCTTCGAACAACGTATGCGCGACCGGGTGCGTGACGCCGAGCGGCACGATGCGCATCAAGGCATCCGCCGCGCGCTTATAGGCGAAGATGCCGCGCGTGTTGTAATCGAGAAAAAGCTTTTCGTCCTTTAGCCAGGTGAAACTCTTCGGCCTGCCGCTGACGGCGGCGTTGTGCGTCGAGAGATGGCTCGTTGCAAAACGCGGAACGACGCCGATCGAGGCGCCGATATGCATTCCGAGAGCGGAAGCCTCGTGGAAGGGCGATTTCTCTTCGCGCGCCGGGTTCGTCAACTCGTGACGGCGGAGCGCCGCAAGCCAGAGCCCGAGATCACCGAGAACGTCAAACGCGCGGTCGAACCCTTCGTCCGTATTCCCTTCGTCTCTCAGCGCCGCGACGAAGCCGCGCCCTTCCTCGTAAACCGCCTTCTTGAGGTCGTCGCCGACGCCTTCGACGGCTGCACGGTCAGCCTGCGCGAAATAGAGTTCTTCGAGTTCGGAATTGAGGTCGACGAACCGCTTTCGAATCCACGCATCGAACCGCTCGACGTTCTTGCTCATGGCGCGCCGCTTCCCCAGTCGCTGATGATTGGCGCTTCTATCGCTGATCGCGCTCAAGGTCCATGCGGCGGCGCGGCGCGATCAGGGCGGCGAAAACCCGGATATCTCGACGATCTCGTCAAAGAGGGACTTAAGCGCCGCAAGGCTCTCGTCCGGTCCGACCGTCACGCGAAGGCAGTCGGGCATTCCATAATTGCGAAGACCGCGCACGAGAATCCCCTTCGCCGCGAGCGCAGCTTCTGCGTCAGCCGCCGTAAGCGGCCCATCGCCGCCAAGGCGGACGGTGACAAAATTCGCCGCAGACGGAATAACCTCAAGGCCGCACCCTGAAAAATACGCGGACAGATCATCGCGCGCCGCGACGACATGGCGGATCGAATGATCCATGAAGTCATCGTCGTCAATCGCGGCGACGGCCGCCGCTTGCGCGGGGCGCGTAGTGTTGAACGGCGGGCGCACGCGCTCCATCGCCGCGATGATCTCGGGCGCGCCATAGCCCCAGCCGATGCGAAGCGCCGCAAGGCCGTAGAGTTTTGAGAACGTCTTCGTCACGAGCACGTTCGGCGCCGAGCGCGCGAGCGCGAATTCCTTGGCGTATCCGCCCTCTCCATCGGCGAATTCCGAATAGGCGCCGTCGATGACCAGGAGCGCGTTTCCCGGAAGCGCGCCATGCAGCCGCTCGATTTCGTCAAACGGAATTTTCGTGCCTGTCGGATTGGCCGGATTGGCGATGAAGACGATGCGCGTTTTTGAATCGACAGCGGCGAGAAGCGCGTCAACGTCGACAAAGAAGTTCCGCTCCGGGGCGAAGCGGATCGCGCCGCCCGCCGCCTGCGCCGCGATCGCCCATGCGGCGAAACCAAACCGCGGCTGCACCGCGTTGTCACCGGGGCTGAGATACGTCTGACACGCGATGGTGAAGAGTTCGTCAGAACCTGCGCCGAAGACGAGACGCCCTTCTTCGAGCGCGTATTTCCGGGCGATCGCCTCGCGCAGTTTCATCGCGTGCATGTCGGGATAAAGGTGCAGTTCCTTCGCCGCCTCGATGAAGGCTGCTGTCGCTTTCGGGCTGCAGCCGAGCGCGTTCTCGTTGGCGCTGAGCTTGATGGGGCGCGCAACGCCCGCAAGGCTCGCGCGGCCCGGCGCATAGAGCGGAATGTCGAGAACGCCGGGCTTTGGCTGCGGCGCAGTCATGGCGAACTCCTTCTTGCTCGCGCCGCAAGCGTCGTCATCACGGCGTCAAGCGATATTCCGCATGCGTGGAGCAGAACCGTCAAATGATAGAGAAGGTCGGCGGCCTCATTGCGGAGCTCATCGATGTCGCCCGCCGCGCCCGCAAGCGCGCATTCAACGCCCTCCTCGCCGACTTTCTGCGCGATGCGCTTTGCGCCCGATGCGATCAGTTTCGCGGTCCGGCTTTCTTCAGGCCTCGCCTTCGCGCGCTCGGCGATCATTCGTTCGAGCGCGCCGAGCCTGCCGAGGCCCGGCGCATCCGCAGCGCCGAAACAGCTCGTCGTTCCGAGGTGGCAAGCGGGGCCCACCGGCTCGACAGAGACGAGGAACGCGTCGCCGTCACAGTCCATTGTCACGGAAACGACTTTTAATCTGTTCCCTGAGGTTTCGCCCTTGCGCCAGCGCGCACCCCGCGAGCGCGAAAAGAACGTCGCCTCGCCGCTCGCGAGCGTTTCCTCAAGCGCCGCGCGATCCATATAGGCGAGCATCAGGACTTGCAGCGTCTTTGCATCCTGAACGATCGAGGGGACAAGACCGCCGCCTTTCTCGAAATCCATGGTTTCAATCATGAGCGCACCTCGACCCCGGCCTCCTCAGCCGCCTTCTTCACCTCGCCGATGCTGACGCCGCGAGAGTGAAAGATGCCGGCGGCGAGCGCGCCCGACACATCCGCGTTGCGAAAGACCTCTGCGAAGTGCGCGGCGCTTCCGGCGCCGCCGGAGGCGATCAGCGGAATCGAAAGCCTTTTGCGCGCCGCTGCGAGCTGCTCAATATCGAAGCCTTCGCGCACGCCATCGCTGTCCATGCAATTGAGTACGATCTCACCAGCGCCGCGTTCTTCCGCCTCGACGATCCAGTCGAGCGTCCGCCGCGGCGTTTCCCGGATCGTTCGCGCGTCGCCCGTAAATTGGAATGCGCGCCATTCGCCCTCAATAAGCCGGCTGTCGACGCCGACGACGACACACTGGGAGCCGGTGACATCTGAAAGTTCCGTGATGAATTCAGGGCGCGCAAGCGCGGGCGAATTGATCGATACCTTGTCGGCGCCGCTTTCAAGACATGCGACCGCCTGCTCGACACTCCTGATTCCCCCCGCGACGGCGAGCGGAATATCAAGAACGCGCGCGATTGGGACGAGCCAGCGATAATCGAGCGTGCGCCCTTCCGCCGACGCCGCAATATCGTAGATGACGATTTCATCCGCGCCCTCGTCGCGATAACGCTGCGCGAGTTCGGCCGGATCGCCCATGTCAACATGGCCTTCAAAGCGAACGCCCTTGACGACGCGGCCCGCCTTGACGTCGAGACAGGCGATGATGCGTTTAGCCGGCAAGCGCGTCCTCCAGCGTGAAAGAGCGCTCATAGAGCGCGCGGCCGACAATCGCCGCGGCAGCGCCTGCGGCGCGCAAGGCGTCAAGGTCTGCAAGCGACGAAACCCCGCCCGACGCCTGCAGGTCGAGATCGGGACGGCGGCGAGCGATCTCGCGAATAAGATCGAGATTTGGACCTGTAAGGGCGCCGTCGCGTGAAATATCGGTGACGAGCGCGTGCTTGAGCGCGCCTGGCGGATAGAGCGCGAGCGCCTCCTTAATGCTCATGCGGCTGCTCTCCTTCCAGCCATTGACCGCGACGACCGGGCCGGCGCCGTCCTCGACGCGGACGTCGAACGCGCAGCAGATTTTATCGGCGCCGAAATCCCTGATCCACGTTCCGACTTCATCCGGACGGCTGACAGCCGCTGATCCGATCACGGCGCGCGCAACGCCGGCGCGAAAGAGCGCCTCGACGTCGTTGCGCGTTCTGACGCCGCCGCCGGACTGGATTTTGACAGGCGACGCGGCGGCGAGATCGGCTATGAGCGCAGCCTGTCTTCTCGTTCCGTCCTTCGCGCCGTCGAGATCGACAACATGCGCCCACTCGGCGCCCGCACGCGCAAACGCCGCGATCTGCGCGATGGGGTCGCCATATTTCGTCCTGCGGTCGAAGCGCCCCTGAAAGAGCCGCACGCATTCGCCGGCAATGAGATCGATCGCGGGAATGATCAGCATGGAAGCGCCAGAAAATTCGACAGGATGCGCTGTCCTGTTTCGCCGGATCGCTCCGGATGAAACTGGCAGCCGTATACATTCCCGCGGTTGACGACCGCCGCGAAAGCGCCGCCATAGTCGGCGCTAGCAATCGTCCACTCATTGACCGGAGCGGCGTATGAATGGACGAAAAAGCAATAATCGCCGCTCTTCACGCCTTCGAGCAGGGGACTTGCCTCAAGGATCGCCAGCCTGCTCCAGCCCATGTGCGGAACCGGACGATCGATCGAGGCGGCGAGCCGCTTCACCTCGCCTTCGAGGAGACCAAGGGCTTCCACGCCGCCTTCCTCGCTGCGTTCAAAAAGCAGCTGATGGCCGAGGCAGATGCCGAGCAATGGTCTTGGGAATTCCGTCAACGCGCATTTCAGACCGCCACTCCCGATTTTCTCCATCGCGAATGCGGCCGCGCCGACGCCTGGAAAGATCACGCGCCCGGCCTCCGCGATCTCACGCGGGTCGGCGGTCAACCGCGCTTTCGCGCCGATCCTTTCGAGCGCAAACATCACCGATGCGGTGTTGCCGACACCGAGCTTGACGACCACGACGCTCATAAGATGGCGCCCTTGGTTGACGGCGTTTCGTCGCTTTCAATCCGGATCGCGGCGCGAAGCGCGCGCGCGAACGCCTTGAAGCAGGCTTCCGTCTTGTGATGATTGTTTTCTCCTGTAACGCGAATGTGGATCGCCGCGCCGAGGCTCTGTGCGAGCGACAGGAAAACATGTTTCGTCATTTCGGTCGGATATTCTCCGATGAGCGGCGCCGAAAACGCGCCCTCGAAGACGAGATAGGGGCGCCCGCCGAGATCGATCGAGACGCTCGCTTCGGCCTCATCCATCGGCAGCGTGAAACCGTAACGCGCAATCCCGCGCCGGTCGCCAAGCGCTATGCGAAGCGCCTCGCCGAAGGCGATCGTGCAATCCTCGATCGTGTGATGCGCATCGACATCGAGATCGCCGCGGCACGTGAGGATGACCGAAAATCCCGCATGCTGCACGATCTGCGCCAGCATGTGGTCGAAATACCCGACGCCCGTGTCGATGTCGGCGCCGCCCGCGCGATCGAGATCGACACTGGCGATGATGCGTGTTTCGCGCGTTTCGCGAACGACCTCGCCCTTACGCCTATTGCCGACGCAGGCGATTGCGCCGAACGCCGCGAGGAGGCGGTCGTTTTCATCCTCATCCCCGACCGGAATGCGAAAGGCTCCGTCAACTTCCTCTTTGACATCAATCTTCCAAGCGCGCGCGCGTCCCATGAGTTCGCCTTTGTTTGCCCTTATACGGACTGATGGACCGCCCTCCGCTTCCGCATCCTCGATAATCGGCGACCGCTTGAGGCTCGCCGTCATGCGGGCGCGCTCACGCTTGACGCGCTCGATGCGGTCGCGCGTTGCGATCATGCGGACAGGTTCAAGGATGCTAAGCGCCGGTCCTGCGATCGCAGAAGGCACGGCGAAAGGTTCGACAACCGACTTCAGGCGCAGGATCAGGGCAGGCGCCGCGATCAGCGCTCCGCACGGCGCCCCGGAAAGTCCGTAGGCGGATTCAAGACTCCTGATGACGACAAGATTCGCCGCGCGCTTTGCCGCGACGGCGAGTGAGAAAATGTCTGAAAATTCGATGTCGCTCTCGTCAACGACAAGGAGCGCCGGCGCGATGTCGGCGGCGTGTCCGACGGCGCTCTTCGGATCGAAGCCCGGCTCGACGATGACGGCGCCGGCCAGGGGACCGGTTTCAACCGACAGAGAAATCCGCGTGATGGCGGCGAGCCTTTCGAGATCATTCGAAGCGGCGCAAACGACGACGCCGCGTCCCTCGATCGCAACAAGCCGAAAAATGAGTTCAAGCCCGTGCAGCCGGCCGCGCACGGGCAACGCTTCATCTTCCGCAACGCCGTAGACTTCCGCCATCCGGCGTGCGAGCGCGACTGGTTCTTCCGGGCTCGAACGAAGCGCGGCGCCATTTGCGAGCAAGGGAGGGAAAGGAGCGCGCCTCATGCCCGCTTCTCCGCAGCGCGCGCATGCGCCTCAAGTCCCTCGGCTCGCGCAAGGCGCGCCGTCGCCGGCGCCAGCCGACGCGCCCCATCATCGTTCATTTGCTGCACGGAAATGCTCTTCATGAAAGACGCCGTTGTCACGCCGCTCCACATCCGCGCGCTTCCTTCTGTTGGAAGAACGTGGCTCGGCCCGCAGGAATAGTCGCCGAACGCTTCCGCGCTCGCGCGCCCGACGAAGACGGCACCTGCGTTTTCGATCCTGTCGAGCAGCGCTTCCGGTTTCTCTGTGTGAAGAGCAAGGTGTTCTGGCGCATAAGCGTTGGCGACGGTTGAGGCTTCGTCGAGGCCGACGACGATGATCGCGGCCGACCCTGCAAGCGCGTCGCGCGCGATCGAGGCGCGCGGCAGCGTGGCGAGCTGGATGCGCAACGCATCCGCAATGCGCTCGATCGATCCCGCGGAGGTCGCGACAAGGACGACCTGCGCATCCGCGTCGTGCTCGGCCTGGCTGAGGAGGTCGGCGGCGACGATTGCGGGCTCGGCGCCGTCATCGGCGATGACCATGAGTTCGCTCGGGCCCGCCGGTAGATCGATTGCGGCGAGCCCCCGCGCAGCGATCTGTCGTTTAGCTTCGGCGACATAGGCGTTGCCGGGCCCGAAAATCTTGTCCGCCCGCGGAACGCCGGCGCCGAAAGCGAGCGCTGCGATCGCTTGCGCGCCGCCGACGAGATAGAGCCCGCCAAGACCGCAGAGCGCGGCGGTTGCGATCATCATCGGATGCGCGTTTCCTTCGCGATCGGGCGGCGTTGCGGCGACGCGATTTCTGACGCCTGCAACCCGCGCGGGCTCCGCGAGCATTGCAAGACTCGAAAAGAGCGGCGCCGATCCGCCCGGAACATAGAGCCCGCAGGTCTCGATCGCGCGCCATAGGCGCCGGCATCGAACGCCCTCCGAGAGTTCAACGTCGATATCTTTGGGCCGCGTCGCTTCGTGATAGAGAGCGATGTTCTCAACGGCCATGTCGAGCGCGGCGAGGTCCTCGCGCGTTACGCGGGCGCGCGCATCGTCAACGGTCCCTGCATCGAGTTCGACAAAACGCATTGGCGCGCGATCGAAGCGGAGCGACCAGCGGTCGACGGCGCGCGCACCCTCCGCTTCAACTTCGGCGAGGATGCGCGCGACCGTCGCGACGACTTCGGGATCATTCCGGCGCGCGGGGCGCGCAAGCGCTTCCCGTCGCTCAGTTTCCGTAAGGCGCACCCACTCAACCATCCGCATTTTCGCCTCACATCATCTTTTCGATGGGAAGAACGAGAATCGCCGACGCGCCCGCCGCTTTCAGCCGCTCAAGCGTTTCCCAGAAAACCGATTCCTGGCAGACGGCATGAACTGCGACGGCGTCGTCACGCCCCGCAAGCGGCGTTACGGTCGGCGCGTCCGCGCCCGGAAGGAGCGCTGAAATTTCGCCGAGCCGCGCACGCGGCGCGTTCATCATCACATATTTGGCCCCACGTGAGGCGGACACGCCGCGAATGCGGTCAATGAGGCTTTGCGCAAGCGCCTGAAGCACGGGACTTCTTGTCTCCGGGCTGCGGATCAGGATGGCTTCGCTCGTCAGCACCGTCTCGACGGACCGGAGGCCGTTCGTTTCAAGCGTCGCGCCTGTCGATACGAGGTCGCAAATAACGCTCGCAAGCTTGAGCCTTGGCGCGACTTCGACAGCTCCACGCATGAGGACGATATCGCACGCGACGTCGTGCCGTTTAAGGAAGCGCTTCAAGACGTTCGGATAAGATGTCGCGATGCGCTTTCCTTCAAGCGAGCGCGGCCCCGCATAGTCGAAATCCGCGGGAGCCGCGATCCTCAGTTCGCATTTCCCAAATCCGAGCGGCATCACTTCGAGCGGGCGCTCACCTTGAACCCTCTCCTCAAGGACGTTGCGCCCGACAACGCCGAAATCAGCGACGCCGTCCGCGACGAATGTCGGGATGTCGTCGTCGCGAACGCGCAGGAGATCAATCGGCGCATTCTCAACCCGATAAAGGAGTTCATTCGCTCCCTTGATGACGCGAAACCCGGCCGCCTCGACGAGATCAAGACTCTTGTCTGCGAGGCGGCCGTTCTTCTGGATGGCTATGCGAAGGCGCAGCGTCATGGGTGCGCGCCTTGCAGACGGTCAAGCGCCCGCCGATAGCCGCGATAGGGCATGTCTTTCAGAAACCGTGCGACGCGGACGACAGTCGCGGTGCTCGATTTCGCCTTCTCCGCGATCTCGCGATAGGAAAGCTCGCCGCGGTCGAGAAGGCGCGCGACGAGCCAGCGCTCGGAGAGGGCCTTGATCTCGCCGGGCGTCAGGAGATCGGCGAGGAACGCCTCGACCTCGGCGCGCGACTTTAGCGACAAAAGCGCGTCGACAAGGTCTGGCCTACTCATCGATTTCTTCACGACGGGCATCGGGGGCTCGTTTTGCAACTGTGACCATGTGCTACTACGTTAAAACACACGGCGCAAGCCCCTTCGTTGAGGCGATCGTCAGCCGCCGAATGGGGCTGAGGAGAAATTCGGCCGCGTAGAACAATCCCATCCCTTGAAAAGGGAGGGTTAGGTAGGGAGAGGAGACTCAGCGCCGGACGTGATCTTCTCCGCAAGCGCAGTGAGTTCTTCCGCCGTATTGACGTTGAAGAAGGCGGTCTCGCCCGCGTCCGAAAAGTCGACCGTCGTGGCGCCCGCCGCTTCAGCGAAGCCCTTCAGCGACGACGGACCCTCCTCAAGACGCCGGCGCGCGAGGGGTTCAAGGTCGACAGACCAGAGGCCGAGCGTCGGATGAGCCTCTCCATTACAGATCGGCATGGCCGCCCTGACACCGGATTTCCCGATCGCGGTGTGAAGGCGCTCAACGAGATCGAGCGGGAAGCGCGGCGTATCCGAGGCGAATGTCGCAAGATGCGAACAACCTCGGTCCTGCGACGCCGCCCACACGAGTCCAGAGTGAAGGCCTGCAAGCGGCCCGCGATCCTTGTAGCGGTCAGTGAGAATGGTGAGCCCCAGTTCCTCGCCGGGCGCCGCTTCCGCGCGGCTGATCGCGAGACGCGCGACTTGGGGCCGCGCCCGCTCAATCACGTGCGCGATGAGCGGCCGTCCAAGAAGCAGCGCATATTCCTTCGATCCACCCGCAAAACGGCTTGACCGCCCGCCCGCAAGGATCACCCCGGCGATGCGCACCCCGCCCTTCACGGGCCGCTGTCTGGAAATGATTTGTACACGATGCAATCCGCAAGGTCGCCTGCGAGAGCGGCCGGAGCGCTCGCGGCGCAGCGGATGAGGCAATTGCCCATCGCGAGCGGCGAGAAGAGCGATGAGTCCTCCTTCGCGAAGGGCGTCACGGTCAGAACAGCTGAGGGATCGACCGTGAGCGCACCGCGAAGATACGCCTCGCGCGCGCCGTTCGCCTTGATGGGCGTGGCGAGTCTTGCCCGGACGAAGCCATGGGCGCCGTTCCCTTCGCCTTCGAGCGTCGCCATCAGCGGCCGCAAAAACAGAATCGAACAGACGATCGCCGAAGCGGGATTGCCGGGCAGACCGAGGACGAGCGCCGAGTTGAGACGGCCGAACCATGTCGGCTTTCCGGGTTTAACGGCGACTTTTGAAAAAATTATCGTTCCGCCTGCATATTCAAAGGCGCGGCGCGCGTGATCGTGCTCGCCGACCGAGGCGCCGCCGACGGCGACGATGATATCGGCCTTGCGCGCTTCTTCAAATTTCTGCGCGACGGCGGCGAGATTGTCGCCGGCGCGTCCAAGGTAATAAGGCGCGCCGCCCCAATGGGCGATAAGCCCGTCCATGGCGAAGCGGTTCGAACCGACAATCTGCCCGGCGCGAAGGCCCGCGCCCGGTTCAACGAGTTCATCGCCATTGTCGAAATAGGCGACGATCGGCTTCCTCGTCGCATCGACCGCGGCGAAGTTCGCCGCAGCGATGAGCCCGAGATCGATCGGCGAAAGGCGGGCGCCCCGCGCCTTGAGTGTTGACCACGCGCGAAAGTCGATGCCGGCCTCGCGGATATTGGCGCGCGCGGGCTGTGGCGCCGTGACGACGATTTCCGCGCCTTCCGCCCTCGCCTCTTCCTGGATGACGATATGATCGGCGCCGTCTGGAACGGCGCCGCCTGTGAAAATCCTGACCGCCTCGCCTGCGCCGATTTTTCGCGCAAAGGGCGCACCGGCCGCCGCTTCGCCGAGGAGGCGCAGCCGGGCGCCCGCCTTTGCGTCCTCGAACCGGACCGCATAGCCGTCCATCGCGGACGCGCGGAACGGCGGGTGATCGATCCGTGCAACGACATCGCCGGCGACCACTCGGCCTGCAGCGGCAGGGAGAGCGACTTGCTCCGCAGGCAGAGTCTTTACTTCCGCCAAAATTCTATCGAGCGCTTCGCTGACGCTCAGCATCGCGCTCACCGCCTGAAATCGCCGGATCGCCCGCCCGACTTTTCGACAAGCTCGATCGGGCCGATCGTCATCGTCTTATCGATTGATTTCGCCATATCGTAGACGGTGAGGCACGCAGCGGCGACCGCCGTCAGCGCCTCCATTTCAACGCCGGTCTTTCCCGTCGTCTTCACTGTCGCGGCGATCTCGATCGAGTGCGCTGCGTCATCGAAGGCGGCTGAAACAGCGACCGACGTCAGCGAAAGCGGGTGGCAAAGCGGGATGATGTCGGACGTCTTCTTCGCGCCCATGACACCCGCTAGTTCCGCGATGGCGAGAACGTCGCCCTTCCTGACGCCGTCGCGCCGAAGGACGGCGTAGGCCTCGGGCGAAAATGTCACGCCGCCCCGCGCCGCCGCCATCCGTTCCGTCTCGGCCTTCGCCGAGACATCGACCATGCGCGGCCGGCCTTCGTCGTCAAAATGGCTCAATCGCTCCATCACTCACCGCTCCATGAAACGCGGCATCAGCTCGACGAGATTGCAGGGCCGGTATCGCGCATCGAGCTCGTGCGCGATTATCTTGTCCCATCCGTCCTTCACGGCGCCGATCGAACCCGGCAGGCAGAAGATCGCGGTGCCATTGGCGATTCCCGCCGTCGCACGCGACTGCAGGGTCGAGACGCCGACGCTTTCGTAGCTGATAAGATGAAAGATCACCGAAAAGCCGTCGATCGTCTTTTCAAAGAGCGGCGTCACGGCTTCATAGGTGACGTCGCGGCCGGTGAGCCCGGTGCCGCCCGTCGTGATGACGGCGTCGATCTGAGGATCGGCGATCCAGCCCTGAACGATCGTACGGATTTTCGAAATGTCATCGACGACAATTTTGCGATCGGCGAGGAAATGCCCGGCCGACTGCAGGCGCTCGACGAGCGCGGCGCCCGACGTGTCAGTTTCGATCGTCCGCGTGTCCGACACCGTAAGGATCGCGATGCGCAGCGGCTTCATCGGGAGATTCAAGTCGGCGCCCGGCATGTTGCTCTTTTTCCTTCACCGCCAACGATCACGATCAGTATAATCCTTCCCGGTCGGCTCAATCCATCGTCCGCCAGTGCGGCTGATTTCCTGCTTCCAGAAGGGCGCGTCGGTCTTCAAGAAGTCGACGAGAAAGTCGCAGGACTCGAACGCCGCGCGCCGGTGCGCCGACGCCGTCGCGACGAAAACGACGGGCTCGCCCGCTTTGATGCGGCCGACCCGGTGAACGATTGCGAGATCGACGAGCGGCCAGCGCGCCTTGGCCTCCGCTGCGGCGCGTTCGATCTCCCGTTCAGTGAGGCCGGCCGCATGATCGATAAAAAGCGCTTCGACGCCCTGCTCTCCTTCCTGTCGCACGATCCCGGTGAACGTCGCGACGGCTCCGGCGCCCGTTGCGCCGGCGGCGAATTGCGCTTGAAGCGCCTCGGGCTGCAGCGGATCTTTCGTCAAAAGGATCATTTCAACCGCCGCTGAATGGCGGCAAGACAGAAATCTCGTCCCCGTCCGCGACGATCCGGTCGTCAGGGACAATTTCGTCGCCAACCGCAAACCTGACGCGCGTCGCGGAAAGCGCCGACATGAGAGCGGGCTCCTTGCTCGCAATGCGTTCAGTCAGCATCCGCACGCTCTCGCTGTGCGATGCAAGCGTCGCCGCCCTTTCGCGTCCGAAGGCGTCGGCGAGCCGCCCGAAAAAGAGAACGCGCACCATGGCGTCAGCCGCCTGTCGCCGACATGAAGCGCGGAACGGCGGCGCCTTGCCCCGGCCGCGCGATCTCAAAATCATGGCCGTGCGGTTTTCGCGCCATCGCTTCATCGAGCGCGGAGTGGAGCGCTGCCTCTCCACCTCCGCGCAGCGCGGTTTTTAGATCGACGCGTTTCTGCTGACCGAGGCACATGTAGAGCTCGCCCGAGCAGGTGACGCGCACGCGGTTGCAGCCATCGCAGAAGTTCGCCGTCAGCGGCGTGATGAAGCCGAGCCGCCCGCCGGTTTCATTGACGCGCACGTAACGCGCGGGCCCGCCCGTTCGATGATCGTCCACAGCCAGCGTCCAGCGCTCTTCAAGGCGCCGCCGCACGTCCGATAGCGGCGCAAACTGGTCCGTTCGGTCTTCTTCGACTTCCCCGAGCGGCATCACCTCGATCAAAGTGAGGTCCATCCCGCGCCCGTGCGCCCATTCGATGAGAGAGGGGATTTCGTCGAGATTGCGGTCTTTAAGCGCGACAGTGTTGATCTTGACGTCAAGGCCTGCGCCCTGCGCCGCATCAATGCCGTCAAGAACGAAATGGAGCGCGTCGCGTCGCGTGATCGCGGCGAATTTGATGCGATCGAGCGTGTCGAGCGAGACATTGATCCGCCGAACGCCTGCGCGCCGGAGCGCCGCCGCATGTTTCGAAAGTTGCGTGCCGTTGGTCGTCAGCGTGACTTCCTCGATGCCGCCGTCGCCGAGCCGAGCGCCGAGACCTTCGACAAGACGCATGATATTGCGCCGCACGAGCGGCTCGCCGCCGGTGAGGCGCACTTTCCGGACGCCGCGCACGATGAAGGCGTTGGCGACGGCTTCAAGTTCCTCAAGCGAAAGAATGCTCGACTTCAGCGCAAACTCGGCGTCCTCGGCCATACAATAGGCGCAGCGGAGATCGCAGCGATCCGTCACGGAGAGGCGCAGATAGGTGATGCGCCGGCCAAAACTGTCGATCAACGGCGCGCCGCCGTTTTGACTCACATGTTTGACTTCAATCGCCATCAAATCTCTGGCTCAGTAGGTGATGACCGACCGGATCGATTTGCCCTCATGCATCAGATCGAACGCGTCATTGATCCTTTCAAGAGGCATCGTGTGCGTGATCAGGGGATCGATCTCGATCTTCCCGTCCATATACCAGTCGACGATCTTCGGCGTGTCGGTGCGCCCGCGCGCGCCGCCGAAGGCCGTGCCCTTCCAGACGCGGCCCGTCACAAGCTGGAACGGGCGCGTTGAGATTTCTTTTCCGGATTCGGCGACACCGATGATGATCGATTGGCCCCAGCCGCGATGGCAGCATTCGAGCGCCTGGCGCATGACCTCGGTGGCGCCGGTGCAGTCGAAGGAATAGTCAGCGCCGCCGCCGGTCAGTTCGATCACCTTATCGACGACGTTCTTGGGGCCGACCTCATTGGGGTTGATGAAATCGGTCATGCCGAATTCCTCGGCCATCGCGCGCTTGCCCGGATTGATGTCAATGCCAATGATCTTCGCAGCGCCGACGAGCCGCGCGCCCTGGATGACGTTGAGGCCGATGCCGCCGAGGCCGAAAACGGCGACATTGGCCCCCGCCTCGACCTTCGCCGTCCAGATGACGGCGCCGACGCCCGTTGTGACGCCACAGCCGATATAGCATGCTTTTTCAAACGGCGCGTCCTTGCGGATCTTTGCGATCGCAATCTCGGGGAGCACGGTGAAATTCGCAAAGGTCGAGCAACCCATATAGTGATAAAGCGTCTCGCCCTTGCGGCTGAAGCGGCTCGTGCCGTCGGGCATCAACCCCTTTCCTTGCGTCGCGCGGATCGACGTGCATAGATTGCTCTTGCGCGAGAGGCACGTTTTGCACTGGCGGCATTCCGGCGTGTAGAGAGGAATGACGTGATCGCCGACGGCGACGCTCGTCACGCCCGCGCCGATTTCGCGAACGATCCCGGCGCCTTCATGGCCGAGGATCGACGGGAATATTCCTTCCGAATCCTTCCCCTCGAGCGTGTATGCGTCGGTGTGACAAACGCCTGTCGCCTTGATTTCAATGAGGACCTCGCCCGGCTTCGGCCCTTCGAGATCGACTTCCTCGATGACAAGCGGCTTCTTCGGCGCAATCGCAATCGCAGCGCGGGTCTTCATCGGACGGCTCTCCCAAGGTTGGTCAAAGGCCCATGCTTCCTAGCGCAGAATACGCAACGGGGAAATGGCGGCCGGCGGCATCCTTTGCATTCGAATGTCATTCCGAGGCGATGCGAAGCAACAAGCCAGAAATGACAACGCAGATCGCATGTCGAGGCCGCTCGACGATGCGCTCACGCGATCGCAACAACCCGGTCTTCCGCCATCGCGTAGAGGGTGAGATTCGCCTGCTTCGCCTTGCGAATCGCGAAAGCCGTCGGCGCGGATATCGAGAGCACCGCCTTGACCCCAAGGCGCGCCGCCTTTTCGACGATTTCATAGGAGCACCGGCTCGACATGACGACAAATCCGTCGCTCTTTGCGAGCCGGCTTCGCGCCCCGAGCAGCTTGTCGAGCGCGTTGTGCCGGCCGACATCCTCCCGCACCAGTGCGATCTCTCCGGCCATGTCCGCCCAAGCCGCGGCGTGGACTGTGTGCGTCCTCGCATTGAGCGGCTGATGGTCCTTGAGCGAGGCCGCAGCACGAAGGAGCGGCGCCTCTTTGATGTTCGCTGGCGTCAGCGAGACAGTCGGAAGCGGCTCGAAAAAAACATCCGCATTTTCAACGCCGCATAATCCGCAGCCGGCGCGGCCGACGAGGTTGCGCCGCCGCTGACGAAGATCGAGCCGTTCGATGAACCGGTCAGCAATTGTCATCCGCAGTTCAACGCCCTTTTCCTCCTGATGGATGTCGAGCGCTTCGATGTCGCTTGCATCGTCGACGATGCGTTCGGTCAGCGAAAAGCCGAACGCAAAATCGGCGAAGTCCGCCGGCGTCGCCAGCATCACGGCGTAATTGCGCCGGTTGTAGATAAAAGCGACAGGAGTTTCCTCAGGAACGCGCCAGCGAGTCGCGTTGTCCGCCAGAACTAATTCACGGTCCGTCGCAGGCGCCGCTCCAAACGTGCGGATGACGGTCACGCTATTCCGCCGGCTCGATCGCAAGGCGGCGCATCGCCGGCGTCGCCTCGGCGTATTGACGCTGCCAGTCGGAGCGATGATTGGCCGGCGCGACTTCGACCGCAGTCACCTTGTATTCGGGGCAATTCGTCGCCCAGTCGGAATATTCGGTCGTGACGACATTGGCGCCCGTCTCAGGGTGATGGAAGGTCGTGTAAACGACGCCGGGGGCCATGCGTTCCGAAACGCTCGCTTTCAGCGTGATCTCGCCCTTGCGGCTTGCGACCGACACCCAGTGCCCGTCCCCGACGCCGCGCGCTTCGGCGTCTGCGGGATGGATTTCGAGCACATCCTCCTCATGCCATTGCTCATTCGCAGTGCGGCGCGTCTGCGCGCCGACATTGTATTGCGAGAGAATGCGCCCCGTCGTCAGGATCAATGGAAACCTGCGGCTCGTCTTTTCAAGCGTCGGCACGAACTCAGTCGCGACGAAGAGGCCTTTGCCGCGCACGAAGCCCTCGACATGCATGATCGGCGTGCCCTCTGGCGCCCTGTCGTTACAGGGCCACTGGACGCTTCCCTTTTCATCAAGCATGGCGTGCGAGACATTGGCGAAAGTCGGCGTCAGCGCAGCAATCTCGTCCATGATTTCGGCAGCGGAGCGATAATTCATCTCCGGATATCCGAGCGCTTGCGTCAGCGCCTGCGTCGTTTCCCATTCGTCCATTCCCGTGCGCGACGGGATCGCCGGGCGAACGCGGTTGATCCGCCGCTCGGCGTTGATGAAGCAGCCGTCCTTTTCGAGAAACGATGTCCCCGGAAGGAATACGTGCGCAAAGCGCGCCGTTTCGTTGAGGAAGAGATCCTGAACGATCAGGATGTCGAGCGACCTCAATGCTTCCTCGACATGCTGCGTGTTGGGGTCCGACTGCGCGACGTCTTCACCCTGCACATAGAGCCCGCAGAATTTTCCGCCGACCGCTTCGTCGAACATGTTCGGAATGCGGTATCCGGGCTCAGCGTCCTGCGGACGACCCCACGCTTTCTCGAATGCCCCCCTCGTCTTATCGTCCGACACATGGCGATAGCCCGAAAACTCATGCGGGAACGAGCCCATATCGCAGGAGCCCTGAACATTGTTCTGCCCACGGAGCGGATTTACGCCGACGCCGCGTCGGCCGATATTGCCGGTCGCCATCGCGAGGTTCGCCATGCCCATGACCATGGTCGAACCCTGGCTATGCTCGGTGACGCCGAGGCCGTAATAGATCGCGGCGCGCCCTCCTGTCGCATAGAGCCGCGCCGCCGCTCTTATTTCGTCCGCCGGAACGCCGGTGATTTTCGCGACAGCTTCCGGCGAATTTTCCTCGCGCATGATGAAGGCGAGCCATTCCTTGAATGACGGAAGATCGCAACGCTCGTCGATGAACGCCTGATTGAGAAGGCCCTCCGTCGCCGCGACATGCGCAAAGGCGTTGATGAGCGCGACGTTCGTTCCGGGGAGCAATTGCAGGTGGTGCGCGGCCTCGATATGGGGCGTCCGGACGAGATCGATCGCGCGCGGATCGGCGATGATGAGTTTTGCGCCCTGCCGCAGGCGCCGCTTCATCTGTGAGGCGAAGACGGGGTGCGCATCCGTCGGATTGGCGCCGATGAGGAGGATGACGTCAGCCTCTTCGACGCTATCGAAGTCCTGCGTTCCGGCGGACGTACCGTAGGTCTGTTTGAGGCCGTAACCCGTCGGCGAGTGACAGACGCGCGCGCAGGTGTCGATGTTGTTATTGCCGAACGCCGTCCGCACCATTTTCTGCACGACCCAGACTTCCTCGATCGTGCAGCGCGAGGACGAAATCGCGCCGATTGACTTGCGGCCGTGCTTTTCTTGCACCTCTTTCAGACGTCTCGCGGCGAAGGCGATCGCCTCGTTCCAAGAAACCTCGCGCCAAGGGTCGGTGATCTTCTCACGGATCATCGGCGCTGTGATGCGATCGGCATGATTGGCGTAGCCCCAGGCGAAGCGCCCCTTGACGCAGGAATGGCCGTGGTTGGCCTTGCCGTCCTTGTAGGGCGTCATCCTGACGACCTGATCGCCCTTGAGCTCGGCCTTAAACGAACAGCCGACGCCGCAATAGGCGCAGGTCGTCAGAACCGTGCGCGTCGGCGCGCCGAACTCTGCAACGGATTTCTCCTGCAGGGTCGCGGTCGGGCAGACGTCGACGCAAGCGCCGCAGGAGACGCATTCAGAATCGAAAAAATCGGCGCCGGCGACCGAAACTTTCGATTTGAAACCGCGCCCCTCGATCGTCAGCGCGAGCGTTCCTTGAACTTCATCGCACGCCCTGACGCAGCGCGAGCAGACGATGCATTTCGACGGTTCGAACTGGAAATAGGGATTGGTTTCGTCCTTCGGCTTGCCGAAATGGTTCTCGCCTTCATAGCCATAACGCACGTCGCGCAAGCCGACGACGCCGGCCATCGTCTGCAATTCGCAATCGCCGTTGTCCGAGCAGGTGAGGCAATCAAGCGGGTGATCGGAAATATAGAGTTCCATCACGCCGCGGCGGAGTTTTTCAAGACGCGGCGTTTCGGTTCTGACCTTCATGCCCTCGGCGACCGGCGTCGTGCAGGAGGCGGGCGTTCCCTTGCGGCCTTCGATCTCGACGAGGCAGAGCCGGCAGGACCCGAACGCGTTGAGACGGTCTGTCGCGCAGAGTTTCGGTATTGAAAGCCCTATTGCCGCAGCGGCGCGCATAATGCTCGCGCCCTCCTCGACTTCAACATCGAAACCGTCGATTTTGAGCCGGACTTTACGCGCCGATTTCGGGCGCGGCGTGCCGAAATCCTTCTCCTTGAGGATCGTCATCGCGATGTCTCCGATCCGCCGGCGAACTTACGCCTTTTCGGCGGAAAAGCGAAGTCCTCAGGGAAATGCTTAATGGCGCTCTCGACGGGTATCGGCGTCATACCGCCCATGGCGCAAAGCGAGCCGTCGACCATCAGTTCGCAAAGATCGGCGAGCGTCGCCATGTTCTTAGCGTGGTCGCCGCCCGCGCGAATCCGGTCGATGAGTTCAACCCCGCGCACCGCGCCGATCCGGCAGGGTGTGCACTTGCCGCAGGATTCCTCGGCGCAGAATTCAAAGGCGTAGCGCGCCTGCTCCATCAGATCGACGCTGTCATTGAAGACGACGATCCCGCCGTGGCCGACGCCGGCGCCTATGCCCGCAAGCGCTTCGTAGTCGACGACCGTATCAAACATCGACGGCGGCAAATAGGCGCCCAGTGGCCCGCCGATCTGGATCGCGCGGATCGGCTTTCCCGTGCGCGTCCCGCCGCCGATTTTCTCGACGAGATCGCGAAGCGTCATGCCGAACGGCGCCTCGAACAGACCGGAATATTTGATATCGCCGGACAGTTGAAACGGCATCGTTCCCGCCGACTTCGCAACGCCGAGCGCTCGATAGGCCTCGCCTCCCTTCGCAAGGATTTCTGGAACCGCACAGAACGAAAGAACATTGTTGACGAGCGTCGGCTTGCCGAAGAGCCCCAAAAGCGCCGGCAGCGGCGGCTTTGCTCGCACCTCGCCGCGCTTTCCTTCGAGACTGTTGAGGAGCGAGGTTTCCTCGCCGCAGATGTAGGCGCCGGCGCCGATGAAAAGATCGAGATCGAAGCGCCTGCCTGTTTCGAGAACGTCGCTCCCGAGGATCCCCGCGTCATACGCGGTTCTGATGGCGCGCTCCATGATGCGTGCGGCGACGGGATATTCCGAGCGCAGATAAATGTAGCCTCGCGTCGCGCCGACAGCGAGGCCGGCGATCGCCATTCCTTCGATCAAAAGGAACGGATCGCCTTCCATGATCATGCGGTCGGCGAAGGTCCCGCTGTCGCCTTCGTCTGCATTGCAGACGACATATTTCTGGTCGGCGTCGGCGCCGGCGACGGTCTTCCACTTGATCCCGGCGGGAAAGCCTGCGCCGCCTCGGCCGCGAAGGCCCGATTTCATGACCTCGTCGCAGACTTCCGCGCTCGAAACCGCCGCCGCTTTCTTCAACCCTTCAAGACCGCCATGGGCGCGATAGTCTTCAACGCTCAACGGATCGACGACCCCGCAGCGCGCGAAGGTCAGCCGCATCTGCGACTTGAAGAATGGAACCTCCTCGATGGCGCCGACCGCCTTTGAATGGACTGAATCGTTGCATATCGCTGCGAAGAGGGAGGCGACTTCGGCGGATTCAACCGGTCCGAATCCGTATCGCACGCCGCCGCGCTCCACCTCGATAAGCGGCTCCAGCCAGTGCAGCCCGCGCGATCCGGTGCGGACGACTTTCGCTCCGGCTTTGCTGAACGCGTCCGCAACTTCGTCGGCGCCGAGCGCAATCGCGACGGAATCGAGAGGAACAAAAATCATCGCGGGCGCGGTCATGCTTTTTCCCGCTGCTTTTGATCGAACGCCGCAACGATCTTCTCTTCGCTTGCCTTGGCCATCAGCCTGCCGCCAAATATCGCCGCTGGTCCCGCCGAACAGAGGCCGAGGCAATAGACATGCTCTATCGTCAGATCGCCGGAAGCGCTCGTTCCGCCCGCCTTAAGCGCGAAGCGCCGCTCAACGGCGCGCTCAAGCTCGCGACCGCCCAGCGCCTGACACGCTTCCGCAGCGCAAAGCCGGATGACGGTCCGCCCTTTCGGCGTCCGCGCGAAATCGGAGTAGAAGCTGATGACACCTTTGACTTCGGCGCGGGAGAGATTGAAGATTCCGGCAGCGGCTTCTTCCGTTTCGACCGGCAGGAAGCCGATCTTCGCCTGCACCGCCCGCAGCGCAGTGACGAGGCCGCCAACAGCGCCGGCGAAAGGCGCTATGATCGCCGCGATCTCTTCGATTCGTTGTTCGGGGCCGTTCATCAGGCCGGAATCTATCACAGGCGGTCGCCCGCGACGTCAAGATTCGACCATGGCGAAAGACGCGGGACCGGCGGCCCTCCCTGTCTGAGGGCCGCCCTCAAAGGCGCCTTAACCCGCCATCCGCGGACGATGCGTCGAGAGATATTCGCGTGCGAGCTTTTGCGCTTCGGCGACTTCGTCCGGCGTCATTTCACGGGCGAGTTCGGCGCGATAGGTCCGCGCCTCCGGATTGCCCATCATCGCCGCGAGATTGAACCATTTATGCGCGTTGATGAGGTCGAATTCCCCCTCGCCGCCGACGGAGGCCGCGAGCCCCAGCCGATACATCTCCTCGCTGTTGAGGATCGCCGTCGCCGACATCAACGCATCGGCCTGCACCGAAATAGACATGTCTTCGCCCCTTCATTTCATCATCGCCGGAGGCCCTCTCCGGGTTAACCATGACGAATGTGAAAGGCTGGAGCCTAAATTTGCGTGAACAAAAGGTTTCCTGTTCCTTAGCGAACGGCTAACAGGTTGTTAACGCTCGCGGTGGGCGACTTTCGCGCATTATATCGTATACGGATGATATGGCGCTTCAGGGCTTCGCCGCACCGCCCTGCCCGAAGAGGATTTTTTTCGCCTCTTCGTCCTCAGCGAGCGGTTTTGCTTTCGCGCGTTCTTCCGCGCCGATAGCGAGGCCGCGCTGGACCGCAGGGCGCGCGAGAACACGGTCATACCAGCCCTTGACCAGCGGGAGATCGTCGAAGCTCACTTCGTGCCAGTCATGCGCGACGGCCCATCCGATCGCCGCCATGTCGGCGATCGAATAATCGCCCGCGAGATAGTCCGCGCCCGTCGCCTTCAACTGGCGTTCGATGACGCCGTAAAGGCGTTTTGATTCATTGCGATAGCGATCCATCGCATAGGGAATTTTTTCGGGCGCGTAGCGGATGAAGTGATGCGCCTGTCCCGCCATGGGGCCAAGGCCGCCGATCTGCCAGAAGAGCCACTCTTCAACGGCGACGCGCGCGCGTTCGTCGGCGGGATAGAATTTTCCGTATTTTCGGCCGAGATATTGAAGAATCGCGCCGCTTTCAAAGACCGAGATGGGACGACCGCCCGGGCCATCCGGATCGATGATCGCCGGCATCCTGTTGTTCGGAGAGATTTTCAGAAAATCTTCCTTGAACTGATCGCCTTTGAGGATGTTGACCAGTTTGATCTCATAAGGAGCTTCAAGCTCCTCAAGCATGATCGTGATCTTGAAGCCGTTGGGCGTCGGCCAGTAATAAAGCTGGATCGGTCGGGACAAGATCGGACCTCCATCCGCAACCACGCCGGGGCGGCTCTATCGTCATTCTTTAAAGTTCGGCGGACGCAATCAATCGCCCTCTGCACACGAAGGGAGCGAGGGCGATCACATTACGGTCATCCCGGGAGCGGGTCGCCTACTCCGCAGGCGGCTTCTTCGCGAGCTTTTCAAACTCGCCCATGCCGCAGGAGCCGACGGTGAATCCCGACGTGTTGTCGACAATACGGATAATCTCGTTGCGGCAGAGCTGGCCTGTCGAGGTCGTATATTCAAACCGGTTGCTGATGCGCGTCGCGCCGTTGCATCGGCCCGAGAGGTCGACGACATAGTAGTCGCTGACGCGCGCGCGGATAAGGAGGGTCTTTTCGTCGACCGCGGTGATCTGGTCGATATAGGTCGTGTTGAGACAATTGGTCTTTTCGCCGGTCCGGTTGTATTCCGCAAGTTTCGCCGCCGCCTCGTCATTGACGGGTTCAGCGCCCGTCGTCGCGCAGCCGAGCGCCGACAGGGCGCCAATGAGAATCGTCTTCCTGAACATGAATTGCTCTCCGCTTCACACCCCGCGCGCCCTGGTGAAATATAGCGGGTTCACGGTCTGAAAGCGATCACGCTGGCGTGATGGCCGCCCTATTCGACGCCGAGCTTTTTCTTCAGGATCTCGTTGACCGCGGCGGGATTTGCCTTGCCGCCTGTCGCCTTCATCACCTGCCCGACGAACCAGCCGAAGGTCTTGGGCTTTTCCTTCACCTGCGCCGCCTGGTCGGGATTGGCTGCGATGATCGCGTCAATCGCGGTTTCGATCGCGCCCGCATCCGTCACTTGCTTCAAGCCGCGCTCCTCAACGATCTTTTCCGGACCGCCGCCCTTTTCAAACATGATCGCAAAGACATCCTTGGCGATACGTCCCGAGATCGTATCATTTGCGATAAGGTCGATGAGCTTTCCAAGCTCGACGGCCGAAATCGGCGAATCGGCAATCTCTTTCCCGCTCTTGTTGAGCGCGCCGAATAATTCCGTCGTCACCCAATTCGCGGCGAGTTTGCCGTCGCGTCCTTTCGCGACCGTTTCGAAATAGTCCGCCTTGGCGCGATCTTGCGAGAGGACGGCGGCGTCATAGAGCGAGAGGCCGTAGCTTTTCATGAAGCGATGTTTCTTCGCGTCCGGAAGTTCGGGGAGGCTCGCCTTGATCTTCTCGACCCACTTGGGATCGAGTTCGAGGGGAAGAAGATCGGGATCCGGGAAATAGCGATAGTCGTGCGCGTCCTCTTTCGAGCGCATGGTGCGCGTCTCGCCGGTCGCGACGTTGAAGAGCCGCGTTTCCTGGTCGATTTTGCCGCCGCGTTCGAGGACTTCGATCTGGCGGCGCGCCTCATACTCGACCGCCTGTTTGACATAGCGGATCGAGTTGATGTTCTTCGTTTCCGTCCGTGTGCCGAGTTTATCGCCGGGTCGGCGCACCGAAACGTTTACGTCGGCGCGCATGGAGCCTTCCTCCATATTGCCGTCGCAGGTCCCGAGATAGCGCAGGATGGTGCGGAGCTTTGAAAAATACGCCGCCGCCTCGTCGGCCGAGCGCATGTCTGGCTTCGACACAATCTCCATCAGCGCGACGCCTGACCGGTTAAGGTCGACATAGGATTCCTTCGGCGAGAGGTCGTGGATCGACTTCCCCGCATCCTGTTCAAGGTGGAGCCGCTCGATGCCGACCGTGATCTCATCGCCATCGACCTCGACCTCTATTTCGCCTTCGCCGACGACCGGGTCCTTGTATTGCGAGATCTGATAACCTTGCGGCAGGTCGGGATAGAAATAGTTCTTCCGGTCAAAGCGCGAGCGAAGATTGATTTTCGCGTTAAGGCCGAGGCCGGTCTTCACCGCCTGTTCGACGCAGAATTTGTTGATGACCGGGAGCATCCCCGGCATCGCGGCGTCGACGAGCGACACGTTCTCATTCGGCCCGGCGCCGTATTCGGCCGACGCGCCTGAAAAAAGCTTCGACTTCGAGGCGACCTGCGCATGGACCTCAAGCCCGATCACGACCTCCCAGTCGCCGGTTTCGCCTTTGAGGAGTTTGCGTGGTTCCGCCATTTCCTACTCCGCCCACATGCGCCTGAGGCACGTATGCACGTGCTGCAGGCGGATGCGGTTTTCCCATTCCATGCGATCGCCTTCAAGCGCGTAGACCTCATTGAGATCGTATAGAAGATTGCGCTGCGTCGGATCGCGCACTTCGCTCTCGATGAAGGTGATCGCCACAAGACGCTCCCCGGATTCGAGCGGCAGGACTTCGTGGATCGTCGAAGAGGGATAGACGACCGCCGAACCGGGGCGGCCCTTGATGCGGATCGGCTGCGAGCCGAGATGAATGGTGAGCTCGCCGCCGAGGCTCTTGTCCGGGTCGCCAAGAAACACGGTCGACGACACGTCAAAGCGCATGCGCTGGCCGTTGACCGTCTCATAGGCGGTGTCGCTGTGACGGCCATAGCTCATCCCCGGCGAGTAGCGGCAGATCATCGGCGGTGCGACGATCTTCGGCATCGCGAACAGGCGGAACTCCTCGTTCCGCATGTAAGCGGCGAGGAGCATGGCCGAGCTTTCCTTGTAGCCCGGCGAGGCGAAATCGATCTGGTAGTTGTTCTTCGAAATGTTGTGCGGGTTGGAGACGCGCCCGGCGACAAAGGGCGATGACGCCGCAATCGCCCTGAGGCGATTGACTTCGTCCATGGTCAATAGACCGTCTATTTCGAGGAACATGGTCTCACCAATCTATCATCCCGATCGAAGCCCGCGGGGACCGGCTGCAGGCCGGCCCGAGGATAAACTCCATGAAGAGCACGGACGTCGACAAAATCTGGCGTGCGCAGCGAGCCTGATAACGACTTCCCAGTCGCCGAATTCGACCGTGCGGGTCTGCGTGTCGCGCTTTCAACGGTCATGGATCGTACTCCCACGGGTTAATCAGTTTGGCGCCAGCCGCCGCGAAGTCTCCGTCCCGCGTCGCGATGCTTGCGCGATGCGTCTGGGCGATCGCTGCAATCTGGCAGTCGATTGTATTGATCCGCTTGCCGCGCCGCTTGCACGCGATTGCGATGTCTGCGAACGCCATAGCGGCGGCGCGGTCAAAAGTCAGGATGCGTTCGGCAAGAAGATCGAAAATGTCGAGATAGGCGGCGCCGATTTCCGCTTTTCTGCGCCCGTCCGCCATGGCGAGGACGCCGATCTGCAACTCCGCCATCGATGGCGTCGCGAGCGCGATCTCCCTTATATTCCGGTCGAACCAGTCGACGACCCGCCACGAACGATCGGGTTTCACCAGCTCGCTGACGACATTCGTATCGACAACGATCATGCGACCGCCGGCGTATCGTTGCGGCTGAACTCCTCGCTGAGCTCCCAGGCGTCCTTTTGCCCGGGCTCAAGCGGCGGCAATTCCTCGATCCGCTTCAGGATCGCCCGAAACCGCAGCTTCGCCTGGTCCGGCGCCGGGTCCTTGCTCGATTCCATCTCAAGAATGCGCCGGAGGTACGCCTCAAGGCTCTCGCCGGTTTCCTCCGCCCGGCGGGCGAGCGCCGCCTTGACGCTTTCGGGGATGTTTCTGACCGTGATGCTGCTCATGTCTTGCCTTATAGGGAATAAATTGATTGCATGCAATCATTTTTTTGACTCTTTTTGTTCCGCTCTCGAAATAACGCGCTTCACCGCATCGAACAGCAGGGTCGGAAACTGCATTTCCAGGAAATGTGTGCCGCCCCGGACTTCGCGGCATTCGACATCGGCGCCAGGGGCGAAATAGCCCTTCAAGGTCGCCGCATCCTTTCGAGAGACGAGGTGGTCGGCGTCGCCGTGAATGATGGTGACAGGCGCCCTCACCTCTTTAAGGCGTGAAAAAAGGGGGCCGATCTGCGACCGGCGGCCGGCGACCTCCGCCCGCGCGTGATGAAGGGTGCGCGGCAGGAGCGAGCGGACGACCGGCGCGCCGCCGAGATCGACGAAGGGCTGAACCCATGGGCGCGGCTCGGTGACGAGCGCGGCGACGGTGACCGAGCCTTTCACCTGTTGCGGGAAATCGACCAGCGCCTTCAGCGCAAGCTCGCCGCCATAGGAGACGCCGAGTGTGACGACCTTCTTTCCGTCCTCAAGGAACGGTCTTGCCGCCGCGACCTGATCGTTGAAGTCGAGATAGACTTGGGTGTGGCCTCGTCCGTAACCCGGCCGCGCGAGGAGCACGACTTCCAAATCGGCGGGCGCGGTTCGAAGCATCCGCTCGAACAGATATTTCCGCGCCGGCGTGCCGGGGAAGATGACAATGCGCCAGTCGCAATCACGCTCGGCGATCCACGCCTGATTTTTGATTGGCGTCGAAAGCGGGGCGTCGTAGGTGAGAGAACGGTAGGGAGTCATTTTGAGTGGTGATCGCCAGCTTGGCGATTACGCCGGAAATAAATTGCGAAATTCATCACCATCATGCCGCCAAATGTTCCCGCAGAAATCCTTGGCAAGCTGTCATCTAGTAGCTGCATCAAAATGATCGACATCAGGAAAATCGGCAAGCACATCAGAGCAGTGACCAATCGCGGATGCATCTTACGAATGTGGCGCATGCTCTTCATTCCCACCACTTCTCCCGCTTTGCCTTGAAACCCGCCGTCTGTTCGAGCGCCCAGCGGTGAAGCCTCACCCCTGCGCCTTCGCGGTCATGTCGAGCCCAAGCGCTTTCATCACTGCGAGCATCGTTTTGAGCGTCGGATTGCCCTCTTCGCTGAACGAGCGGTAAAGCTGCTCGCGGGAAAGCCCGGTCTCGCGTGCAAGCTCGCTCATCCCTTTCGAGCGCGCGACGACGCCAAGCGCATGTGCGATGTAAGCAGGGTCACCCGTCTCGAACGCATCGGCTATGAAGACGGCGATTCCTTCCTTGCTGACGAGATCTTTAGCTGGGTCGTATCGAAATGTTTTTATGCGTCCCATCAGTCAACCTCTCTGACCAGCTTCCTGGCGGTCGCTAAGCGTAAGGCGCAATCCCTCAAATTGGGAAGGGAGCATACACGTTCAGCTGGAAGCGCAACTGCTCCCCTCTCCCGCTTGCGGGGTCGGACCATGCGTCCGACGGGTCGGGGGTGAGGGGGAGTAAAAAGCGAGATCGGTCATGTTGACGCCCCCTCACCCTGCCCTCTCCCGCAAGCGGGAGAGGGGGGACTTGAAATGCGATCGTCTTCGCTTTTTCTGTTTGGGAGACGGCGCCGTCGGCTCTGAAAGCGCTCACCCCCACCACCGCTCCGGCCGCGCCTTGAACCCCGCCGCCTGTTCGAGCGCGAACATGCCCTTGAACATCGTCTCTTCGTCGAACGGCTTGGCGATCAATTGCAGCCCGAGCGGCAATCCTTTTGCGTCGAGGCCCGCCGGAACGGAGGCGCCGGGAAGCCCCGCGAGGTTCGCGGTCACCGTGAAGACGTCGTTCAGATACATCTGCACGGGGTCCGCCGATTTCTCGCCGAGCGCGAACGCGGCGGATGGCGAGGACGGCGTCAGGATCAGATCGACTTTCCTGAATGCGTCGTTGAATTCGTCGAATATCCGTTTACGGACTTTCTGGGCTTTCAGATAATAGGCGTCGTAATAGCCGGCCGAGAGCACATAGGTGCCGATGATGATGCGGCGCTTGACCTCTTTGCCAAAACCTTCCGCGCGCGAGTTCTCATACATCGACTGAACGTCGCCGTAGTTCTTCGAGCGATGGCCGTATCTGACGCCGTCATAGCGCGCGAGGTTCGACGACGCTTCGGCGGGAGCGACGATGTAATAGACCGGGAGCGCGTATTTCGTCAGGGGGAGCGAAATGTCGACGATCTCGCAGCCGGCGCCCTTCATCCATTTGACGCCGTCAGCCCAGAGTTTTTCGATTTCGGCGGGCATGCCGTCGATCCGGTATTCCTTCGGCACGCCGATGCGGAGACCTTTGACCGAAGCGCCGAGCGCCTTTTCGTAATCCGGCACGGGGCGGTCGACAGATGTTGAATCCTTCGGATCATGTCCCGCCATCGAGCGGAGCATGATCGCCGCGTCGCGCGTATCGCGCGCGATCGGCCCCGCCTGGTCCAGTGACGAAGCGAAGGCGACAATCCCCCAGCGCGAACAGCGCCCATAGGTCGGCTTGACGCCGACAGTCGCCGTCAAGGACGCCGGCTGGCGGATCGAGCCGCCGGTGTCGGTCGCGGTCGCGGCGGCGCAAAGATGCGCAGCGACGCTCGCCGATGAGCCGCCCGACGAGCCCCCGGGGGTGAGCTTGGCGTTGCCGCCTCGTCCGCGCCACGGGTTGATGACGGGCCCGAAATAGCTCGTCTCGTTCGACGAGCCCATCGCGAACTCATCCATGTTGAGCTTGCCGAGACAGACGGCGCCGTCGCGCCAGAGCTGCGCGGAGACGGTCGACTCGTAAGGCGGAACGAAGCCTTCGAGAATGTGTGAACCCGCGGTCGTCTGGACGCCCGCGGTGCAAAAAAGATCCTTGATGCCCAGGGGAACGCCTTCGATCGACCCGCCCTCGCCTCTGGCGAGTTTCGCATCCGAGGCTTTCGCCATCGCCCGCGCCTTGTCGGCGGTGACGGTGACGAAGGCGTTCAAATCCTTCGCCTTCTCGATATTGGCGAGATAGGCGTCCGTCGCTTCGAGCGAGGAAACTTTTTTGGCTTTCAGCGCGTCGCGGAGTTCGGCGAGGGAAAGATCGGTGATGTCGGTCATTTCTTATTCCACCACCTTCGGCACGACGAAGAAGTGATCCTCCGTCCGCGGCGCATTGGCGACGACATTGTCCGGCTGGCCGCCCCCGACGGGGCCCGATTGCAGGACGTCCTCGCGCATCGGGAGTTTCATGTCGACGGTTGAGGTCATCGGCTCGACGCCGAAGACGTCAACCTCGTTAAGCTGCTCGATCCATTTGAGGATGCCGTTCAGTTCGACGGTCAACTGTTCGAGCCGTTCCTCCGGCTCGGCGAGACGGGCGAGCTTGGCGACCTTGCGGACGGTTTCCTTGTCGACGGACATAGGGGCTCTATTGCGGGTGCGAACGAGGGCGAAGCCCTATCAACGCCCCCCCTCCACTTCAAGGCCCGCCGCGCCCGCGACCAGCATCCGCCCGATCGCAAGGTCCGGGCGCGCATCGTTGATGCGAATGAGATCGCGAATTGCTCCCGCAACCTCAATGCCGGCGCTCTCCTCGGCGAGCGCGAGGAACATCGCCTCGTCGTAACCCTCGTTCGCGGCGCGGCGCACGAACTCCCGCCAGAACGCGACGACGCCTCCTTTGCCGGCGGCGGCGACGTTTAAGACGCGCCCGCAGGAATAGACGGCGTCCCATCTCGCTTCGGCTTCCGCCCGTTGCAGGGAAAGCTGTTCGAGCGAGGCGGCGCACTCGGCTTGCGCGTCGGCGAAATGCGCGGCTGCTTCCTCAGCACTCCAATAACCGGCGGCGAGCATCGCTTCCGCGGCGAGCGCTTCGGCGCCGCCTTCATGGATCCAGTCAGGGACTGCGTCCGATTTCGGCCGTGCCGCCGCCTGGAAAAGATGCGCCGCCTCATGCGCGGTCGAAAGACGGAGGACGCCGAGCGCCTGCGGCGAGGCGACCTTCCACGCGCCGCCCGCGAGCGTCATCTGATATTGCCCGGGGAGCGCGTCGCCGCTGTAACTGAGGCGCCCCTCCTCGCTGAGATCGCCCATGACGACAAAAATATTCGGCGAACTCGGCAGCGAGCGCTCAAGCATGTCCGTCAAGACTTCGGCGATCGCAGGCGCAAAGGAAGCGACTTCGTCTTTGATCCATTGCGGCGCTGTCTTGTCGGCGATGCTTATCGCTTCGCCAGCAGGCGCGGCCGATCCAAGATAGATGAAGGCGGGATGGCGATACGGGCTTTCCCAGTTTTCAAACCGGGGCGCGGTCTCTCCGAACGCGGAAACCGCCGCGCCTTTCTCCGCGATCACTGTCAGTTTTGCGTCCATCCGCGTTCCGGCGTCGCGAAACGGCATGAAATGGCCGGAGTAAATAAGGACGGCCCCGTCGCCCATCGGGACAAAAGGCTCGTAGTCCTTGCGCAAGTCGACGGGCGCCGGTTCGACCAGAAAGGAAAGAGACCGGAATTTTCGGCCTGCGCCCGTCGCTTCGACGAAGTCGCGGCCGTCGCGTGCGACGAGCCGCGCGCTCTCGCCTTCCAACCGCCAATGACGCTCCCGATAGCTCTCGATCGACGGCCCGAGGTCGAGAACCGCACGCGGCGTCTTCAACTCAATCGAAACCCGCCAGGGGTCGTCACGCCGCTGCTCGATCGTGACAAGCGCATCGCCATCGACCGCCTGCGGCGCCAGGTCGGCGCGGGAACATCCGGCGACGGCGAGAAGAACGAGGGCGAGACGGGACCAGAGTTGCAAGCGTGAGCTTTCCAGGCGGGGGAGACGGCGCCATACCCTGCCGGAATGGCGGATGAATTTGAACCGGGTGCGGCAGGGTTTGGGCCGCGCGGCGCTCTTTTAGGCCTCGATCTCGGGGAAAAAACGATCGGCGTCGCTTCTTGCGACCCCGACCGAACGGTCGCAACGCCCGTCCTCACCATCCGCCGGACGAAGTTCACGGCGGAGGCCGCCGAACTCGCGCGCCTCGCCGCCGACCGGAGCGTCGTCGGGATTGTGCTTGGGCTCCCGCGAAACATGGATGGAACAGAAGGCCCGCGGGCGCAATCGACCCGCGCCTTCGCCCGCAATCTTGCAAGGTCGCTTTCTCTTCCCGTCGCGCTTTGGGATGAACGCCTATCGACTGTCGCGATGGAAAGAAGCCTTATCGCCATCGATACGAGCCGTGCGAAACGGGCTGCTAAAATCGACGAATCGGCGGCGACATTCATCCTCCAAGGCGCAATCGACCGTTTGAGAAGTCTTCGCGCCGCAAGGGAGGGAACGATATGACGCCCGCCAATCTCAAAAAACTGATGTCCCTGCTGCTGATCGCGACCGGCATTTTGCACCTCGTCGTCGCGGCGACCGGCGCGCCCGCCGACTTGAAGACGCCCCTCGCCGGCTTCGGCGCCGCCTACAGCGTGCTCGGTCTCGTCGTATGGCGCGGCGGCCGCATCGCCATCATCGGCGCGATGGGCGTTTGCGCGGTCGGGCTTGCGCTCGGCGGCTCCCGCTATCTCCAGAATGGCGGCCCGGCGACGCTCTTGCTGATGTTTCTGATCGACGTCGCCGTCATCGGCGCAGGCGCGTTGTGGATAATGAAGTCCGGCAAGACATCGTGAGCGCCTTCGCCGCAAGATTGCATCGACGGGCGAGCGCCCTGTAGAACGCCGCCTCATGGATTTCATCGATCGTCCCTACACGCCGAAGGGCGGCTTTGCCGCGGCGAACCTCATTAATGTCGACGACTTCAACGGGACGGAGACCCTCTACGTCCTTGAACTCGCCGAATATTACGCGCGCTTTTTGAAAGCCGGTCAGCGCCCGCCCGCGCGTCTCGCCGGCAAGACGCAAATCAACCTCTTCTTCGAGGCCTCGACGCGAACCAATCTGAGCTTTGAGCTTGCGGGGCGCCGGCTCGGCGCCGACGTTCTCAACGTCCCGGTCGCCGCCTCCTCCGTCAACAAGGGCGAATCGCTCGTCGACACCGCGCAAACGCTCGCCGCGATGGGCGCGCACGCCCTGATCGTCCGCCACAAGGAGCCGCGCGTCCACGACGAGATCGCAAAACGCATCGACTGCGCCGTCATCAACGCAGGCGACGGCGTCCGCGAACACCCGACGCAGGCGCTCCTCGACGCAGCGACGATAAGGTCCGTCTACGGAACGCTTGAAGGCCTCGTCATAGCAATCTGCGGCGACGTCAGGCACAGCCGCGTCGCCGCCTCGGGCGCAACGCTCTTTTCAAGGCTCGGCGCAGAAGTGCGTTTTATCGGGCCGTCGCACCTGATGCCGGCCCCAGGCCTCTTCACAAAGGCGAGGCGCTTCGACACTCTGGCCGAAGGAATTGCGGGCGCCGATATCGTGATGGCGTTAAGGATGCAGTTCGAGCGCATGGAAGAAGGCGGCAAGGACGCCGCGAAAGGATATTTCGAGACGTTCGGCCTCACTCACGGGACGATCAAATTCGCCAAGCCGAGCGCAAAGGTCATGCATCCCGGCCCGATGAACAGGGGCGTTGAAATCGACGGCGCGCTCGCCGACGATCAAGACCGCTCACTGGTTCTCAAGCAGGTCTTTTACGGAGTGGCGACGCGCATGGCTGTCCTTGACGCGCTCATTACGAAAGGCGCCGCGTTTTGACCATCGCTCTCGCCGCCATCCTCGGCTACCTCCTCGGCTCGGTTCCATTCGGCCTCGTCATCACCAAGGCGGCGGGATTGGGCGACATTCGCGCGATCGGCTCCGGCAATATCGGCGCAACGAACGTGTTGCGCACCGGCCGCAAGGATCTGGCGCTTGCAACGCTCGTCCTCGACGGCGGCAAGGGCGCGATCGCGGTTCTGATCGCCTACGCCCTTCATTGGCGGCCGGAAGTCGCGGGCGCCGCCGCTTTTCTCGGCCACTGCTTTCCGGTCTGGCTGAAATTCAAGGGCGGCAAGGGCGTCGCCACCTTTCTCGGCACTCTTCTCGCGCTCTGGTTTCCCGCCGGGGTCTTCGCCTGCGCGGTCTGGCTGATTCTTGCTTTTGCGCTCCGGTTTTCATCGCTCGCCGCGCTCGGCGCCGCCGCCGCTTCGCCGCTTGTTCTTTTCTCGATGGGCAAGGCCGCCTTTGCGATCGCGGCGATTTTCATGACCGTTCTGATCTTCATTCGCCATGAGGCGAACATCAAACGCCTCATCAAAGGCGAAGAGCCGAAGATCGGAAAGAAGAAGCTTGCGGCCGATCCGGCGTGATCTGGCTGTTGGGGGAGCGTTCGTGGCGAAACTGAGCGATAAGGAGCGGCTCGACTGGCTGCAGCTCATCCGCACCGAGACTATCGGGCCGATCACCTTCTTCCGCCTTCTCGATCGCTTCGGGAGCGCGGCCGCCGCGATCGACGCGCTGCCGCAGCTCGCAGCGAAAGCCGGGCGCAAATCGCCGCTCAGGGCCTCGGCTCGCGGCGAGGCTGAACGCGAACTTGCTGAAGCGCGCGAAAAAGGCGCACGCCTTATCGCACGCTGCGAGGCGGACTATCCGCGCCCGCTCGGCGAGATCGCCGACGCCCCTCCGCTCATCTATGTGCGCGGACACGCCTCGCTTTTCGCCCGGCCCGCCGTGGCCATCATCGGCGCAAGGAATGCATCAGGGGTGGGGCGCAAGATCGCGCGAGCGCTTGCAGAAGGTCTTGGCGCCGCGGATGTCGTCATCGTCTCCGGTCTGGCGCGCGGCATTGACGGCGCGGCGCACGAGGCGTCGCTGAAAACGGGAACGATCGCCGTCGTCGCGGGCGGCGTCGATATCGTCTATCCGCCGGAACATGCCGAACTCACCGCCGCTATCGCCGAGCGCGGCCTCATCCTTTCCGAACAGCCGCCCGGCGCCGAACCGACCGCCCGCGATTTCCCGCGCCGCAACCGCCTCATCTCCGGCCTCTCGCGCGGGGTCGTCGTCGTCGAAGCTGCGGCGAAATCGGGAACCCTCATCACCGCGCGCTTTGCGCTCGAACAGGGCCGTGAGGTTTTCGCGGTTCCCGGTTCGCCGCTCGATCCGCGCTGCCAAGGGGCGAACCGCCTCATTCGGGATGGCGCGACGCTCGTCGAGAACGCGCAGGACGTGCTCGATGTCCTCGCCGAGCAGAACCGCGGCGCACGCGAGGGAGAGCGCGATCTCCTCAGCTGGATCGCGAACGGCGCCGGCGGCGACCTCTATGACGCCGAAGACGCCGCGAAGGCGCGCGATAGGGTCAAGGAGGCGTTGAGCTTCACCCCGCTCCAACGCGACGAGGTTCTGCGTGAAGTCGATGCGCCGTCGAGCCTCGTCATCGACGCCCTCATAGACCTCATCCTTGCAGGCGAGGCGGAAGAACACTCCGGCGGGCGATTCTCTCTAAAGGCGGGCTGACGCGGCCCTACCGCCCGCCGGCGACTTTCGCGGCCTCCTCCTGACAGGAGCGCAGGAGGTATTGCAGCCGCACCAATCCATGGGTCCGAGCAAGACGCTCGAGCTGAACAAGAAGGTCGCCAATATATTCAGCGGTCTCCGCCTCCCCGGCCATCGTTGGCTGGTTCCCGTTGATCTTTCGCGCCGCAGCGTCTTGTTCCATCATAGAAATTCCTATCCCGTAGCGGACATCGCCAATTGTCGCCCTTCGCGATCATAGCAACCATAGATGATAAAAGAAATATTATTAAACCATAGGTTGTAGTTATTCCTGGCCCCACGGTTGACATTCTCACCAACGCCAACGCACTTTCCCGCGCCTTCGCGCCCGGCCCCTTGCGCCGGGACTGACCGAAATCGCCGCCCTGGAGCCCGAACGACGCATGCAGGTCGTCATTGTCGAATCGCCCTCGAAGGCCAAAACGATCAACAAGTATCTCGGTTCCGACTATCGGGTTCTGGCGTCGTTCGGCCATATACGCGACCTGCCGTCGAAGGACGGCTCGGTCGACCCCAAGACCGATTTCACGATGATCTGGGAGCTCGACGCGGCGTCGAAAAAGCGCGTCGCCGAGATCGCCGACGCAGTGAAAGCGTCGGACCGCCTCATTCTCGCAACTGACCCCGACCGCGAGGGCGAAGCGATTTCCTGGCACCTTCTCGAAGTCCTCAGCCAGAAGAAAGCGCTGAAAAAGGGTCTGAAGATCGACCGCGTCGCCTTCAACGCGATCACCAAATCCGCCGTTTCTGAGGCGATGAAGCACCCGCGCGAGGTCGATCAGGCGCTCGTCGACGCCTATCTCGCACGCCGCGCGCTCGACTATCTCGTCGGTTTCACACTCTCGCCCGTGCTCTGGCGCAAGCTCCCGGGCGCGCGCTCGGCGGGCCGCGTGCAGTCAGTCGCGCTTCGCCTCATCTGCGAGCGTGAACTCGAAATCGAGAAATTCACCGCCGAGGAGTACTGGACGGTCGCGGCGCAGGCGGCTTCCGAAGGATCGGCGTCGTTCGAAGCGCGCCTGACGATCCTTGACGGCGAGAAGCTCAAAAAATTCTCACTGGCGAATGAAGCCTCAGCGCTCGCCGCGAAGAAGACCGTCGAGACGTCGAGCTTCACGATCGATGCAATCGAAGCAAAACCGGCGAGGCGCCATCCTCCGGCGCCGTTCACGACTTCGACCCTGCAGCAGGAGGCCGCGCGCAAGCTCAGTTTCAATGCCCAGCGCACGATGCGCCTTGCGCAGCAGCTTTACGAGGGCGTCGATATCGGCGGCGAGACGACAGGCCTCATCACCTATATGCGGACCGATGGCGTCGACATGGCGGGCGAGGCGATCGGCGATGCGCGGCGGACAATCGACAAGGAATTTGGCGAGAAATACCGCTCCGACGCCCCGCGCATCTACAAGACGAAGGCGAAGAACGCGCAGGAAGCGCATGAGTGCATTCGCCCGACGTCCTTCGGGCGGCTGCCCGGAAAAATCCGCGGCCTCGATGCCGATCAGCACAGGCTCTATGAACTCATCTGGAAGCGCGCGATGGCGAGCCAGATGCAATCGGCCGAGCTTGAAAACACGACGATCGATCTTCTCTCGACGGACAAGAAGACCGGACTTCGCGCGACGGGCTCCGTCATTCTCTTCGACGGCTTCCTCACCCTCTACGAAGAAGGCCGCGACGATTCGGACAGCGAAGACGGATCGGGCGTGCTGCCGAAAGTGCGTCAGGGCGCCGGCGCCGCCGTCTCCGACGTCAAGGCCGACCAGCATTTCACGCAGCCCCCGCCGCGCTATTCGGAAGCCTCGCTGGTCAAGCGGCTTGAGGAGCTCGGCATCGGCCGCCCCTCGACCTACGCCTCCATCCTGACGACGTTGCGCGACCGCGGCTATGTGACGATGGAGAAGAACCGGTTCATCCCGGATTCAAAAGGCCGCATCGTCACCGCGTTCCTTGAAAATTTCTTCAAGCGCTATGTCGAATATGATTTCACCGCGGATCTTGAGGAAACGCTCGACGAAATCTCGAACGGCGAAGTCGACTGGAAGGCGTTCCTGCGCGAATTCTGGAAGGATTTCTCGACAACCGTCGAAAGCGTCGGCGAACTCAGAATCAGCGACGTTCTAGATGCGCTGACGGACGCCCTCGCCCCGCACATCTTCCCGAAAAAAGCGGACGGCGCCGACCCGCGCGCGTGCCCCGTCTGCGGGACCGGGCGGCTGTCCTTGAAGACCGGGAAATACGGCGCCTTCATCGGCTGCACGAATTATCCGGACTGCAATTACCGCCGCCAGCTCTCAGCGAGCGAAGGCGAAGAAAACGCCGGCGACAAAGTCTTGGGAATTGATCCGGCATCGGAGCTTCAGGTTTTTCTCCGCATCGGCCGTTTCGGCCCCTATATCCAGCTCGGCGAGCAGGAGAAGGAATCGAAGGAGAAGCCGAAGCGCGCCGGCATTCCGAAGAACTGGAAAGTCGAAGACATCACGCTTGAAAAGGCGCTGATGCTGCTCTCGCTGCCGCGCGAAATCGGCGCGCACCCGGAAGACGGCGAGATCATTGAAGCAGGGCTCGGCCGTTTCGGTCCCTATGTGAAGCACGGCAAGACGTATGCCAATCTTCCTTCGATCGAAGACGTCTTTGAGATCGGCCTCAATCGCGCGGTCGCGCTGATCGCCGAAAAGCGCGCCAATCCGCGAGGCCAGCGCGGCTCGGGGCCGAAGCCTTTGAAAGAGCTTGGGGGCCACCCCGCAAGCGGGGATCCCGTGCAGGTGATGGACGGGCGCTACGGGCCTTACGTCAAATGCGGCAAGGTCAACGCGACATTGCCGAAGGGACAGGACCCGCAGGCGCTGACCATCGAACAGGCGATTGAGTTGATCGCCGAGCGTGAGAAGAAAGCGCCTGCGAAAAAGCCCGCGCGCAAGGCGGCGAAGAAGGCCGCGGCGCCGAAACCGGTAAAAGAGCCCGCAAAGAAAACGGCGCCGAAAAAAAAGACGGCGAAGAAGAAAGCCGCCGCCGGCTGAAGCGGCGAGTTCGTCAACATCTCAACCCCGCTCGCCAAATTTCGCGCCGCCCTGTAATCTTCTCGAAGGTGTTGCGGCGTAGTGTTCGCGTCATGGCGTTGCTGATCGAAAATCCTTCTTGGAAAGCCGCCGCTCTCACCGCAGCGTTCGCGCTATCCGCCTGCGCGACGACGGAGCGCCCGCAAAGCGCACCCTATTCTATGCACTCGCTCGCTATTTGCCCCGGCATGAGAGTCGCCAATGCGCCGCCTGCGGGACCGGATGGAAGGCTCGCCAACTATTCGCCGCTGACCGTTCTGCGCGGCGCCATGCTCGCGCGGGCGCCCGTCGATGCGTGCCTCTCATCGGGATTTGGGCCGCGGTCTGGCGGCGCGGGCGCTTTTCACGACGGGATCGATCTTTACACGGGATCGCCGCGCCCTGTCCTTGCCGGCGGCGACGGTCGCATCGTCTCGATCGGCGAGCAACACGGCTACGGCCTCATGATCGTGATCGCGCATGGCGACGGCGTTTCGACGCGCTATGCGCATCTCTCGTCAATCGCTCCGGACCTTCGCGCCGGGTTGCGCGTCAGAGCGGGAGCTGTCATCGCCCGGACGGGAAAATCCGGCAACGCGACGGCCGTGCACCTTCATTATGAGATCCTCGTTGACGGCAGGCCGGTCGACCCCCTCCGCGCCGGCGATTAGAAATCACCGCCAATCATGGTAGAGCGGACGCGCCGCCTTCAAGAAAGCGCCCCTTGGCTTCGAAGAAACGCCCGCAAGGGCTGCCGTCCAAAGACGAGATCGCAAAATTTCTGCGCGAACACCCTGGCGAAACCTCGCGCCGTGAAATCGCGCGCACGTTCAACGTGAAGGGCGACGATCGCGCGACGCTTCGCGCGATCCTCAAGGAGATGGAGGCGGAAGGCGGCGTTCAACGCAGCCGCCCGAAGAAACTTCGCATCGCAGGCGAGCTTCCTGAAATCCTCGCAATCGACATTATGTCGGTCGACGAGGAAGGCGACCTTCTCTGCCTTCCCGCGTCCTGGGAGGGCGACACCGAGCCGCCGATGATCCGGATCGCTCTGCGCGAAGCGCAGAAGATGAAACCCTCGCCCGGTGTCGGCGACCGCGTTCTCGCGCGATTAAAGCCCGCAGGCGATGACGGTTACGAAGCGAAAATCTTGAAGCCGATCGGGCGCGGCGCGCACCGCTTTCTCGCCGTCTTCAGGAAATCGAAATTCGGCGGGATCGCAGAGCCTGTCGAACGGCGTGCGCGCAGCACATTCACGATCGAGCGCGACAACACGCAAGGCGCAAAGGAAGGCGACCTCGTCTGGGTCGAAGCCTCCCCCCAGCGAGGCGGCGGATTGGGACGCGCGCGCGTCCGCGACATCGCCGGCCATGTCGAAGACAGGAACGCCTTTTCGCTGATCGCACTCGCCGGCCACGATGTGCCTATCGATCTTCCCGCCGACGTCGTCGCAGAGGCTGAGCGTGCGAAACCGCCGGGCCTTGAGGATCGCACGGATCTCCGCCGCCTGCCGCTCCTCACCATCGACCCGGAAGACGCCAAGGATCACGACGACGCCGTCTTCGCTGCGCCGGACGATGATTCATCCAATCCGGGCGGATATAAGATTGTTGTCGCCATCGCTGATGTCGGCTGGTTCGTGCGTTCGGGCTCGCGCCTCGACAAGGAGGCGCAACGGCGCGGCAATTCCGTCTATCTTCCAGATCGCGTCGTGCCGATGCTGCCCGAGCGACTCTCGAACGATCTTTGTTCGCTCAAGGAGAATGTCGACCGGCCCTGCATCGCGGTTGAGATGATTATTGACGCCGAAGGGCGCAAGCGCCGGCATCGCTTTATGCGCGCGATGATGCGCTCAGCAGCCAAGCTCTCCTACGCCGAGGCGCAGCAGATCATAGGCGACAAATCGAAGTCCGGGGACGTCGCCGAAACCGTCCATCGCCTCCACGCCGCGTTTCAAACGCGCTGGAAAGAACGCTCGAAGCGCGCGCCGCTCGATCTCGATCTTCCCGAACGCAAGATCATCCTCAACGAGGACGGCTCCGTCGCGCGCATCATCCGGCGCGAGCGCTATGACGCGCACCGGCTGATCGAGGAGTTCATGATCCTCGCCAATGTCGCGGCGGCGGAAATGCTGGAACAGAAGCGGACGGCGCAGATCTACCGGGTGCATGACACGCCGGACCCGGAAAAACTCGAGAGCGTGCGCGACTATCTCGAAGATCTTGACTACAGCCTTGCAAAAGGCGCCGTCCGCCCCGCGCAATTCAATCAGCTCCTCAAGATCGCCGCCGGGCGCGGCCAGCAGGAAATGATCTCCGACGTCGTCCTGCGCTCGCAGCGGCAGGCCGCCTATGCAACGGAAAATGTCGGGCA
>JBMOOR010000308.1:0-4739 GCA_049324555.1 Pseudomonadota bacterium | reverse complement strand
AATCGCCTTGCTCGATCGACTCGTCGCCGACGCAGGCAATCGACGATGCAGGAACGGCACGCTCGCCTTCTATCTGATAAAGCTCGCCCGCCTCGGCGGCTATCTTGCACGGGCCGGCGATCCGCCTCCCGGAAATATCGTCGTCTGGCGCGGCCTTGCAAAACTCACCGACATCGAAATCGGCGCCGAATTGGAGCGGCGGAAAAATGTGGGTAATTGAAAGGTCCCCCGGACGCTTACGATCATACCCGCTAGAGCAAGTTGGTTTCGAATTGAATCGCGGGGGATTCCCGAGGCGAACGAACTCTGATTCATGCTGATGGCCGGGAGGAGGCCGGCAGGCATGGCGCATGGAGCTGCACTTCGCACACGGGTTATAAAGGCGATTGTCGAGGACGGGTTCTCCCGGAATGAGGCGGCGCGGATCTTCCGGGTCGGGATTGCGAGCGCGATCCGTTGGGTGGGGGTTTTTGAGAAGTCGCAACGGACCGCGGCGCTTCCGACTGGCGGGGACCGGCGCTCGGTTCTGAAGCCGCATCGCGATTGGCTTCTGGCGCTTCGGCGCAAGGAAAACGATCTGACGCTCGACGCGATCGCCGAGCGTCTTCTTCGAGCGCATGGCGTGAAAGCCGACAAGTCGATGCTGTCGCGCTTCTTCGCCGCTGAAGGGATCAGCTTCAAAAAAAACCGTTCACGCCAGCGAACAGGTGCGTCTCGCCGGCCGGTTGATCTTCCTCGACGAGACATGGACATCGACGGCGATGACGCGTCGCTACGCATGGGCCGACATCGGCGCGCGCGCCGGCTCCGATAAAGGCGGCGAGCGGGCGGCGACCCTCGCGACGCTGATCGAAACCGCCAAGCTCAACAGCGTCGATCCGGAAGGTTGGCTCAGCGATGTCCTGGCGAGAATCGCCGAGCACCCGATCAACCGGATCGAAGAATTTTTCCCATGGAACTGGCGTGACAACGAGCGCGGCGATAAACTCGCCGCATGAAGCCTCAAACGATCGCCCGCCTCTCCGTCACGCTCGAAGACATCGAGCCGAAAGTGACAAGGCGGCTCGACGTTCCTGCCGATATTCGGCTTGACCGCCTGCACCTCGTGCTGCAGGCCGCGATGGGCTGGACCAACTCACATCTCTATGAGATCCGCGCCGACGAAGTCGGCTGGGGAATCCCCGATCCCGACTGGCAGGGCGGGCCGCTCAACGCGAAGAAAGCGACGCTCTGGGAGGTCATCGAGGATACCGGCGCCAAGACGCTGCGCTACATCTACGACTTCGGCGACAACTGGGAGCATGTCGTCAAGATCGACCGCTTCCTCGATCCAGATCCCGCCGAGACCTATCCCGTTCTCATCGCCGCGACCGGCCGCTGCCCGCCCGAAGATGTCGGCGGATTCTCCGGCTACGAAGAGTTCCTCGCCGCCATCGCGGATCCCAGCCATGAGCGTCACGAAGAAATCAAAGAGTGGTGGCCGGAAGACTTTGACCCCGCGGTCGCGCCGGTCGACGAACTCAAATCCGCCGTCGCGGCGCTCGCCAAGCAATGGAACCGAAAACCACGCGTCAAAAAATCTGCGTGACCGCAGGGTGTCACCGGACGCTTACCATCGGATCATCGTCAGCGGCGAAGACTATCGTCCCTTCACTGAGCGGACGACGCCGGGCGAGCAGACCCGCGTCAATGGAGTCGATGCGACGCTGGACGGTCCCGTCGCGAAGGAGGGCGGAATCCGCGCTGCCGGCATTCGGTGCCGATCTCACGCACAACCTGGGCGACGCTCGTGCGCTCCCGCCGCAAAAACCGCTTATTCAGTAAGGTGACGATCAGCTCATGCTGCTCAAGTGGAATTTTCTGGGTCCCACCCTTCGGCCCGCGTCGCGCAGGCTCGACCGAACTGGTGCGGCCTTCGCCCTCCCGGAACTTCTTCAGCCATTGTCAGATCGTGGCGCGATCGACGCCGAATTCGTGTGTGGCGTCGAGCACCCGGAATTTCATTTCCTCGCCGTCCTCGCCGGCCACAATTAATTCCCGCAGCGCGTCGGCTTTCGCCAGCGCGGCGTCGTTGGCGTTCGGAACAGGGGTCGCCTCTTTCCCCATGAATCAACCCTAGCCTTCCTGCATCGTGCAGCGTCGCCTCCTGCGGCAAAACCCTCTCGAGTCGCAGAATCAACGTCAAAGTTGCATAAATTTGGAACCGCGGGTGCCATCCGCACATGAACGCCTAGGAGACCTGTGCGCGGGTTGGCGTAGACGATTGTTATGACTCATGATTCGGTCGGCTTGGAAGCTCATGAGGCGATCGATGGCTCGACGTTTGATTGGTCAGGAACGATTGGAGTTTGCGGCGGCGACATGTTCGTCGGCCTCGGCGCTTGACGAGATTTCGGGGCTGATCGACTGGTCCGAGATCGACGGCTTGCTCGCCAACGTTCATGCGGCTGCGAAGGGCGAGGCGGCATGGCCTCCGCTCGCGATGGTCAAAGCCCTGTTGCTGTCGATCTGGTACGATCTTTCGGATGTGAAGCTTGCCGAAGCGCTGGATGATCGCGCCTCTTTTCGGCGCTTCTGCGGCTTCTCGAAAACGGAAGCGACGCCTGAGCGGACGGCCTTCATCCGGTTCCGCAGTGCGCTGCTCGCCAATGGTCTGGACGAGCGCCTGTTCGCGCTCGTAACAGCGCAACTCACGGCGAAAGCCATAACGATCAAGACCGGCACGATCGTCGACGCGACAATCATCGCTTCTGCAAGCAAGGATGATGGCGAGGCCCGCTGGGTGAAGCACAAGAATAAGAAGGCCGTGCACGGCTTCAAGGCGCATGTCGGCGCGGACGCCGACACGGCGCTGATCGAGGAAGTCGTCGTTACGCCCGCGAACATCAATGACGGCAAAGCGGGTCCCGCAGCGCTCCCCGATGATCCGGGCGACACCTTCGCCGACAGCGCCTATCGCGGGCGGAGTTTCAGCGACGCCGTCAAGGCGAAGGGCGGACGCGCGCGCGTCGTCGCGACGGGGATGTGGGGACGCGACGAGAAGGAAATTCAGAAACGATTGCGCGACTGGAACCGGCCGATCCACCAGGTCCGCGCCCGCATCGAAAAGATCTTCGGAACCGCCAAGCGAAGTTACGGCCTCAGGCGAATGCGATGGCGAGGCCTCGCCAAAGCCGCCCTCCAGGTCCGTCTCACCGCAATCGCTTACAACTTAAAACGCACCCTGAATATCAAGGCTGCTCGCACAGCCTGACGAGGTTCCCACGCGTCGCAAGAAACGCAGCCTACACAAATGCCAAAAGCGCGATAAATCAATTTGCTACGTCAACCCGCGCACAGGTCTCCTAGGCGCTGAAGCCGAAGGATACGGACCGATGATTGCAGCAGTCATTAAACCGCCGATGGAAAAAAGGATTTTCTGAATGCTACGACGGTTCGACGTCCATTGCAGTACTCCCGGTTTTATTGAACGGCGTGACATAGATTGCTGCTGAAAGCGCAAGCATGAATATAGCGATTGCCAAAAGCGGAAGCCCCTGGCCGACCGCGTACGCGGTGCCGCCGAGAACGGATGACGCCGCGAAGACGAAATAAAACGCCAGCACCAAGACGCTGAGAGAGCGCGCGCGTTCGACCCGTGGCGATAGCGTTGCCAATCTGTTGGTCAATAGTTGCGCGGACAATCCAAGTCCGGCTCCGGCGGCCAGCATTGCGATGGTCCAGATCGGCAATCCGCGGCCATGCCAACAAACGACGGCGAACGAAACGGCGCATTCAAGAACGCCAAGCGCCGCCCATGTTCTCATGTTCGCAGCGAAGATCGGCCGGGCGCTTATCGCGCGCCCGAAGACGTTGGAAATCGCAAACGCCAGATAAACGACGAAAATCCGATCGATCCCGACGTCATTCGCAAGATAGGGAAATATCGTTTCGAAAACTCCGACTGGCGCCGCGGTCAAGGCGCCGAGAGTCAGAACCTGTAACCTGAGGCGGTCCGGTCGAAAGGCGCTCGGCCTGTAATCTTCCGGGCGCAGGAGGCGCGGGCGCAAAATTTCGCGACGGGCAACAAGCGTCAGCGCCACAATTATCGAACATGCCAGAGACAACGCAGGAACGGCGGCGAATCCCACCGCGCTTGAAGCGAGAAGGCCTAGCGGCGGGCCGGCGACCAAAGCGACAGCGGTTGCAGAATAGAATTGTGCGATATCGTTCGCCGTGTCGCGATCATGCTTCGACCATCGCGATGCGACACCCGCCAGAATCGCGAGGACGATGGCGTTGCCGACGCCGAATAAGAATCGGCCCACCCAAATGACATAGGTTGGCGAAGCGGCCAAAATGCACATGATGCCGACGGCGGCGAAAGCGGTGCCGACTCCGATTGCGCGGGTCTCAATCGGCTTGTCAAGCCAAGAAAGCCCGAACATTCGCGCTATCACAATGCCTGCGGAGAATGCTGCGATTGCGATGCCGGATTGGCGTACGTCGACGAAAGACGCACTCAAGTAATCAGGCAGCGCCGCGATCTGCAGGCTGAATGCGAGGGTGGTCAAAAAGCCCGCGAGACTAATCCATAGCATTTCAGAGACTTATGCCGCGACCCAAGTCGGGCAATAGAGACGTCGCAAGAATAAGTCTATACCCTACCCGATTTTTAATGCAAGAATTTTAATTTTCGGGAAAAATCTATTCCCGATGATAGCATTGTTCGAAAAGTCAATGTAGCTTATCCCGTTACT
>JBMOOR010000307.1:22053-44860 GCA_049324555.1 Pseudomonadota bacterium | reverse complement strand
AATCATGAGGTTGCTCCTTCATTGATGACAACGAGTTCGAGGGAATTGGGTTTTGCGAGCCGGTAGCCGTTGTGGTCGAAGCCCTCGACACGCAGGATTTCTTCAACGCGCCGTCCGCCAGGGCCGCGGCTGATGAAGACGACGAGGTCGATTGCGTCGGCGATCAATTGACAGGGGATGTGCGTCGTCCGTTCGCCGATCAATTGTTCGAGCCTTGTCAGCGCCGCCGCCGCGGAATTGGCGTGCACCGTCGCGATTCCGCCGGGATGGCCGGTGTTCCACGCTTTCAAAAGATCAAGCGCTTCGCCGCCTCTGACTTCGCCAACGATGATGCGGTCGGGCCGTAACCGCATGGTCGAGCGCACAAGCGCTTCAAGACTGACCGTCGGCGACGTCCGGAGCGCCACGACATCGCGTGCGTCGCAGCGAAGCTCGCGCGTGTCTTCGAGGATGACAATCCGATCCTCGATCGCAGCGATCTCGGCGAGGAGCGCATTGGCGAGAGTCGTCTTGCCGGACGAGGCGCCACCGGCGATTAGGATGTTCTGCCGCCTCGCGATGGCGGATTTGAGGATCAGCGCGTCGGCGCCGGTCATGATCCCGGCACCGACATATTCGCTGAGCGAGATGACGCGTCCGGCCGCCTTCCGGATCGAGAAGCAGGGACTTGGAGCGACCGGTGGCAGGACGCCCTCGAAGCGTTCGCCAGTCGGGAGTTCCGCCGAGACGATCGGGCGCGCCTTGTCGCAATCAAAGCCGATCTGGCTCGCGACCAGGCGAATGATCCGTTCGACGTCGGCGCCTTTGAGGCGCTTCGCCTCTTCGGCGAGTCCCTTCCCGTGCCGTTCAATCCAAAGCGCGCCGTCGGGATTGACCATGATCTCGATGACGCTTGCATCTTCAAGCGCATCGCCGATCACCGGCCCGAACGCCGTCTTCAGCATCGACGCGCGACGCAGCGCGGTCTCGAAATCGGGAGCGTGATGCGTCATGCCGCGCGCTCCTCTCTCTCGTCCGCACTGGGCCGGATCAGATTGATGGTCGCGAGGATCGCGTCGGTGGTGCGCTCCTTGCCGGCGAGCCGCGCGCCGACCTGTCCAATGAAATGTTCGAAGCGCTTCCTGCCCGCGGCCTCGGCGCCGCCGCGCAAGGACTCCGGCACCGGCGGCGTGACGCAGAGATAATAGAGAACGAACAGCGCAAGCGTTTCGGTCTGCGCGATCCCCTCATCCGCCATCCGCTCCATCGCCCTCGTCAATTTGTCGAGGCGCTGCGCGATCCGCTGAAGGGCGCGCTCGTCGGCCTTGGCGTCGAGTAATTGCTTGATCGCAGCATCGACGACCGCGGCCTTGCTCGCGGCGCCGTCACGTACTGCGCGCTTGAGGAGTTCATCCGCTTCGGGCGTCACATGGATGTTGATGCGCGGTTTCGTCATGGCGTCAGATCCCCGGCAACAGGTTTGGCATGCTGCGGTCGAGGCCCACGGCCCGGCGGGCCGTCTCGCGCGCGAGGTCTTTGAGACGCCGCGTAGCGGCGAGGTCGTCGGTTTCGTCTTCGGGCTTCTCGTCGTGCTCGATCGCAGAGACCGGCGCCGATTTGATCGGATCGAGTTCAGGGGCCTGCGCGAGGCCGCCCTCGGTCTCGGTGTCAGCGCCTCTGACAAGATCGAACCAGGGCTGATCGAGCCGGCGGTCGGGCCCTGCCATAATTCCCGACCAGTCGTCGACTTTCACCGGCGGCGCATCGGGATAGCGGCCGCTCGCTTTTTCGACCGAGACCGCCGACAGCTGCCGCGCCGAGAAATTCCGGTCGCGGTAATACTGAAGCTTCTTCGCGCGGATCGGCGGCGCCCCGGAGATCAGCGCGATCAGTTCGTCGTTCGGAAGCTGCATCACTTCGCCCGGCGTCAGGAGCGGGCGCGCGGTTTCCTGGCGCGAGACCATGACATGGGCAAGCCAGGGCGCGAGGCGATGGCCGGCGTAATTGCGCTGGGCGCGGAGTTCCGTCGCCGTGCCGAGCGCATCTGAAATCCGCTTCGCCGTCCGCTCATCATTCGCCGCGAAGGCGACGCGCACGTGGCAATTATCGAGAATCGAATTGTTGGGACCGTAGGCCTTCTCGATCTGATTCAAGGACTGCGCGATGAGATAGGCGCGGACGCCGTACCCGGCCATGAAGGCGAGCGCCGATTCGAAGAAGTCGAGACGGCCGAGCGCCGGGAACTCGTCGAGCATCATGAGGAGCTTGTGGCGCCTCGATGCCGGCGCGGTTTCGAGTTCCTCCGTCAGGCGCCGGCCGATCTGGTTGAGGATCAAGCGGATGAGCGGCTTCGTCCGCGAAATGTCCGACGGCGGCACCACGAGATAGAGGGACGCGGGGTTCTTCGCAGCGACGAGATCCTCGATCCGCCAGTCGCAGGCGCTCGTCACATGAGCGATGGTCGGATCGCGGTAGAGCCCGAGAAAACTCATCGCGGTCGAAAGGACGCCCGAGCGTTCATTATCGGATTTGTTTAAGAGCTCGCGCGCCGCTTGCGCCACCACGGGATGGACCATTGGCGCCTCCTTGGTCCCGAGATGATTTGTGCTCATCATGATCGACAACGAGCGCTCGAAGGTTCGCGATGGATCGGAGAGAAATGCCGCGACGCGCGCCAGGGTCTTCTCCTTCTCGGCGTAGAGGACATGGAGGATGACGCCGACGAGGAGTGCGTGGCCGGTCTTTTCCCAATGGGAGCGCCGTTCGAGCGAACCTTCCGGATCGACGAGGATGTCGGCGATGTTCTGGACGTCGCGGACTTCGCGTCCGCCTTTCCGGACTTCGAGCAGCGGATTGTACCGGGCGGACGCAGGATTGGTTGGATTGAACAGAAGGCAATGAGAGAAGCGCGAGCGCCAGCCGGAGGTCAGCGTCCAGTTTTCGCCCTTGATGTCGTGAATGACCGCGCTCCCGGTCCAGGAGAGCAGCGTCGGCACGACGAGCCCGACGCCCTTGCCGGACCGCGTCGGCGCGAACGCCATCACATGCTCGGGGCCGTCGTGGCGGAGATAGTCGCCGCGCCAGCGCCCGAGAAAGACGCCGTCATTGTTGAAGAGGCCGGCCGTCTCGATATCGCGCCGCTTCGCCCAGCGCGCCGAGCCGTAGGTCGTTACATTCCGGTTCTGCCGCGCGCGCCAAAGCGATCCCGCGATCGCCGCCGCCGCGCCGAGCATCCCGCCCGACGCGGCGATGGCGCCGCCGCGCATGAAGACGTCGGGGGCATACGCCTCGTAGGCGAACCACCACTCGAACAGACGCCACGGGTAATAGACGGGCAAGTTGCCCACGACGAACCACGGCTTCCCGAGCGCAGCATCAAAGCCGAAGGAGATCGCCACAAACTGCGTCGCCGCCGCCATCGCAACGAAGATGATCAGGATCACGACGATCGCCTGGCCGATGAGGATTTTGGTGGGCGTCATGAGCTTCATCCAAATGGAACGCGCACGCGCTCCGTTCAGATGCGATCATCGGCCTACAAACCAAATTCAGTCACTAGGGATTATTCTGCATTTCCTGCGGTCCGTTGCGGCCGTTGGTGGCGCATTGCGGCCAATTGCGGCTGGCTGCGGTGATTTGCGTCGAATTGCGGGCGACCGAGGTACTCCCAGAGAACTGGCGCGCACTTTCAACGCCGATTGACACGAGACGGAGTTCGAGTGAGCGACGCGCATCGACTGCCAACGTGCAGTGATCAGTCGAATCCGCTCTCACCGAATTTAAGGGTTTGAGCATTCGCGCGGACGACATCCACCACATCGTCTGAAAACCCGGCCGGCTGGTCCGCTTCGATATCGATGCGGACCTTGACCTTGGCTCCGCCAGATCGCGCCAATTCAGCCAAGATCGATTGGGCAATTTGGGCCACGGCGGGGCCTGGCCTGGTCGGATCGAGTGAGAGAGTGCCGTAGAAACGGGTGGGCCTCGTGGTGGCCGTTGGCGTTGCTGGTGGCGGAGCTCCGTTTGCCGGCACGGAGGCCGATGGCGAACCGGAAGGTGACGGCGCGCGTGGCGTCTCGGCCGGCAAATCGCGCTCGGCGCGGGCGCGCCGTACAAGAAGCGCGCCGCTGCGAAGATCCACAAACACGCCGACATTCAATTTGACGCCGAGGTATCGGTCGTTCTCGGGTTCGTAGCCCGAGGCAAGCGCGTAGCCACCATCTATCGCAACGACCAGTTCTTCAATCGCCCGCGCGAGTGCAGCTTCGTCGCGTATCCGCTTCATGTGGACGTAACGTGCGGTCCAATCGACCAGATCACGGATCGCGATGTGATTGTTGTCGCCAATGATCCGGTTGAGATGGAGCTCGAGAATCGTGCCGCCTAGTTTTTCAGCGATCGACCCGTCACGGATAGCCTTATCGTAGGCAGCTTCCGCGATTGAGCGATCACCGGCGTTCTGGATCGGAGACGCGTGCAGTTCATAGCCTTTGGCCGCCCTTTCACCGTCCGCGTCTGGTTTGGTGGGGACAATGAGCTGGGTCCAGGCATTGCGTACTGCACGTCGGGCAGCGCTATGACTGTCGGCCTTTTTGCGTGCCGCCTCAGACTGCTGCGCCGACAATAATTGCAGCGAACCTGATTTCTCCTCCTCCACGATCTTGTCCCAAGCAATCCATTTCCGCACCGCATTACGTGCGTCGGGCAATCGCCCTTCGTCGGCGGCGGCAAACACGAGGACGTTCCGATAGAGTCGTTGTCCAGAGCCGCGGCGCTCCAAGACATCGGCCGCCTGTGCCAACGCCCTGCTGTCACCGCCACGCGCATGCGGGACGCGAGCATCGAGAATGACAAGACCCAGCGTGGGCTCATCGTCCGCGCCAGTGGGATCATCCAAGGCCGCGTGGACGCGAGCGAAGCCGCCCTTTGGCTTGTCCTCGTCCTGCAGCAGCTTGGCGATGGCGGCATCGACTTCGCGTTCCTCCAGCGCTTGCCCCTTCTCGGTGGCGAGCCGATTCAACGTCGGCGTCGTCGCGAACCAGTAGCGGTCGCCATCGCGATATAGGTAGGCCGATGTCTCGGAAAGCTCGCGCAGCGCGTCGCCAAAGATATTGATCTGATCGGCCGGCGTTGCGCACGACAGGCGTAAGCGCGGACCAGTGATACCGACATTGCCGACGCCGCCTTGAGGGGCCGTGGCGATGAAGACGGCGCGAGCCGCGCGCGTCATGGCTTGCACCTTGCCGTAGCCGCTTCGCCGCGCCTCGATTTGTTGCGGCCGTGCCTGATCGCCTTCGACCTCGGAGTCCATGATCGATGCGTATTGACCCTGCAGCGGATCGAGCACGCCGGCGCGTACGCGCTCATCCGTGAGCGGCAGCGATGACGGCAGAATTAGCGGGCTCTGATCTTCGCGCCGCCAGAGAGCGTAGATCACGTTCGCCATCAAACGAAGCACGCCGCGCGTTTTCTGGAAACGTTCGAGCGGACCCCATGTGGCGGAGAGCTGCTGGAAGAGTTCTGGATGGATCGGATATGAGAGCGTCAAGGTGTTCTTGTAGGCCCCTTCCGATACTTCGGAAGGAAAGTCCGTCTTGGCGTTGGTATAGAGCTTGTGGAACTCCGCCACTGTGGCGGCGCGAGCTTTCTTGCCTTCGTCGTCCAACTCCTGAAACAACCGTCGACGGATGATCTCGTAGCTTTCGTTGATGCTAGCGGGAATCCAACCCGACTGGACGCGCCCGAAAATCTTCGAGAGCCGCCGCAACGCTTCGACGCCTTTCTCGTTTCCGGCCTCGACCTCGGACTCGATCAGCGAGCCGACGACCAGAACTCCTGGCGTCATCTTCGCCGCCTCAGTCAGCGACTGCATAAAATTGAGAAAGTGATTGAAGTCGCGCTCATCCAAGACGCGCGCATAAGCGACCAATTCGTCGAACAGGATGAGGCAAGGCGCGGCGGCGCTGAGCAGCTTCACCAGAATTTCCGAGCCGGGTGCGGCGCGTTCGCGTTCCGCTTCCGCGAGCATGTCAAGGCCGGTTTGTCCTGCAAGACGCCACGCCATCACGCCCCAGGGCGTATAGAGCGCCGGCTCGTCATCGCGTGATTGGCGTTGTTTGGCGCCAAGCCCGGTGCCCACCAGGACATAGCGCTTCGCGGCCTTCCACTTGGCGGCGATACTCTCGCTGATGACGTTCTCAAGGCCCGGCAGATCGCGCGGCTTCTGCGCGCTCGCCATGTGCAGGATCGAGAGCATGGTATGCGTCTTGCCGCCGCCGAAAGCAGTCTGCAGCAGCACGACTGGCTCGCCGCCCTCGCCAGAGAGGCGCTCCGCCGCGAGCGAGAGCACCTTCGTCATGCCCTCAGTAAGGAAAGTGATGCGGTAGAACGCGGTCGGGTCTTGGTATGTGTCCGATGCGAGGCCGAGATCGACCGCGGTCATGTCGGCCGCAAACTCGCTCTGCTTGAATCGGCTTTCGAGAACGTCCGGGTGTGGGATCGCCACGTCGCGCCACGGCTTCAGCTTGCCGACGCCGGTGTCGAACAGGTCGGTGCGCTGGGGCTGCGCTGCCGCAGCGGGGCCGGCCGCACGAATTTGCTCTTCGTGCAGGGTGCGCACCTGCGCGGCGGGCGCTTTGGCGCCGAGCGCCGCGAGCAATTCCGCCAGCGCATCAAGCGCGCGCATCGCATCGACCGGCGAGACATCACCAACCGTATGCGAGACCGTGTTGCGTCCGTCGAGCGCGTTGGACGCATGGTTGCGCGCTGGGCGCGGCAGATCGCCAAAAGCATCGCGCCAATTGTCGATCATGGTTTTCAGCAAACCATAGGCGTCGAGCGGGCCGGTTGAGGGGCCGCCCTTCGCAGAGCTGGCGTAGTGGCGCCAATTCTTCCCGTGATGCTTTTCCATGCGCGCGGCGACAAGCGCCTGCGCGCCCGCTGTGAACACGTCGTAGGCCTTGATCAGGCGGGCTTTGACCTCGCTCACGCCGCTCCTCCGAACAGATCGGTCTCACGCGCCGGTTCTGGCGGCGGCGCGGACGCGGCCAAATCCTCGATCCGTCGCCATTCTTCGGCCAGACGATTCCACACCAAGGCCTCGGCTGACCAGCCTTTGCGTTCGCAAATGCCATAGAGGCGATAGGCGAGCGCACGGACGGCCTCGGTGTTGTTGAGCTTGGCGAACAGAGCGGCGGCAGCGTCCTGGCCGCCTTGTTCAAGCGAGTAGGCGAGCGCCTGAGCGTGCTCCCAAACAGTGGGTGTCTTGTCCTCGTCGGGGTCATATTTTGCGCCGATCTCCGCGCGCGCACGAAGACGTGTCTTGCCAGCGTGAGCATCGATGATGCCGGCGCGTTCGAGTTGAGATTCGGCGAGGTTCTTGGCGTTGGCGAGCAGGATGGCACGGCCGCTTTCCTTCGCCTCCCACTGAGCTTCGCTGAACCATTCGACGGCAAAGCGCGTCTCAAGGTCATAGTCGCCTTCGTCGTCGATCTCGTCGCGGACTTCGTTGATGAGCTTCAGGGCGTCCTTGACCTTCATCGCCTCGCCGCTGGCTTCGAGCACTGCGGAATAGCGCGTGAACACGCCCATACCCGGCCCGATCGCCGCTTGCGCCATATCGACAGGACCAACGCCGGCGGCTCGTATGTTCGCCAGCGCGTCGGGCAGCTCGCGACGGAGTAAGCGCTTAAACTCGTCGCGCTCGATGGCGCGAGCGCTTGGATCTCGCTTGCGACAGACCAAAACGATTGAAGACGCGAGCGCGTTCGCTCCCATCCCGACCATTCGAGTCGATAGTTCCGTACGCAATGGCCAGGTGCCATCGATAGCGAGCCCAGAATCCACCACAGCTTGAAGGAAGCTAGCCCACCCCGCTGAAGTGACGCCGTCTTTCGCCGCCTCGGATTGCTTAAATGCGTAGTAGATTGCCAGCGGCGTCTTTGCCTCGGCAGCATCGTGCATAGCTTTAAGCGCTTTGCTCATCCCGTGCATGAAGAATGCTTCGGCTCGATCCTTTCCGTTCAGGCCCTCCCATCGCGTGGAGAGTCCCGGCACATCCTCGGTCCAAGGAGGCGGTGCATCGTCCGAGAACCTATACGGGGTAGCGATCAGTTCTTCGGCCTTGGGCACGAGCAGGCGGCGGAACAGCGCGGGCCAGATACCCTCGAATCCCTCCCGCTCGCCGAGCGAGCGACGAAGCCAGACATAGAAAAAGTCAGAGAGGTCCGCGTACCCAATGTTATCGTAGTATGGTGGGTCGGTGCTGATAGTGACCGGCCGAACGGGATAGCTGTTCATCGGCGCATTGATGTTATGGATCGCACCGTCCGCGGCTGCTGGCGTTGCTTCGATCGCCATAGCAACCCACTCGACGTTATTCATTACATTGCCGCTGGAAGACGAAAACGGGTTGCCCTCAGCGTGATCCCAAACCATCGGCAACGCCTGTCTTGCGAATGTATTTCGCAGCGCTTCCATTTTCGGGCTGCTGTCCCATGAACAAAGCGCGGAAAATCGATCAGCGTTGCGGCTATTCACAAAGGCAAGATAGGTTGCCACGGCGTCGGCGTAGGCGGCCGTTCCTGCGCCGCCGGCATGCAGCGGAGATGAGTCGCTTCGAAATTCGGCGGCGCTAGCGTCCGCAAGCACCTTCGCTCGCGTCTCACTCACCAAGTCTGAAAAGGTCGTCAACGCTACCAACTGCCGGGACGTAAAAAGATGCCCCCAAGTCGCGAGCCCATACGCGGAGCAAACACCTCCGGTGATCATCGCACGGGTGGGAGTCGATCCGGACAAGAAAGTGCTGCGCGCTTCTTGAATCGCCGGCGTGTGTTCCGCAACTGCCGAAACTCTTTCGTGCTCAACATCGGGCGCAATGTAGATGCGCCCCTTGGCACCCTCGGCGACAATAGCCATCAAGCGAGCACCCAGCCGTTGCGCCTTGCCTTCTTCCTGAATGTAGTCCCGCGGGATCGGTGATCCGCTGATGGCACAGATAAATGCTTGGCCCTTGCCTGCCTTGGTCCCGAGCTTCAGCTGTGCCTCTTGCTCCTTGGAAGGAGTGCCCGCCCTGACCTCAAACCGCCATCCGTCAGCTGCTGCTGGATCGCGAACGATATCAACCCACGACTTCTTCCCTTCCTTTGAGGAGAGCAAGAACGTCGAAACCAACGGCACGTGAGCGCCTTTCGCGACAGGATCAGGGCTCTTCACTGTTCGGGCCCACAGCCAAGCGATCACGGTCGCTTCGCTGCCGTTCAACATCTTCGCCTTCGGATAGAGATGGCCGATGCGCTTCTCGGCTTGCTCGCGCATCCAACGACCGTAATAGCGCACGTCTTCGGCGAGTCCTTGGGCGCCTTTCCACTGGCGACCAACAAGCTCTTTCCTTGTGCGCGCTTCCGGATTGATCGGCTTTAGACCCGCGAACTTCGGCGGAATCTCTACCAACGCTTTCGAGATCAACACCGCGACCGGATTCAAGTCCGAACCGTAACTGCGCAATCCGAGCCGCTGCGCTTCCAACGGAATGGAGCCGCCGCCGCAGAATGGATCATACACTGGCGGCGCATGCTCCTGCAGATAGGCGAGCACGTCGGCGGGCTTCATTGGCGGCTCTTCGCCTTTGCCCCACGCGACCGAGCGCGCGATCTCGAAGCGCGCCTCGCTAAGGATCGCCTCATTGTTCGATGCTTCCCACGGGACCATCTTCGCGATGATACCGTGCAGCCGCTTGCGTTCTTCGGCCCGCGCTTCCGGTGAGGGGAAGCGCTCTGGCCAGGCGCTTGGATCGTCCACCAATTGTGCGAAGATCACCGCGCGGCACGCCGCCAACGGCCGCCGCGCCCACCACAAGTGCAGCGTCGAAGGATGGCCGTGGCGGATCGATTTCTCGCGCGCGGAAGCCTTGTTGATCTCCTCCAACGGCAGCGCGACTTCGATCAGCTTTTTGCGGGGCGTGATTGTCATTGATTCTGCTTAGCCCGATTTGCCGCCAGCGCGGGCGATAAGCTCAGCCGTCTTGATGAAGCGCGCGGTTTCGGCAAAGCCCGGTTCCGGCCCGAATACCTCATGTGGCCGTGTGATGATCAGCGGCTCGCGCGCAAACCCGCTTTCGACCAGAACCAGCGCGACCAGGTAGGCGTCGGGCTTATTCCAGGCAGTGAGCATCTCATTGCGGGTGAAGCAGACGGCGTCGCCATCCGGCGTGCGGCCCTTCACCTCGATGAAAAGCAGCGCGCCGGTCTTCGGATCGAGGCTCTCGATGTCGTAGCCGACCTTTTGGGCGGAAACGTCCGTCGGCGTGCGCCCCGCGAGCCGCTCGGCCTGCATCACGGTGTCCATCGCAATGCGCTCGCTGTCGGCGTTCTGTTCCATCACGCCGCGCGCCGGCTTGGCGGCTTCCGCTTTGCGGAAGAAGCCCGCCGGCACAACCAGGGCCGCGCCAACGATCTGCGGCGTCTCGGCAATGATCTGCCGCTCGCGCTCCAACTCGGCGCGCCGCACATTGAGCCGCTCCGCCAACCGCTCGGCGATGCGGCGGGCATTGTCGGCATTGAGACGCTGCGACTGCCCGGCCGCTTCGCGCAGCGCCAGCTCCTCGGCGCGCGCATCCCAGTAATTGATCTCCTGGATCAGCCGCGCTTCGACTTCGGACCGGACCTTCTCGATCTCGGGATATCGCCGTGCGCGCACTTCTTCTAGGTGTCGCGGCGCCAAGTGTTGAACGGCGAACGTCAGCGCGCGACTCTCGATTTCCGTCTTGAGCCAGGGCTCGTTCAAGATCGAAGCGACGCGCGCGCGCTCCTCTTCACTTGCAGGGCGGCAATCGAGATAGGGTGCAGCCCCGCCGCCGAGCGCCGCGCCGTTTGCATCCAGAAACACAAATTGCAGCTTGCGCGAGACGGTGAGCAATTGCCCATCACGTCCGCGCCGACCGTCCCGCAGCGTGTGGTCGAGCATGACGAGCAGTCGCGGCGTCTCGCCATCGTCGCTCTCGTCGATGAGAATCGCGCCGCGCTTCAACTCGCCGCGATGGCGCTCCAAGGTGACGTTGACCGTGCTGTCGAGCAATGGATGGCCCGGCGAAACAAGGGCGGCTTTGATGTCGCCGGGAATGTAGGCTTTGTCGAAGCAGATGCGGGCATAACGCTCCAGCACCGGATCGGAGCGGCCGACGATCCGGTCATGCTCGCGCAATACCGCTGGCGTCCGTGTCACTTCATAGCGGCCGATTTCGCGTCCGCGCAGATCGCCGCCAAGGCGCGTGAACGCCTCCTCGAAGAACGCCTTCACATAGCGGGGCTGCAAACGCCGGGCCTCGGCGCGCTCCATCTCCGCGCGGATCGCCGCGACCTGCGCCGGGTCCATCCCCTCGCGCGTGAGCTTGCGCTCCCGCACCAAAGCTTCGATGCGCTCGCGATCGACAGAGCCATCCACGGATTCAAACAACCGCGCGCGCACGTCGGCACGCTCGCCATAGCGAACCGCCTCCATGAGCAAATCGCGTAGCTTGTTGCCGTCGAACAATTCTCCGAGCACATCGAATACTTGTCCGCCCAGCGCCGCGCGCGCCGCTTCGAGCTTGTCGAGGAGGCGCGCATAAACCTCGCCCTCGCGCGTATCGGCCGCGACAAGATTCCAGAGGTGGCACACTTCGGTCTGACCGATGCGATGGATGCGTCCGAAGCGCTGCTCTAACCGGTTCGGATTCCACGGCAGGTCATAATTGACCATGAGGTGCGCGCCGCGCTGAAGGTTCACACCTTCTCCTGCCGCGTCATTAGCGATCAGCACGCGCACGGTCGGATCGTCATTGAAGGCGGCGATGGCAGCACGGCGGCGGTCCCGTGGGACGCCGCCATGAATGACGGCGACGCTATCCTCGCGGCCGATTCGCTTACGGATTTTCAGTGCAAGGTATTCGAGGGTGTCGCGCGGCTCAGTGAATATGATGAGTTTGCGCCGCCCGCCGCTCGCTGCGTCAATCACGAGCGGATCGTCGAGAATAGCGTCGAGTTCGCTCCACTTGGCATCCTGATTGGAGGCGCGCAGGCGCGCAGCTCGATTTTCCAGGTCGCGCAGGATGGCGATCTCCGCTTCCAGTTCCGCCATGGTTTGGGCGGCCGTGGCGCGATCAACGATCTCGTCTTCAGCAGCCTCGATCTCGGCCTCGGGCGCCTCTTCGTAATCGTCGGGATCGGCAAGTAATCGCGGTTCCGGCGCGGGCCGTTGCAGCCGCGCCGCTGCGGCTGCGCCAGCCGTGCGCTCTTCGGCGAGCCATGCCTCAAGACGCGCAAGTCGGCGCTTCAGAGATTCATGTATTGCGGCGGGCGAGGACGCGAGGCGCCGCTGCAAGATCTGCAGCGCAAAGCCGACATTCTGACGCCGCTTGTCGTCGGCGAGCGACTGTTCGGCGCGGTTCATCTCCTCGCGCACATAGCGCGTCACTGCGTCGTAGAGTTCCTGCTCCAAGGTCGATAGCGCATAGCGAACGGTATAGGCGCGTCGCTCAGGAAACAGCGGCGTTCCGTCAAAGCGGCGCAGCTCTTCTTTTGTGAGCCGGCGCATTAGATCGCTGACATCGACCTTGTGGACGCCTTCGCGGTAGCGCCCCTCGAAGCGGTCGGAGTCGAGCAAGCCCATGAACAGCTGGAAGTCGGCGTCTTTGCCGTTGTGCGGAGTCGCCGACATGAGGAGCAAGTTGCGCGTTCTCGCGCCGAGCCGCTGTCCGAACTGATACCGCTTGGTGTATTTTGTTTCCCCGCCGAACACCGTCGCCGACATGCGGTGCGCCTCGTCGCAGATGATGAGGTCGTATGGCCGCGATGCTTCCAACTTTGCGACTAGCTCGTCAGACCGCGCAGCCATATCGAGGCGTACGATCAGACGATCACGCTCTTCGAACGGATTGCCGGTGCGCGAGGTCTCAACTTGGTCCCGGCTCAGAATGTCGAATTCGAGCTCGAACTTTTCGGACAACTCGTCCTGCCACTGCTCGACGAGACTGCCCGGCGCAACGATCAAGCAGCGCTCCAGATCGCCGCGGAGCACCAGCTCCTTGATCAAGAGTCCAGCCATGATGGTCTTGCCAGCGCCGGGGTCATCTGCGAGCAGAAAGCGGAGCGGCTGTTTGGACAGCATTTCCCCATAAACGGCGGTGATCTGGTGCGGCAACGCCTCGATCCGCGACGCATGAACAGCGAGATAAGGGTCAAACAGGTGCGCCAAACGGATACGTGTAGCCTCGGCCGCAAGGCGAAACACGGTGCCATCGCCGTCCAGCGTGAACGGCGCTGCCGCCTCCGAGAGCGCCGCCAGCCCGATTTCTTCGGCACGCAAAACCATGCGTGACCGGGTTTGTCCGGACACGCGATAAGCCACGTCCAGGGCATCCTGACCGATCCACTTCGCCGCCAGCACCTCGGCGGCTCCGTCGGCGTCCAGCCCTTGGACTCGCGCGCCGATAGCAATCTGTTCCAATCTCATGGCTTACGAGCCCGCCCAATTTGCCGCAAAAGCGTAATAATACTGAGCCTTGCAACCAGAGTTTCAATATCCGTGCTCGCGCGAAGTTTGCCTGCGTCTACGCGCGTTTCGTCAGACCGTAGCTACCGGCACTCGCGTTCAATGAAAACAACGATCGGCGCGTTGGCAGCAGATTGGTATCAGAGCAACTTTTTCCGGGACCGGCGAAAGCTGTTAAGTCATTGAAATTATATAGATTCAGCGTGAGTGAACCTGAAAACTACGTTTCCGCCGGAGCGCTATGATATTGCAGCCGTTCGCCGGTGGAGGCCGCAGCGAGCGACCGAGGAACGGCGAAACCACGACGCCGGGCTATTCACACGAGTGAGGAGAACAACCCTAGTTCTGGTCCGGGTGGCCCACATCGGTCAACGAATGAGGACGACGTGAATATTGTTGCCCACAAGCCTGCTGAACTTACGGATGCGGAGCGCGCGTCGTTCATCGAACTCGTCCGTGCGGGCGGGGAAGTGGGCGGCCAGGTGCTGGAGAAAAACATCGCGAACGCCGAAGCCCTCGTACTCCTTTGGAAGGAAGGGCAGATCAGAGGAATTGCCGCCGTAAAACGCCCGCTGCCGAGCTATCGAAAGCGGATCGGGAGGAGCGCGAACGCCGAACTATCGGATGCAGATTTTCCTTACGAGCTCGGCTATATTTTTATCGTTCCGGAGGCGCGTGGACAGAAACTGTCCGGTCCGCTTATCGCGAAAGCGCTAGAAATTGTGTCGGGTTCTGGCGTGTTCGCGACGGCACGCATCGACAATCATGTAATGCGCGCTTCGCTTCTGAAGGCCGGATTCGGACCTGCCGGCAAACCCTATCGTGGACGCAGTTCCCGGACCCTGCAAATCTTTACCAAGCAAGCCTAGCAAGAACATCCGGCACGTTCGGCTATTCTGCCCGGCTCAGTATCAATTGAGATTGGATGAGGCGGAATATCTCAGCCTGATATTGAGCATCGTGCAGGGCGTGATGATCTCCTTTCAAGCTAGGCTTTAACCGCTCCGCGATCTTGCTTGACCGGGTATCAGCCCAATCACAACCGACCGCGCCCATATACAAGGCTTTGACGTCCAGCGCCGTAAAGCCGAAGGGGTTGCCATCGCTGAACCGATGAAAATAGTAGTTCACGAAGGACCAGTCGAACGGCGCGTTGAAGCCGACAAAGACGATGGAGCCGTCGACGCCCGCCACTGTTGTCAGCCAATCCTTGAAGCGCCGCATTGCCTCCGAGGGATCGAGCCCCGTCTTGGCAAGTTCGTCCAGCGAAAGCCCTGCCACCTCGAGAGCCTTGGGATCTGCGTTGCGATTGATCGGCTTCAGTTCGCAGGCAAACGTGTTCGTGGGGTCGAACACCTCGCAGGCGCCGATCGACAGAAGGCTGAACTCGCCGGGGATCGGGCCAGCCGTTTCCACATCGACAGAGACGAAGACTTCTCGCTTTCCGCTCATGAGATCAGGGGCTCCGCCGGGACGAGGGAGGGACGGTTGCGGATGGCCTGCCAATGCTCCCGGAATGCTCGCCGCCTGTCCTCCGCGCTTCCCGAGGTCTTCCAACGCAGTCCCGAGAAGGTCGCAATATCGAACGGCAGACTGGAGCCCTCGCGCGTCATCACCATGGTCGGAAGACCACGGCCCAAAGCATAGCCGAGTTCGAGGAAGCAGTTCGGTCGCGCGCCGGTGATGTCCGCGAGAACGACACTGCTGCGGTGAAGCTTCGCGAATATCTCCTGATCGATCCGGGCGTGATCATAGGCCTGGCGGCCATCGATCACGACGAGGCGGTAGCCCAGTTCGCTTTCGATGACGGGCTGAACCACCATGTCGAAGAATGTCTGCACATCGGCATAGTCGGGTAGATCGGGATTGAGCAGCCGCACGGCGAAAGCCTTCGGCCTTTCCAGCGCTTCCAGAAGTTCGACAAGCACCGACACCCGGTCGGGAACCGGCTGTCGAGGCGGAAACCGTATCTTGTTGATCCAGTCGTGGGCATCGCCATCGTCGGCGATCTGGAACAACCGCCGGGTCTGGCTGCTGGTCAGCCCGAAATTGTATAGCCGCCGAGCGCCGGTCGGCTCGGGGCAGAGCGGAAGATTGAGTGGAACGATCGGCTTGCCCGCATCGTGATAGAGATTGGCGAGATAGAGCACGCCCTCGGTCCCGCCCAAGACTACGAGGATGTCGCCGAATCGCGACTGCGCCTCCATACGCTTGCTGTTCATGTTCCAATGCGCGGCGTTTTCGATTTTCACCAAAGGTGACGCGCGCAGCTCGTCCCATAGGCCGGCATATTCCGCCGGGATTTGATCCTCACTCTTGTGGTGCTGGACAGCGACCGCGAGTGATCCCGGTACATTGGCTGGGCGCAGCGCCAGATTGGCCTTGATCATCTTCCAGACCAGCCAATCGAAGCAGATCGGCAAACTGTCGCTTTTGCGCACTGGTTCAGCGTCAACGGGGATGACGAAGTTCGCGCCGCGCTTGACAAGCTCTTTGACCAGAGCCGCGACAAGTTCCCGCGCCTGCTCGACATCACCCGCCGCCGCGACTGCAGCATCTTCGAAAATGCTGCCGGCGATATGGACGCGGCGGCCGAACAAGGGAGAGCGCGACATCACTTGTCCTCCATCACCGGCGACGCCTGCAGCGCGGCGGCTACGGATTTCAGATGCTCGAAGCGCAAGGGCTCTTGCGGATAGGCCTTCGCGAGTGCGGCCGGATAGAGGCGCGTGCGAATGTCCGAATAGGTCCAGGTGGGATGGCCGGGGCGCGCGCCTGTAGCCGCCACAAGTTCAGCGAGCTGCGTGGGCCCCAAGCCGAGACCCGCGAGATCCATCGTAAAGAGCTGACGCCGCTCCTCGTCGGAAGGACGCTTGAACTCCTCGATGATCGCGGCGCGCCGGCGTAGCGCAGCATCCAGCGCCGCAAGACGGTTCGTGCAGAGGATCACAACGATGCGGCCGCCATACTGGCGCAGATCGTCGACGCCCTGGATCAGCGTGTTCACCGCCACCTTGTCCTCGTGATGACTGTGATCCTGGGCGCGGGAAGCGCCGAGGCTGTCGCCTTCGTCGATCACCAGAATCGCGCGCCGATGTTTGCCGGCGGATTGAACAACCTTGCGAAACGCCTCTGCGATTAGCGTTCCCATCTCGCCGACCATGCCGCTGCCCCGAACGCGGTTGGACAGCTTGAAGAGAATGGAATCCCCGCTCTTCGCCTCTGCGACGAGTTTGTTGGCAATGCATTCGGCCATGGCCGTCTTGCCGGTCCCGACATCGCCGTGAAAGATCACCAGCGGATATTGCTCGGCGACGAGATCGCAGATCGCGAGCTTGCTTGCGTGATGCTTGCGGTTCCAGTCACCGAGTCCACCGACATTAAGCAGGAGGCGCAGTTGATCATGCACGCGGGTGTAGCGCGCGCTGAATCCCAGCAAGGTCTTCTCGCGCTTGGCGAGCGCATCGCTGGGTAGCGGCGTCTCGCTGTCAAAAATGCTCGGCTGACTCACGCGGCCCAATCCTTTCGCTGCATCCCATAGGCGTTGCTGGCATAGTTGCGTCCGCCCGACGACATCAGGCTGGCATGGCTCGTGTCGTCATAGGAGGTCACCCAACCGATCTTGAGCTTGCCTTTCGTGGCCTCTCGCGCCTCGCTGGTGTAGGCGTCGGTATAGCTGAGCACGATGCGCAAATGTGCACCCGACACTTTTGGCCAGAGGACGCCGCCAGGACGGCTCGTGGTAAGCGAGCCGGCGTCAGTGTCGACCTCGAACCTGACGGCTTTGACCTCGACGCCATTGCTGAGCAGCGTGAGATCGACCCATTTGAGATAGCCGGCCTTGGCTAGCACCTCGATGTCATGCGCGTAATCGGCGGCTTTCGCCGCCGTCCAGGCGCCGGTGCTGTCGGCGATCATTACAAGGTCGGCTTTCACGCGGCGGACGACATTTTCGATGTCGACGACCGTGTAGGTAGCGGTTGCAGTTCTGGTCTGACTCATCTCAATCTTCCGTCTTGAAGCGAGGACCGAAGATTTCCTTCCAGACCTCATTGTCATTTTCGGCAGATGCAAAATTGGCGATTTCCCATGCCGCCTCAGCGGCCGCAACGATCTCCTTGCGCTCGGCCTCGGAGATACGGCTGGTCACATTGTTCAGGCTGTAGACCGGATCGAGGATGACCACGGGATCGGAGAAGGTCGTGAACGGCGCCGTATTCTCGGGGAAGCTGATCTCATCCTTGAGACCGGACTGGGCGATATAGAGAAGGAAGTTCCGGAACCGCTGCTCGATGCTTCCCGAGTTGCCCTGTGTCGCCAGGACATGGGCCATGATCAGTTCGATAGCGAAGGATTTGAGCGGCTTGATCTCCGCCTGATTGCGCCACTTTTTGGCCATACGCACCAGCGTGCGGAAGTCGCTGTCCTGATTCTTGCGGTCTCGGACGAACTTGACCTGGCACGGCGCGCAGGTCTGGATCTTCGAGCCATCATGAATGTCGAACTGCCAGCCATAGCCAGGCCGGTTATCGTCCTCGATCACCGGCACGATGTCGACGCTGAGCCCGGTTCCCACGAACGTGACCGTGGCGGCCTTGCGCTGGATATCGAAATCCTCGACCGACTTGCTCGGATATTGCTTGATCAGCAGGTCATAGATCGTGTTGTTGAGGCTATCGAGCGTTTCCTTGTCCGCATCGCGGCCAGAAATGTAGAACACGACATCGACGTCGACCGGGTCGACGCTGGTCTTGCGCAGGATCGTATATTTCGCGAACGAACCCGCCTTCACAACTTTGGTGATCTTGATTTCGGTCTTGTCGCGGACGCCCTTGCAAAGCTCAACGATCAGGCGGTCCACCTGTTCGTGATATTCCTTCCGCTTGTCCGACGGCAGGCGCAGGACATTGCTGTCGTAGTAACGGAGTTCCGTATTATTCAACGCCATCACCACTTCCTTTCTTGCTCGGCGCCTCTCGGATGCTCACCCGAGGTCTGCGCGTCGTTCTTGCGGTCTTGCGGTGCGCCTCGCCCTTTCGGTTTACAAAGCCGGCAGTGATCGACAGCGTGGCCATGAGATAGGGGCCAATTAACGCAATTTCAAGGGATTTCGGTTTACAAAAGAGATCCTATATCCTATCTTTGGAAACCGAAGATCGCAAGGAGGCCACCATGATCGGAAGCAAGCTCAAAGTAGCCCGGTCGGCGTCGGGCCTGTCGCTGCGCGCGCTTGCCGACGCCATGGGCGGTATCGTCTCGGCCCAAGCCATTGGAAAATATGAGAGAGATGAGGACATGCCGAGTTCGCGCGTCCTGATGGCGCTGGCGGCGGCCCTCAACGTCACGGAGGAATATCTCCTCAGCGAAGACGAGCTCGCCCTTGAAGGGGTGGATTTCCGGAAAAAGGCCGGCACGTCTGCGCGCGAGGAAGCCGCGCTGCAGGCGCGCGCGATTCACATGCTTGAGCGCTACCTGACGGTAGAGGACCTACTGCAAATGCGCAGCGTTGAGTGGGAGCAGCCACGCAGCGCTCCCCACCCGGTCGCAGACATGCGCGACGCCGAGGACGCGGCCCGTTCAGTGCGGGAGGATTGGGGGCTCGGTAACGACCCCATTCCACAGCTCGCCGAATTGCTCGAGGAGCGCGGCATCAAGATCTTGTCGCTCGACTTGGATGACATAGACGGGCTCGCAGCAAAGGTGCGACGCAAGGACCGGGGCGCGGCGCGTGTCATCGTCATCAAGCGTAGCACGTGGTCGGAGCGCAAGCGTTTCAACCTGGCTCATGAGCTGGGCCATATGGTGATCGCACCGTCCGGCGGCGTCGATGAGGAAAAGGCCGCGCACCGTTTCGCTGGCGCCTTCTTGATGCCGGCCGATGCCCTGCGCGCCGAGGTTGGCGTCAATCGCTCCTCGATCAGCATCGGCGAACTCGTCGCTTTGAAGAAGCGCTTCGGCGTGAGCATCCAGGCCCTGACGTATCGCTGCAAGGATCTCGGCATCATCAATCAGGCAGCCTTTGGTCGCCTGTTCAAGATATTTGCCGAGCGCGGATGGAGAACGGCGCCCTTCGAGGAACCGGAAACGATGCAGCCGGAACTGGAGGAGCCGAAGCGTTTCGAGCGATTGTGCTACCGCGCGCTTGCCGAGCGTGTCATCGGTGAGGCGCGCGCCGCTGAACTGCTGGGCATCTCTGTCCGCGAGTTGGACGCCAGGCTGGATCGGGTGGCAGCTTGATCCATGCCGGTCCTCGTCTCCGACACTTCGGTGCTGATTGATCTGGAGCGAGGCCGGCTTCTCGAGGAGATGTTCCGTCTGCCCTTCGATTTCGCGGTTCCCGACCTGCTCTACGGAAGGGAACTCAAAGGCCCGCTTGGCGACCAACTGGTGGCGTTGGGACTTCGCGTTGAAGTCCTGACGCCAGAAGAGCTGTCTCGGGCAACAATTGTTCGACGCCAAAACGCGAGCCTTTCGACACCCGATACGTTTGCCTTTGCCATCGCCGAATCCCGCAAATGGCCTCTACTTACCGGCGATGGAGGCCTTCGCGAGTTAGCTCTGGCCGAGCGAATCGAAATGCATGGCGTGCTTTGGCTCTTCGACCAGCTTGCAGACGGCAATCACGTTGCCCTTGGCAGATTGCACGATGGGCTGAGCGCGATATTTGCACATCCGAGATGCCGGCTGCCAGTTCAGGAAGTTCGGCGCAGATTAACCCGCTTTGCGCCGTAAACGACATCCAGCCGATGATCTGCGTAGTGGGTCGGCGTGGTGCAAGATCGGCGCGGACGGAACGACCAAAGCTGATCGCTTCCCACCACTGCATCGCACGGACGTCAATCCTGCGCTATAGCTGTCGCAGCCACGAATGCGCACGCTCCCCATGAACGAGACTGAAGAAAGATGATCGTGGTTTGGAAGACTTTTGACGGCTATGAAGCGGCTCTCGCGTAGAATGGCGCAGACTTAGTGCGCCCGAAGAGATGTGAGCTCCAGATCCCCAGATTCGTAGACCGGATATCCTCCTTCTGCCCCAGAAATTAACTCAGCAATCAGACAAGCCTCCAAACCTGCTTGCTTGTCTCATCCCTCACAAAGTCAATCCGCTGCTCGCCGTCAAAGTGATAAGCGAGCGCCCTTCCGAACTTTGGGATCGCCACGATGTCCGGCCAGAACGCGGCGAAACACTCGCCTTCCGGGTCGCGAACGCTTGGATAGACAACGCCGCGCGATCCGTTGGCGCGGAGACGCCGCGCAAGCGCCTGCGACGCGACGTAGTCGTTCGGATTGAGGCACTCGGCGAATTCCTCATCTCCGCGAATATCGTGTAGGTCGGCGTCAACGGCACCGATGAGTTCGCGGAACTGGCTGAACCAGCCAGGCTCTTCATCCGCGTCGGCGTAAAATATCGCGCGATGCCAAGTCGTCTCCGCGACAGCGGTCTCGAACCGGTTCGCGGCGTAATAGGTGCCGAAGGACCCGTCATGAAAGCGTCCTTTGAATCTGGGGCTGACATGAACAAACGGCGCCATGACATAGCTCGAGCCCGGGCCGCCGACGCGACGTTCGACGGGCACAAGGTCCAGCCGTCCAATGCTGGCGGCGACGCGCGCATTCGATTTCGATTCTCCCGACGCGATCGCATCCCATTTCGCGGGGTCGGCGATGTCTTCGAAGAGATCGATCGGCGGATGCCGCGTCGAGATGATCCGGTGCGTTTTTGGCCAGGAAAGGCGCGTAACGCGCGGCTCTCTCATCCGCGCGCCGCATCGAGATAAAACCGCACGTCGAAGAGATCCATGATCTGGCCCTGCATCATGATCTCGAGCGGCGCCTTGCCGTCAAAGGCGCGGTTCGGCTTTTTGATCCAGGCATAGCTCCTCGCGTTTTCCGTGTAGAGAATCCTCAGCGCCTTATGGACGCCCATCAGCACCGAAAGGCGCGTCTTTTGATCGACGGTGAGCCGGCCGATCTCGCCGCGCTTCCAGCGATTGTAGGTCGCGACCGAAATGCCGCCGAGGAGCGTGCAGGCGTCATGGTCGGTGAGGCCCCAATGACGGAAGAGGTTCACGGCCGCCTCCGCCATGGCGAGGCCTTCCTCGTCCGAAATGCCGTAATCGCCGCCGACGAAGGGAAAAGTGGGGGCGGCTTCGCTAGGCGGCGCGCGGTCAATGGGCTGGAGTTTCATGAGGGCGGCTCCTGTTCGTCGGTCCATATAGGCCATTTCCGATCAAATGACAAGCTTCGCGATTTATTGCTCAATAGGTAACGTCGCTTGACTGCCAATTCCACGCCTAAAGCGCTGGTCCGCCTCGGTTTTTCCTGAAGGACCACGTGATCCCGGCCTGACGAGCGATCCCTGAAACCTCAAGGCCGCGCCGCTGCTCCAGAACCTCCCGCCAGGGGACCAGCGTGAATTCCTTCGAGCGCTCGATGAGCGCGAATCGCCCTTGGGCCGTGTCGATCGGCCGCCGGTAAACGCCCTCGATCCGCCCGCCGAGGCCGGCCGGCGCAAACTCCTTACCGAGATCGCGCGCAATGCGGCCGACCGCATCTTCAATCGACCCGCGAGCGAGCGACTGGAGACGATCGCGATCGATCGCGGCCGCTGCCTTGAGCGAGAAGCCATCGCCGGCGCGCGGCGAGCGCATTCTCAAGCTCGGCGCCGAAGCCGTGCGGAACGCGCTCGACGTCTATCCGCTTTTCGAGCGCGTCATCAAGAACGGTGATCGCCGCCGCGCCTGGCAATTGGTCAAGCGCCACCCAGGAAAGGACCCTTAGCCGCGCGGGCGCACGCTCGGCTTCATATGCAGCCGCGCGTTCAAGAAAATCACCCGAAACGCCCCAAGTCCCGTCGGCATTGCGTTCGACGATGCCGACGCGCCTTAGGGCTTCGAGTCGACGCTTGTGCGCCAGTCGGAATTCGACCGTCGCGGAAGGGTCGGCGCCGGCGTGGAATTCATCGGAATAGGCGCCGCCATGACGCTCCGCGATTGCGGCGATGGTTACGTCGGATTTGCGCGGAGCGGGCGTCGCACGCATCACTTCGACGATGGCGTCCTTTGGCGGCGCCGTTCCGAGAGGCATGTCGATACCAACATGCCATTGACTGCCGTCAGCGCCCTCAATTGCGAGGAAGCGCCGCTCATGACCGTCGTCAGCCGAGCCCGCGCCGGCGACGCGGCCGACGATGCGGTCAATGGTTTTCTCGGCGGCGAAGTCCCGCACTGCATGGGGCGCGAGCCTGTCGCCGAGTTCCGCGCCCATGGAGCGTATGATGTCGCCGCGCCGGCCGGCCGCT
>JBMOOR010000307.1:15378-22043 GCA_049324555.1 Pseudomonadota bacterium | reverse complement strand
AGTCGGCTCTCAATATCCGGCGCGAAGCGCCAGCCGTCGGGCTCGCGGCGGGCAAGCGCCATTTTCTGAAGCGTTTGCAGGCGGCCAGCGAGGAGGTTTGTTTCGAAGCGGTCGTATGGCGTCTCGGGCGGAGCGAGACGAAGTGGTCCTGCGGCGGCGCGCCGGAGGAGGTCTCGATCAAGCCCGGTGAAGGCTTCCCCTTCAACTTCAGCGAAGCGTGAGCGCGCGATGTCGAGGTCGCGGCGGGGCCCAAGTTCCAGCGTCGCCAATTCCTCGGCGCGCCGGCGAAAACCATGCGTGATGTAGCTCTTGGAGATGACAAGATCGCCGCCATCGTCGGCGCGTCCGCGCAGCACGATATGGACATGCGGATGATCGGTGTGGAAGTGATTGACCGCGACCCAGTCGAGCTTTGTTCCGAGATCCTTTTCCGCCGCCGCCATCGTGTCGCGGGTGAACTGATTGAGGCTCTGCAGCTCGCCGGCGTCCTCAGGCGACAGAATGATTCGGAACTGGTGGCGGTCGCCGTTCCCCTCGTCCAGGAGTTGACCGCCGTCGACTCTGTCCTGCGCCGGCCCATAGAGTTCAGCCGCCCCCCTCTCCCCCGCCGCAGCGTCGCGCTGGATGTAATTGAGATGCGCCCGAGCTTTCGGCAGTCCGCGCGCTCCGAGCCGCACCGACCGGATTTTCACGGCGACGCGTCGCGAGCGGAAATTGGCGAACGGATGGTTCCGCATCGCCGACGCGGCGCCGAGGCCCGCGCCGCGCCCCAGCCGCGCTCCCGTAAATCCCGCACCCGATCGCTTCGCGAACGCGCCAGGATTCGCCTTTTCCATTGTCGCGTAAAGCTTGCCGAGATAGCGCTTTGAGGCGCGACCGCCGGCCGCGCGAATGCGCCCGAGCCTTGGGCGGAATTCGTCTTCAGCGTCAGTCATGGGGCTTGCACCGATTTGCACCAGCATTTCGCGGCATGGTGCATAAAGAATCGACGTGCAGACTGGCTTTGGGGCGCCCGTTGCACCAATGCTTTAATCTTGCCCTCTCTTTCTTTTTCCTTCGCATACGCACAATCTCCATTCTGACCTCAACTCGGCGCGTAATTCGGAACGTCCGTGCTCACCCAGACCGGCGTCGCGACGCCGACGATTTCGGAGGCGTTCGTCGTCCCGAAATACCGTCCGTCGAGCGACTTTTCGGGGACGTTGAGAAGAAAACACTCGCCCGCCTTGAGCGTGAAACAACCGTTCCAGACAGGCATTTCTCGACCGAGTGAATCGATAAAGAGAGCGTCGGCGACATGGCGCCCGTCGATAAAAATGGCTGATTCCTCGCGGCAAATTCTCGCGCCGGAAAGCGCCGCAACGCGCTTCAAGAGTGGGACTTCAGGCGGCAGATAATCGCGATCCGTGATGAATTCTTCAAGAACGGCGTCGGGTTTGACGAGCACGAAGTCGCTTATTTTCGGGGGCCGTTTTTCAATCCTGTAAAGACCGATTGGCGCGCTCGCCGAGGCGTTCCAGACGATCCGTGGGGCGAATTCAACGGCGCTCGCAAGCCCCAGCGCCGTAATCGAGACTGCGCCGACGGCAATTGGAATGAGTGTCGTTCGTCTCATTCCTCGTCCCGTTTCGCGGAAGACCGGTAGCGCCGCCTCGCCGACCAGCGATCGAGATCATGGATGTGGTAGAGGACGCGCCCGCCATGCTTCCGATAGGCCGGCCCGTCGGCCGTCGTACGGAAATTCTCGAGCGCGCGGAGGCTGATCCGAAGATAGACGGCGGCTTCGTCCGCGTTGATATAGGGGCTTTCTATCGTCGGCGCGCGCACACGCTTTTTGTCGGTCGGAATCTCTTTTGCGGGCATGACCTGGTCGCCTTTCCGCTTCCATCCGCCCAAAGAAATCGCGGGCGGATGCCTCAAATAAAGGCGTCAATCTTGTGCGGCCGGCTTAAATTCTGGAATGGGCGCCTATTCGATTTTGAGGGGCTCCTATTCAATTTTTGGGGTGCGATATTCGCTGCGCGCATAACTTATTCGCCGGCAGAATAACGTTGCCAGAATCGCTCATATTCGCCTTATTGGGGTGCGGATTATCGTCGATCCTGCTTGCCAATCGAGGCCTTCGGACGCAGAATTTCCTTGAGGTCGGGAGTTCATTTTCCGTGCTCGAATTCGGCTCGCTCCTGCGCGTATTCAGGACCGAATGGGACCTGACGCAGACTGAAATGGCCGAGCTTTTATGTATCAGCCAGCCCGTCTATTCGCGCATTGAAGCTGGCCGCAGACCAATCCCTTTAAGGGCGCTGCAGCGTGTCGCCGACGAATGCGAAACCTCGATCCAGACGCTCATTCTCGCGCACCTTCTGCTCGACGAAAATCTCGCCGCAATCGAAAAGGACGCGCGCGACGGAGCCTCGAAAGCCCTGCTGCAGATCGCTGAGCGATATCGTCAGGCCTTTCCGGCGGGCATCAAGGATTCAGCGGCGCTCGGTCTTCTCTATGACACGGCAAGCGAATGAGAGTCGGAATGAAGATGCATGACCTGGTGAATGCGTGACAAAAGACGTGATCAGGCATATGGACTTGGCCGCCTTTGACGAAGGCGACGGCGGTCCCATGAAGCTTGATCTTTTTGAAGGCGCATTATGGCGCCGGAAAGTGTCGGAACCGACCCTGGACGGCGCGGTGACGGTGACGCTGTCGACCGGGAAAAAAGTGACCGTCAATTCGAGGCTTTTGGGGCTTCTGCGCGTTCTCGCCGACGAGCTCGCCAAGGCGGAAACGAAAATCCACTAAGCCGGTACCGCACGAAAAAAGGCCGGAGCCAAAAGGCGCCAGCCAAAGTCGACGTTCGTAAAGTGCGTCCAGGATCGACTACGTCGGCGGGCTGCTCAACGGCGGAATTGGCATCAAAGCCGGCTGAAACTTACCACTGGCGTCTTTTGGCGACTTTTTCGTCGTGGGAATGACAGCGGGCCGACAGTCGGCACGGATCAACCGACCACGAATCGTACGCGCCAGTCGGTGATCGGCTCCTTGGATTTCTTCTGCAAACGCAAGATGCGGATGCGGAAGAGCGAGCAACCGATGAGGTAAAGCAGCGTCAGCTCAAAGAGGCGGTTCAGCACGAACATCGTTGAGAATGATGAAAGGCCGACCACCTGCGCGAAGACGATGAAGGTGATCTCGGACAGGAGAATGAGGCAAAGCGGCGCGGGGAAGATTTCGACCTTCGCCATGCGCCAGAAATGATACGCCAGGATCGTGTCATACATGACGGCGACGAGAAAATAGCCCGAGACGTTAAGATAGAAGAAGGTGAAGAGACCAAACGCCCAGCCCATGCCGATGAGGCTCGCCGCTGTCCGGATCGACTTCGAATTCGCGAAATAGGAAAGCCCGACGGCGATGAGAACGAAAGTCGCATAATAGGCGACCACGATGAGGTCGCCGGCGACATGATCCGTGCAACGATTGAGAATGCACCCCATAGAGCCCCCCGGCCCCAAACGTTTACCCGGGCGAATCCCGTGCAGAAACCGTGCCGATAAGTATCAAGGTTAACGATTGAGGCGACGACATTGCTTCGGATGTTGTTCGCGCTAAGCGCATCGAACGCGCGCGGGATGCCGCGCGAAATCTCCTCGCGGCGGGCGCGTGGCGCTCGCGCGCGTCGAAACTTCGAGGGCTTTTAGGAGCGACGTTGATTTGAGCGCGCGAAAACGCCCCGCCTTACGGCGAGGCGCTTCGCACTTGCAGCGGTCACTCGCCGTTGCGGCGGCGGTTCGGGCGCGACCAGATGAGGTCGTATTCGCCGTTCTCCATTTCGCAGAGATTGGCGAGGATCGGCGCCGCGAGCGAGGGATCGTCGAGGCGGACCGAGAGGTAGCTGCGGTTCTCGTTCGAAGTCTTCTTCCAGGCGGCGCCGATTTCGGCCCGGCCGGCGAAGATGCGGAAGTCGGGCGCTTTCTCGCTCGTCTTCTCGGCGGGTTTGACTTGCACGTTCGCGTCGAGCGTCAGGGTTGAAACGGATCCCGTGAAGCCGTCGCCGTTCTTGGTAAAGGTTCCGATCGTAGCCATTTTCGTCTCCATTCTTTGCTCGGGCCGCCCATCGCGGCCTCGATGGCGATCGGCAAGGCGGAGGCGATCGCCGACGCAGTCGGAACGACCCGGAGCGCACGCGGAGGACGGCAGGCGGCGAAGTTTCTTGTCTCGCGAGGAATGGCGGCCCCGCTTTTCTTGGGCCGCCAGGGGAAGAAAGTTCGGGCGCCGCCGTTGCGTCCGAGGCGTCGAGGCGAAGCCGCCCTCCGCCTGGATCAGGCCAATCGAGGCGGCGATGGGCGCGCGCGCGGATAGGGAGACGATTGGCGGCGCGGATCCGCTGCCAAGGGAGCGATTGACGGAACCGATTGCGGACCGCCGCCGCATTCGCTGCGCCGTGACAGGAACCTGCCGCCGAGCGATGATCTGACTTGACGGAACGCCCAATGCGGATGACGCGCAGAGTGAGCCGGGCGAAGACAATGTCTTCGAAACTATCGCTGTTTCCCTCAGTGCGACTACGGTATCGATAGGCACCTGGTCGATCATCGACCCCGAGAAATGCGGCGGCGCATCGTATAAGAATTCGGCCAAACCCGGCTTGACGCAGGACGCTAGCCGACACGGACGACGCGCCTTCGATCTCTATGAGGGATTTTTCGATGCACTATCTTGCTCTTAAAGCGGTGATATCGGCGATTCTCATTGTCGCGGTTTCGGAGGTCGCCAAGCGCAGTCCGGCGTTCGGCGCGCTCATCGCGTCGTTACCGCTGGTTTCGGTGCTCGGCATGGTTTGGCTCTGGCGTGACACGAGCGATCCGGTGCGTCTCGCCGATCATGCCGAGGCGACATTCTGGTATGTGCTGCCGAGCCTGCCGATGTTTCTCGCGATCCCGGCGATGCTGCGCGCGGGCATCCCGTTCTGGCTGACGCTGGGCGCCGGCGTGATCCTCACCGCCATACTTTATCTCATAATGACCTTCGTGCTGGCGCGCTTCGGCGTGTCGCTCTGACGGGTCATTGCGCCGACTCAGTTTGCGCATCAGCGAAGCGATTGTCGCGCACGCTGGATCGCGCCGCTAATCGTCCGTGCGCGATCCGGTAGAGCGCCGGCAACACCAGCAGCGTCAGCATGGTCGACGAGACGATTCCGCCGATGACGACGGTGGCGAGTGGCCGCTGCACCTCGGCGCCGGCGCCGACATTGAACGCCATGGGGAGGAAGCCGAGACTGGCGACCAGCGCTGTCATCAACACCGGACGAAGGCGCGTCAGCGCGCCTTCGCGGATGGCTTCGTCGATCGGACGCCCTTCAGCAGTAAGCGCGCGGATGAACGTCATCATGACGACGCCGTTGAGCACCGCGACGCCAGAGAGCGCGATGAAGCCGACGCCAGCGGAAATCGAGAGCGGCATGTCGCGCAAGATGAGCGCGAAGACGCCCCCCGTCAGCGCCAGGGGGACGCCCGAAAAGACGATCGCGGCGTCTTTCGCCGACCGGAACAGCGCGTAGAGAATGCCGAAGATGAGGACGAGCGTCGCGGGGACGACAAGCGCGAGGCGCCGGGCGCCGGAGATGAGCTGCTCGAACGTGCCGCCATAGGAAACCCAGTAGCCGGCGGGTATCGCGATATCGGTCTCGACGCGCTCACGAAGATCGGTGACGAACGAGCCGAGATCGCGGCCGCGGACATTTGCGGTGACGACGGCGCGGCGCTTGCCGTTTTCGCGGCTGATCTGGTTGGGGCCGACGATCAGCGAGACATTTGCGACTTCCTGCAGCGGCACGAACCCGCGCACGCCGTCCTCGGCCTCGGGGAGCGGAATGCGCAGGCGGCCGATTTCATCAACGTTTTCGCGCAAGGCTTCAGGCAGGCGCACGACGACATCGAAACGGCGGTCGCCTTCGAAGATCTGCCCCGCTTCTGCGCCGCCGAGCGAGGCCTGCAGCACGTCCTGCAAATCCGAGACGTTGAGTCCGAAGCGCGCGAGCGCCGCTCGGTCGGGGTCAATCTGAAGGACCGGCAAGCCGGTGATCTGCTCGGATTGCGCGTCCTCGGCGCCGGGCGTCGCGGCGATGACGCCTTCGATCTCGCCGGCGAGGGCGAGCAACTGATCGAGATCGTCGCCATAGACCTTGACGGCGACATCGGCCCTGACCCCGGAAATCAGCTCGTTGAAGCGCATCTGAATCGGCTGGGTGAACTCGTAGCGGTTGCCGGGAATCTGATCGACGGCGGCCTGCATTTCCGCAACCAGTTCGGTGCGGGGCTTTCTCGGATTTGGCCAGTCCTTGCGGTCATGAAGGAGGATGAAGGTGTCGGCGACGCTCGGCGGCACGGGATCGGTCGCAATCTCGGCCGTGCCGATTTTCGAGACGACGCGTTCGACCTCCGGAAATTGCCGAAGCCGCGACTCAAGCGCCGTCTGCATGCTGATCGCCTGAGAAAGGCTCGTTCCCGGAATGCGCAGCGCGTGCATGGCGATGTCGCCTTCGTCGAGATTGGGAATGAATTCAGACCCCATGCGCGAGGCGGCCAGCCCCGTGACCGCGACAAGAACGAGCGCGCCCGCTAGGACCGCGAAGCGAAAGCGCAGCGCCATATCGAGCGCCGGCGCATAGA
>JBMOOR010000307.1:0-15368 GCA_049324555.1 Pseudomonadota bacterium | reverse complement strand
GCGGCGCGCGCCGCGCATGATCAGGCTTTCCTTTTCCGAGACGTTGCCGGTGACGAAAGTCGCGACCGCCGCCGGGACGAAAGTGAGCGAGAGAATGAGCGCCATCGTTAGTGCGGTGACCACCGTGAACGCCATCGGATGGAACATTTTTCCTTCGATGCCAGAAAGCGCGAAGATCGGCACATAGACAAGCGTGATGATGACGACCCCGAAGATCGACGGCTTGATGACTTCGAGCGTCGCCTCTTCGGCGAGCCCGAACCGCTCCTCGCGGGCGAGCAGCCGCCCGAGCCGGTGCTGTTCGAGACCGAAGCGGCGGAGACAATTCTCGACGATGATGACGGCGCCATCGACGATGAGCCCGAAATCGAGCGCGCCAAGGCTCATGAGGTTTCCCGAAATCCGGTTCTCGACCATGCCGGTGATGGTGAGGAGCATCGACAAAGGGATGACAGCCGCGGTGATCAGCGCCGCGCGGATATTGCCGAGTAGGAGGAAGAGCACGACGATGACGAGGAGCGCGCCTTCGACGAGATTGGTCTCGACCGTCTTGATCGTGCGATCGACGAGCGCGGTGCGGTCATAGATCGCTTTCGCGGTGACGCCGGCGGGAAGCGCCTTCGCGGCTTCTTCGAGGCGAAGGGCGGCGGCTCTGGCGACGACGCGGCTGTTCTCGCCCATCAGCATGAAGACGGTGCCGAGCACGATCTCCTTGCCGTCCTCGGTCGCGGCGCCCGTGCGTAATTCTTCGCCGATCGTCACATCCGCGACATCGGCGACGCGCACCGGCACGCCGCCGCGATTGGCGACGATGATCGATCTGAGGTCGTCGCCGCCGCCCGCCTGGCCTGTCGAGCGGACGAGCAGCTGTTCCCCATAGCGTTCGACGTAACCGGCGCCGACATTGGCGTTGTTCGCTTCGAGCGCTGCGACAACGTCCTTCATCGACAGATGCGCGGCGGCGAGCCGGTCGGGCCACGGCGTCACATGGTATTGGCGAACATGCCCACCGACCGTGTTGACTTCGGTGACGCCGGGCGTGGTGCGCAGCTGCGGGCGGATCACCCAGTCCTGCAGCGTGCGCAAATCTTCGGGCGTCCACGCCGAACCGTCGGGCTTAGTGGCGCCGGGCTCCGCCTCAACGACATACATGAAGATCTCGCCGAGGCCCGTCGCGATCGGCCCGAGTTCCGGCTCGACGCCCGCCGGCAATTGGCTCCGCACGGATTGTAAGCGCTCATTGACGAGCTGGCGCGCGAAATAGATGTCGGTTCCGTCGTTGAAGACGGCGGTCACCTGGCTCAATCCGTAACGCGAGATCGAGCGCGTATATTGCAGACCCGGTACGCCGGCGATCGCCGTCTCAACCGGAAACGTCAGGCGCTGTTCGGCTTCGAGCGGCGAGAACCCCGGCGCCTCGGAATTGATCTGCACCTGGACATTGGTGATGTCCGGCGTCGCGTCGATCAGGAGGCGCTGGAAATTCCAGGCGCCGAAGCCGGCGAGCGCTACGACGAATGCGATGACAAGCCAGCGGTGGCCGATGGAAAGACGGATCAGGGCGTCGAGCATGGCGCGTTCCTAATGATCGTGGCTGGCGCCGGACTTCTCGACATCCTGGCGAATGAGAAAGGCGTTCCTGGTCACATAGGTGACGCCGGGATCGAGGCCGCCGAGCACTTCGGTCCATTCCGGCGTCCGCCGGCCAAGCTCCAGCATTCGCACTTCGTAGGTCTCGCCGACGCGCGCATAGACGACGGTGAAATCGCGGAAGCGCTGCAGCGCCTCTGTCCGGACGGCGAGCGGGACCTCTTCCTTACCGACGACCACGACGCCTTCGACCGCCTGTCCGGGCCGCCATGACAGATCGTCGTTCGGCAATTCGACATGCGCGACGATCGTCTGCGTCGTCATGTCGGCCGACGGCAGGATCGTCTCGATCTTGGCGGCGACCGTGTTGTCGCCGCTGAGACTCCTGATGCTGACGCTTTGCCCCGCCCGAAGACGTTCGGCGTCGCGCGGATAAACGTAGAATTCGGCGCGAACCAGCGTTGCGTCGGCGATCACATAGATCGGTTCGGCGCCGGCGACATCGCCGACATTGGCGCGCCGCTCGATGACGACGCCGGCGATCGGCGCCGGAATCGCATAGGTCTGCAGGCTGTTGCTGGCGGTCACTTTCGCAAGCGTTTCGCCCCTCTCGACGGCCTCGCCGATCTTCTTGGTCATGTCCACAATGCGGCCCGGGAACCAGGCCGCCGCCTCGGCGCGGCCGTGCGGCTGCAATTCGACGCGACCTGCGAGCGTGACCGTTTCCTCAATGGTCGCAGGGCCGGTCGTTTCGACCTCGACGCCGGCGGCGTCCGCCTGCGCTTGGCCGATCGTCGTGCGGCCTTCATAGGAGTCGTATTTCCAGTCGTGTCGCTTGCCCGCGTGCGAGGCGCTCACGGCGACATCGAAACTGTGCGGCTCCTTGACGACGCCGTCGCCGCGCAGGAAATCTTCCTGCGGGGCGAACGCAAATCGGTCCTTGGCGCCGCCAAGACGCCCCAGTTCGATCGTCAGGTCGACAGCGCCCGGATCAAGCGGCTTGTCGTTCAAATACGGATAAACCCGATATTCGGGATCGACGCCGTCCTCGAAGATCGTCACCTCGAGCGCGAAATCACCGTCGCGCAGCATGCGGCCGCGATGCGGCCCGCGCTCATAGTCAGCCGCAGCTTCTTCATGCTCGCCCGCAAACTCCGCGCCCGGCTGCGACGCGCCGCAACCCACGGCAAGGGCGACGGCGAGCGCAAGGCCCATCCCCGACGACAAAATGTCAAATCGAACTCTCACTGGTCATTCTCCTCGGTGGTTGATGCGCCGGCGGCGGCGGCACCGCGCCGGGCGAGCCGCGCTTCCGCGCGACGTAAGGTGAGCAACGCGCCGACACGGCGCTCTCTGGCGTCGGCGAGCGCCGACTGGGCTTCGAGCACTTCAAGATAGGAAAGCCCGCCTTGGGAATAACCGTCGAACGACTGTTGCAACGCCTCTTCGCTGTGCGGGATGACCTTGGCGGCGTAAGTCTCGGCTTGAAGGCGCGCCCGATCGGCTTCCGCCGCGTAATAGGCGATCTCCCGGTCAAGCGCGCGGGCGCGGGCCTCAGCCTCGTAACCGGCTCGGGCCTGATCGGCTCTGGCTGCAGCAAGGGCGCCCGAGTTCCGGTTCCAGATGGGCAAGGGCACGCTCACGCCGACGATGAAGGCGGACCCATCCGTCTCCTGCAATTGCCGGAAGCCTGCGCGAAATTCAGGATCGGGAACCCGCCGCGCACGCTCGATGTCCAATCGCGCCTCGGCGCTGCCCTGTTCCGCCGCGGCGAGCGCGAGATCCGGCGGCGACGCCTGACGGGCCGGGCGCGCCGCGGTCTGTTCAAGCGTCGCTGTTTCGACGTTGAAATCGGCGCTGCCGCCCCAGAAGCTCGCGAGCCTTTCGACGGCCGATCGCGCGCGCCCCTCGGCGGCGCCGGCTTCGATTTCCGCTTCCGCAAGTTGAGCGCTAACCCGCGCCTTGGCGGCAAGCGGATCGCGGGCCGCGCTGACGCGCCGGTCGACGGCGGCTGAAAACTCGCGAGCGATCTTGAGCCTGGCGCTTGCGAGGTCTGCGAACGCCCTTGCCGCCTGCGCCTCGGCGAAAGCGATCTCGACAGCTTCCTTGAGATCGAGGGCGGACAAATCAGCGCGGACGCGCGAGATCTCCGTCTCCTTATCGGCAAGTCGCCTTCTGGCGCGCCGGTCGCCGCCAAGCTCGACCTTCTGGGCCAGAGAATAGGTCGCCTGCGCGGCGTCAACGCCGCTGAACGGACCGGACCCGCCAAAATCTTCCAGCTGCAGATCGACGCTCGGATTGGGCCGCAACCCGGCTTGCGCCGCGGTCGCCTCAGCCGCCCGAACGCTTTCCGCGGCGGCGCGGATGCCGGGGTCGTCGTCAAGCGCGCGGGCGATCGCTTCTTCGCGGGTAAGCAGCGCCGCGCCAATGCCGCTTTGCGCGTGCGCCGCGCCGATCAATGCGCATCCCGCAAGGGCGGCGCTCAATAGTCTTTTCACGGAATTTCTCCTCGGTCGCAAACGAAGCGGCCGCACGTCAGTGCGGCGTCAGGCGTTCGGATCAGAGGACGGCGCGCGGCGGCTTGAAAGGCGGCGCGGCGCGCCGCATCGCGGGCAATGAATCAAGGTACGTCAAAGTGGTCCGGCTGGCCAAAGCGAGCGAGATCGCGAAGGACGGCGCGTCGGCCTCGCTGAATTGGGAGACCGAGTGCGAGTGAAGGCCGGTCTCATGATGATCAGCGCCCGAAAAATCATCGGAGTCGTCGTGATCGCTCATTGCGGCTGTCAATTCGTCATGACCGTCATGGTGCGCGTCAAAGGCGATGGCATGGACGGCGTGAAATTCATGGGCGCCATGCGCATGCGCCGGCGCATTCGCCGTCATGCCGTAACCGACAAAGGCGACCGCGAGGATCGCCGTCAGGATGGTCCGCACAAACTTCATCGTCCGCAGGATATACAACAATTCTTAATGTTCGATAGAGGCGTTTTGCACATCGCCGCAGAGCGACGGCGTCAAGTGTAAACCGGCGCCATTCTCCCCTTATAGGCGAGAAGCCGCAATGCGTTGGCGACGACAAGCAGCGTCGAGCCTTCATGAACGATGATGGCCGCGCCGATATTGAGGCCGAAGAGCGTTGCCGGGATGAGAAGCGCGACGACGCCGAGGCTCGCCCAGAGATTCTGCTTGATGATCGCGCTCGTTTGCCGGCTGAGGCCGAGCGCAAACGGCAGATGCCTGAGATCGTCCGCCATCAACGCGACGTCGGCGGTTTCGAGTGCGACATCGGAGCCTGCCGCGCCCATGGCGACGCCGACGGTCGCTTCGGCGAGCGCCGGGGCGTCGTTGACGCCGTCGCCGATCATGGCGATCGCCCCTTCCTCGGTTCGGAGCCTGCGGATGAAGGCGACTTTGTCTTCAGGCATCAGCGCTCCGCGCGCGTCGTCAAGCCCGACCTTCATGGCGATGGCGTCTGCGACTTTCTGATTGTCGCCGGTCAGCATGATCATGCGCGCGATGCCGAGCGTACGAAGATCAGCGATGACCGCGGCCGCAAAGCCGCGCTCGACGTCGAGAAACCCGAGCGCGCCAAGCGATCGATTGCCGCGCTGGACGATCATCACGGTGCGGCCTTCCTGCTCCAAGCGGCGCGCCGTCTCCCGAACGTCGTCGGACATCAATAGCCCGTCTTCACCGTCGAACATCGCCGGCTTGCCGATGTGAACGACGGCGCCCTCGATACGGCCGGTGACGCCCTTACCGGTGATGCCTTCAACGCTTTCTGCCATCAGCCGTTGCGACGACTGAAGCTTTGGCATCGCGTCGCGAACGACGGCGGCGGCGGCGAGCGGATGATCGCTTTGCTCTTCGATAGCGACAGCGACGGCGAGGAGTTCGACCTCCGCGACGCCGCTTGCCGGAACGATATCGACCAGCCGCGGCTTTCCTTCGGTCAGCGTCCCGGTCTTGTCGAAACCGACGACGCTGAGCGTCCCGAGATTTTCAAGCGCGGCGCCGCCTTTGACGAGGACGCCGCCGCGGCCGGCGCGGGCGATGCCGCTGAGGACTGCGCTCGGAACGGAAATCGCGAGCGCGCAAGGGCTCGCTGCGACCAGCACGGCCATCGCGCGATAGAAGCTCGCAGAGAACGGTTCGTCGATGACGACCCATGCGAACAGCAAGAGGACGACAAGTGTCAGCACTGCGGGGACAAAAAAGCGTTCGAACCGCTCGGTGAAGTTTTCGGTCGGCGAGCGCTGCATCTGCGCTTCGGCGACCATCCGTGCGACGCGCGCGAGCGTCGATTCGCCGGCTCGTTTGGCGACGTGGACGTCGATCGCGCCGGCGCCGTTGATCGTGCCGGCGAAGACGCGGTGCTCGGCGGCGATTTTGGCGAAGTCGAGCGCGCCAAAAGTTCCAGCGAACGGGCGTTTATCAACAGGCGCGCTTTCGCCGGTCACCGGCGCCTGATTGACGCTGGTCTCACCAGCGATGACGACACCGTCAACCGGCAGGCGTTCATTGGGCTTGACGACAATGATGTCGCCGATGTTTAGCGTTTCGACCGGCACATGCTTGATCGCGCTCCCGCTGCGGACATTGGCGCGGTCCGGCGCAAGCGTCGCCAGCGCTTCGATCTCGCGACGGGCGCGGCCCATCGCGAATTCCTCAAGCGCATGGCCGAGACTGAACAGGAAAAGAAGGAGCGCGCCTTCGGCCCAGCTGCCGAGAGCCGCAGCCCCGGCGGCGGCGACCAGCATCAGCGTGTCGATCTTGAAGCGCCTGGCGGCGATGTTCTCGATCGCCTCGCGTAGCGTGAAGTAACCGCCGAAACCATACGCGGCGATGAAGGCCGGCAGACCGTTGTCGGCGCTGCTCCTTTCGATCATCCATCCGATGAGAAGCGCCGCGCCGGAAAGCAATGAAAATATGAGTTCGCCGTGTCGGCCGAACCATCCGCCGCGCCCATGGCTGTCGGCGTCCACGCTGCGCGCATGACCGTCATCGGGCCAGCCCGGCGGTCGGACTAAGCGACCGGGCATCCTCTCAGATTCGCGCTCCAGCGCGTTCAGCGACCCAATTTCATCCGTATCAAGATCGCCATTTGCGGCGGCGTTGTTTCGGTTCATGAAAAGACTTTCTTGGGATCATGAAAGCGCCCGCTTACTCCGCCGGGGCCGATTGCGGCACAAATCGAGGTCGTTCCGTTTCGCGGTTCGCGCGAAGCGGCCTCAAGACCAAGCGGCAGATCGCCGGGAGAACGAAGAGAGTGAGGATCGTCGCGGTGATAAGGCCGCCGATGACGACGGTCGCAAGCGGCTTTTGCACTTCAGCGCCGACGCCATGCGCGATCGCCATCGGCACAAAACCGATCGCCGGCACGATGCCGGTCATCAGGACGGCGCGGAACCGTTCCGCCATGCCGTCATGGATCGCGGCGTCGACGGCCATGCCGCCGTCGATACGGGCGTTGATCGCGGTCATGACCACGAGACCGTTGAGGACCGCGACTCCGGCAAGGCAGATAAAGCCGACGGCCGCCGAGATCGAGAACGGCATGCCTGTGAGCGCCAGCGTGAAGACGCCGCCGGCGAGCGCGAGCGGCACGGCGGAGAAGACGGCGCCGGCGGCGCGGAGCGTTCCGAGCGCCATATAGAGCAGCGCGAAGATGAGCGCGAACGCGGCCGGCACGACAACCGAGATACGCTGCGACGCGCTTTTGAGGTTCTCGAACTGACCGCCCCAGACGAGCCATGTTCCCGCGGGCAGCGCCACGTCGCGCTCGACAAGGGTCTGCGCTTCCGTGACGAAAGAGCCGAGATCGCGTCCGCGGACATTCGCCTGCACGACGACGCGGCGCTTGCCGTTTTCGCGGCTGACCTGATTGAGGCCTTCGGAGAAGGAAAAACGCGCGACCTCGCGGAGCGGGATCGACGCGCGGGGCTCGCCCTCCGCTTCCGGGAGCATCACAGGGAGCGCGCCGACGGCGGCGAGATTGTCGCGCAACGCGTTCGGCAGGCGCACGACAATGTCGAACCGGCGGTCGCCCTCAAAAACGAGCCCCGCCTCGCGACCTCCCATGGCAGTGGCGACGGCGTCGGTCACTTCCTCGACAGAGAGCCCGTAGCGGGCGATGGCGTCGCGATCGAACGCGACGTCGAGCGTCGGGAAGCCGCCGGTCTGCTCGACCTTGACGTCGGCGGCGCCGCCGATTGTCTGCAGGACGCCGGCGATCTCGCCGGCGGTCGCCGACATCTGCTCAAGATCATCGCCATAAAGCTTGATCGCGACATCGCCTCTGACGCCGGCGATCAGTTCGTTGAAGCGCATCTGGATCGGCTGCGAGAATTCGTAATTGCTGCCGATGACCGCGTCGAGGCGCGCGTCGACTTTCTCGATGAGCGCGGTTTTGGCGAGGCTCTTGTCCGGCCATTCCTCGCGCGGTTTCAGGATGATGAAGCCGTCGGAGGCGTTGGGCGGCATCGGATCGGAGGCGACTTCCGCGGTGCCGGTCTTTGAATACATGAAGGCGACTTCGGGAAACTCCTCGACCGCCTTTTCGATTTTCCGCTGGATGTCGACGGATTGCGCCAGCGAGGTCGACGGGATGCGCAGCGCCTGCACCGACATGTCGTGTTCGTCGAGCGTCGGGATGAACTCCTGGCCGAGGCGCGTGAAGCTGAAGCCTGCGAGCGCGAACACGGCGACGGCGGCGCCGATCACCGCGAAGGGCCGGCGGATCGACCAGCGAAGGCTCGGCTCGTAAAAGCGCTTGGCGATGGCGATCGCGGGAACTTCCTTTTCCGCGACCTTGCCGCGGATGAGGATCGCGACCATCGCCGGCACGAAGGTGAGCGAGAGGATGAAGGCGGCGGCGAGCGCCAACATCAGCGTGATCGCCATCGGCGAGAACATCTTGCCCTCGACGCCGCTGAAGGTGAGGAGCGGCGCAAAGACGAGGAAGATGATGGCTTGGCCGAAGATAGTCGGCCGGATCATCTCGCGCGTCGCGGCGCTTGTTTCCTCAAGCCGCTCCGCCAAGGTCAGCATGCGACCCTCATGGTGCTGGCGTTCCGCGAGCCGCCTGATGCAGTTCTCGATGATAATGACGGAGCCGTCGACGATGAGCCCGAAATCGAGCGCGCCGAGCGACATGAGATTCCCGGAGACGACGAAATAGTTCATGCCTATCGACGTCATCAGCATCGAGAACGGGATGATCAGTGTTGCGATGATGGCGGCGCGGAGATTGCCGAGGATGAGAAAGAGCGCGACGGCGACAAGAATGGCGCCTTCGGTGAGATTCCGCTCGACCGTCGCGATCGTCGAATTGACGAGCTTCGAGCGGTCGTAGACCACCTGCGCTTCAACGCCTGGCGGCAGGGTCTTTGCGACTTCCGAAAGCTGGTCCGCGGCGGCGGCCGCGACTGTGCGGCTGTTGCCGCCCGTCAGCATCAGGACGGTGCCGATGACGACTTCCTCGCCGTTCATGCTGGCGGCGCCGGTGCGAAGTTCCCCGCCGATCCGGACATGCGCGACGTTTCTGACGGTGACCGGAACGCCTTCGCGCGTCGCGATAACGGCTTCGCTGATTTCCTCGACGGTGCGGATGCGCGCGTCGGCGCGGACGAGGAAGGCCTCGCCCGCTCGCTCGACGAAATTCGCGCCGACGGAAAGATTGGCGCGTTCGAGCGCCTCGGCGAGCTCGGAGAACGAGATGCCGTAGGCGGCGAGACGCGCGGGGTCTGGTTCGACCACGAACTGCTTTTCATAGCCGCCGATCGAATCGATGCCGGCGACGCCGTCGACCGAACGCATCTGCGGCCGGACGATCCAGTCCTGCACGGTGCGCAAATAGGCCGCGCGCGAGACGTCGTCGGTCAGCCGCTCGCCCTCGACGGTGACGAACGCGCCGTCGCGCCGCCAGCCGGGTGCGCCGTCGGCAGCGAGTTCGCTCTCGTTCTTGAAGCGGATCGCCCACATCAACACTTCGCCAAGGCCGGTCGAGATCGGTCCCATCTGCGGCTCGGCGCCGGCGGGGAGATTCTCGCGCGCCTGACCGAGCCGCTCGGCGACTTGCTGGCGCGCGAAATAGACATCGACATCGTCGCGGAAGACAGCGGTCACTTGGCTGAAACCGTTGCGCGAGATCGAGCGCGTGCTTTCGAGGCCGACAATGCCGGAAAGCGCTGTCTCGACCGGATAAGTGACGAGCCGTTCAATGTCGAGCGGCCCGAATTCCGGCGCGACCGTGTTGATCTGCACTTGTTTATTGGTGATGTCCGGCACCGCGTCGATCGGCAGACGGACGATGTTCCAGACGCCGATGGCGGCGACTACGAGCGTGACGAAAACGGCGGCCCAGCGGGCGCGGACGGCGGTCTCGGAAATGCTTCGGATCATGACTCTTGCTCAACTTTCAGCTATCAGTGCTCGGCTTCACCCCTGCCGATTTCGGCTTTGACGAGGAAAGCGTTCTCGGCGACGAGAATCTCGCCCGCTTCAAGGCCGCCGGTCACTTCGACGGCGCCGGCGCCGCTTCTCCCCAGCGACACCGCGCGCGCTTCGAGCGCGCCGCCTTCCTGCACGAAGACGACGTTTTTGCCTTCAAGGGACTGAACAGCGTCCGCCGGCGCAACGATCGGCGCCTCGGTTTCCCCAATGACGACGTCGCCGCGGATCGCCATGCCCGGATGAAGCGCCTGAGTGGCTTCAAGCGAAATCGGCACGCGGGCGATAAGGGTTTGGCTGTGCGCGTCGGTGACGGGGAGAACCGAAGCGATCTCGCCCTGATAGCGCGCTTCGCCGTCGAGACCGAGGATCGCGACGGCCTGACCCGTCCTGACGCGATCGATGTCATGGGTGACGACGTTGAGTTCGGCCTGCAGACGCGAAAGGTCGCCGATCAGGATAATCGCGTTCCCATCTGTCACGTCGCCGACATTGGTCGTCCGCTCGAGGATCGTTCCGGCGATCGGCGCCGTCACCGAATAGGTCTGCAGGCTCTCGGCGCTTTCAACGCGCGCGAGTATCTGTCCTCGTTCGACTGCGTCGCCGATGTTCTTCTCGACGCTCTTGACGACGCCCGGATAGGGCGCACGGACTTCGGCGCGCGCCGAAGGCTGCAGCATGATGCGCCCGGTCAGGGTCAGCGTTTCGCGGATGACGCCGGGCCCCGCTTTGGCGAGCCTGACGCCGGCGGCGTCGAGCGCGGCCGCATCGATCTCAACCCGCGGCATGCCCTCGTCATGGCCCTCTTCGTTTTCGGCGTGGTCTTCGCCATCGGCGGCGGGTTCGGAGGCGGCCTGCGCCTCGCCGTCGCCGGTCTTGCCGCAGGCGGCGAGCATCGACGCGGCGCTCAAGGCGAGGATCGAAGCGATGATGGTGCGGCTATTCATTGGGGAACTCCTTCATGTCGGCGGGCGCGGCGAGGCGCGCGGTCAGGCGGTCGAATTCGGCTCTGGCGAGATGGGCGCGGCGGAGCGCGTCGACTTCCTTGGCGCGGAAGTCGAAAAGCGCGGTCTGCGCGCTGAACACTTCGAGATAGGTGAAGGCGCCGCGCGCATAGCCGGCGCGAGCATTCGAGAGGGCGGATTCAGCGCGCGGGATGACGTCGCGGCGAAGCGTTGCGGCCTCGGCGCTTGCAGCGTCGAGAACGCTGCGGGCGCGCACGATCTCGCGCGATAGCCCAAGCTCGCCCGCTTCGCGTTCGAAGGCCGCCCGCCGCCGCTCGGCCTCGGCGCGCGCGATTGCGCCCTTGTTGCGATTGAAGACAGCGAGCGGCATCGACACGGAGAGAATCGCCGCCGTGTCGCGCGTCTCCCTGAGGTTTCGTACGCCGACGGAGATCGTCGGGTCCTGCTTGGCGGCCGCACGCTCAAGCGCGGCGGCGGCGGCGGCGCGGTCTTCAAGCGCCTTCAAGATCGCCAAGTCAGGCGAGTCGCCGCCGTCAAACGACGGATCGCCGATTCCTGCCGGCGGCGCGGCGAACCATGGCGCGGCGAGTGAGAAATCGGGCGCTTCAAGTCCGGCGAGAAGCGCCAGTTGCTGACGCGCCAGATCGCGTTCACGTTCGGCGCGCGCAAGATCGGACATTGCGTCAGCGGCGGCCGCCGCCGCGCTGTCGCCAGCGCCTTTCGGATCTTTCGCCGCCTCAACGCGGCGCGCCACGCTGCGGCGCGTTTCTTCGGCGCTCGCGGCGCGTACGCGCGCAAGGTCCGCTCCGGCTTCCGCAGCCACCGCGTCGATGAAGGCGGCTTGCGCGGCGAAAATAATGTCGAGGCGCGTGCGTTCGACAGTTCTGCCGGCGATGTCGCGTTCCGCCCCGGCGAACGCGCGACGCGCGCGCCGTTTCCCGCCGCGCTCGATCTGCTGGCCGAGGCTGTAGGTGTATTCCCCGGCGCCAAAGCCGCTGAAGTCGCCGCTGCCGCCGAAGTTCTCGGCTTCGATGAGAAGCTCGGGATTGGGCCGCGCGCCCGCCTGCCGGTAGGCGCCTTCGGAGGCGCGAAGTCCTTCCTCGCTTGCGCGAATGATCGGCGCGGTTTCAAGGGCGCGCGCAACCGCGTCGTCAATCGTCAGCGTCGATGGCGCGTTCTGTGCGTTGACGCCGGCTGCGAGCGCGGAAATGAGTACGCATGCAGCAACGCCTGCTGCGAGGCGCGGCGCCGATCGGCGCCGCCATGGACACAATAACACGGAATTCCTCCTCGGACTGACTTCTGAACGGCGGCGGCGCAGAGCCGCGCGGGCGTCAGGTCAGGCCCGAGGGGGGCGAAAAAGGCCGTCGAGATGGCTGGCGGGCGTATAGCGTTCGTCGAAGGCGACGAACAGCGCGCGCGACGCCGAATAGACGACTGCGAAGGCAAGGCGGGCGTCGGAGAGCTGGATATGGCAGGCCGCGCCGCAATGGGTGTGGCCGGGCGTATCCGGATGCTGGTGCTGCGGAACGCCACTCTCTGGCGCGTTCGCGACCTGCATCGCCGGAGCCGCTTCGCTGTCGGCGTGCGCGGCGGCGTGATGCATTTCCTCGGTGAGTTCGGAAACCGGCGCGACAAGGCTCGCCGTCGCCACAAAGAGGGCGGCGACGAGCGCGAAGGCGGCGCGTATGAAGGTCATTCCGAAACTCATCGCGTAGCTCTCTAGACCTCTTTCACCAATAAATCATTAGGAAATCCGCATGACGCGGCTAACAGCCCCGTTCTTCCGGCGCTGTTCCCTTTGCCGCCAACATATTGGATGGTCCGTCCATGCTGAAAACGATTCCAGTCTACGCCTTCGCCGCGATCGCTGAAATCGCCGGGTGCTTCGCCTTCTGGGCCTGGCTTCGGCTCGGCAAGTCGGCTCTCTGGATCGCGCCGGGCCTCGCCTCGCTGGCGCTGTTCGCATGGCTGCTCACATTCGTCGATTCCGCTTTTGCCGGGCGCGCCTACGCCGCCTATGGCGGCGTCTACATCGCCGCTGCGCTTGTCTGGCTCTGGATCGTCGAGGGCCACGCGCCCGATCGTTGGGATGTCGCGGGGGCGATCGTCTCTCTCCTGGGGGCCGCAATAATCATCTTTGGCCCGCGACACTAAACTGGAGCGCCTTTCGGCGAGCGCCTGGCGGATGATCTGGCGTGATGAATTCAGGAACAGCGCCGCGAGCGCGACCGCGACGATAAGATCCGGCATGCGCGAGCCGGTTGCGAAAACCGCGGCGCCGGCGAGGATCACTGTGACATTGCCGATCGCGTCATTGCGCGAACAGAGCCACACCGACCGCACATTTGAATCGCCGTCGCGCCAGCGCAGGAGGATGAAAACGCTTGCGACATTGGCGGCGAGCGCCAGCGCCCCGACAGCGCTCATGACCGGCGCCTCGGGCGTCGCGCCGTCAAAGAATCGAAACCCCGTCGCCGCGAGCACATAAATCGCGAAAGCCGCAAGGCTCACGCCCTTGATGAGCGAGGCTGTCGAGCGGACGGAAAGGCTGGCGCCGATGACGGCGAGACTTAAAGCGTAGGTCGCGGCGTCGCCGGCGAAGTCGAGGGCGTCCGCTTTCAGCGCCTGCGACTGTCCGAGGGCGCCTGCGGTCGCCTCGACCAGAAACATCGCGGCGTTGATGGCGATGACCGCGATCAGCGCCCGCCGATAGGCGGGTGAGACGCCGTCAAATGTCGTTTCCGCGCAGCCGCAGCCGGACATGTTCGGGGTTCCCTTTGAGGCGACGGCGACATACCTAGTCTCTACAGCAGCTATAGGGTCAAGAGGAAAAATGCGCCCCACAAAAGAAATGCGCGCGACGACGATCGGCGGCCTCGCGAAAGCGTCGGGCGTCAAGGTTACGACCATCCGCTACTATGAGAGCATCGGCCTCATCGATCCGCCGGACCGGTCGGACGGCGGCCAGCGCCTCTATGACAAGAACGCAATCGAGCGGATGAATTTCATCCGGCACGCCCGCGATCTCGGGTTCTCGCTCGACGCGATCCGCGAACTGATCGCCCTGTCGTCCAATCGCGAGCGATCTTGCGCCGAAATCGACGAGATCGCGCGCCGCCACGCTGCTGACATCCGTCATCGAATCAGGCGCCTGAAAGCGCTCGAACGCGAGATGGAGCGCATGATCAAGTCATGTTCCGTCAATCGGGTTTCGGAATGCCGGGTTCTTGCGGTCCTTGCTGATCACGCGCTCTGCGCCGCACACGATCATGGAAGAGGCGTAGAACCCGCCAATATCGGCGCGCGCGCTAAAGTCACGAAGCGCGCTCATACAGCGCGTCGATGATCGGGCATTCGGGCGCATCGCCTCGCACGCACCGAAGCGAGGTTTCCGAAAGCGTCTTTTCCAGCTTTTTGAGATCGGCGATTTTACTCCGTATGCTGGCGATGTGCGATTGGGCCATGTCGTAAACCTCGCCGCAGGAAGGACCGTCGCCGTCGACGAGCTTCAGAAGTCCCTTCAATTCCTCGATTGTGAATCCGAGCTCGCGCGCCCGCAGAATGAACCGCAGCCGGCGCTCTTCGTCGCGATCATAAATGCGGTGACCGGCGTCGGTTCTCGCCGGTTCCGGCATGAGGCCCGCTTTCTCGTAATAGCGGATGGATTCGAGATGGCAGCCCGTCCGCTTCGCCAGTTCGCCGCGCTTCAAACCCCTCTCGGGTCTGTGATCCGCCATCGCAAAAACGCCTCTTGCACCTGTACTGACTACAGGCCCTATCTAGGGCGCCGAACCCAGCGAATGCAAGGCCGCCGACCGACATGGCGAACGCTCAAGAGGACACGCAAGGTAAGCCCGCGCCGAACGGCCAGTCCGGATCGGGATGGCTTGCGACCGGCGGCGTTGTCGGCGCCGTTCTCGCGTCGAGTTGCTGCATCGGTCCGCTTGTTCTCGTCAGTCTCGGCGTGTCGGGCGCATGGATCGGCAATCTGACGGCGCTTGAGCCGTTCAAGCCCTATTTCCTCGCCGCCACGGCGCTGCTTTTGGGCCTCGGGTTTTGGCAAGTCTATTTCCGCAAGAAGCCCGCCTGCGAGGAAGGGTCTTACTGCGCCCGCCCCGAATCCAGTCTGATCACGAAGTCCGCCTTGTGGATCGCAACGATACTCGTCGCGCTCGCCGCCACGATCGATCTGTGGGCGCCCTGGTTTTATTAGGAGAAACGTCATGAAGAAAACGATCATCGCCTTCGCAGCAGCCGCCGCGCTCGCCATCGTCGGCGCCGCATCAGCCTATATGGCGTCGACAACGAACGCCGCCGCCTCTTCGCCGGAAGAACGCATCCAGACCTTCGCCGTCGAGA
>JBMOOR010000306.1:0-4814 GCA_049324555.1 Pseudomonadota bacterium | reverse complement strand
TCCTGCAATCCGTCCTGATCGTCCAGCCAAAGGGGCAGCCTTCGCCTCGCGGGTTATCTAACTCGGGGCCGGCTTGCCGAGCCGTAGCCCGACCCTCCGCGAAGCAGCGGTTCACGACTCAAAAATTTGGGCGAAGGCTGGTGGAGCAGAGGGGAATCGAACCCCTGGCCTCGACATTGCGAACGTCGCGCTCTCCCAACTGAGCTACTGCCCCTTTTGCCTGTTTGGCCAGAGGATTTGGGAAGCGCTGAAATAGGCGTGGGCTTGCGCCCTGTCAATTGTGCGCGGATGCTCCGCGAGGCCGCCTTGACCGGAGACGCCGATGATCGAACTGATCGCTGCGATGCTGTTTGTCGCCTCCCGGACCGGGGCGCCGCCGGAGAGCTGGAACTGCCGCAATCAGGTTGAAGTGTGGTGCGCGGCTGACGGGTGTGCGGCGACGCCGCCGGGCGAATCGACCCCAATGGACATCTGGGCGTCGATCGACGGGACGATTTCCGTCTGCGCCTATTCCGGCTGCTGGGAAGGGAAGGTCGCGACATCCTCATCCGCCGGCCGCCTCCTCTGGGCGGGCGACGGTCTTCCCTTCGTTTCAGCGGTCAAAGGGGCAGGGGGCGACGTCACGCTCCTCATCCTTGCGGCGGACGGCGTCGGCTTCATTCGCGCCGGGGGGATCGCGACGCCGCTCCTCTGCGCCCGGGCGATGAGGCTCGAAAGCGAATAGAAGCGCGGTTGCGGAAGCGGCCGACGCGCCATAGATGCGTCATTCAGGCAATTCCGGAACGCCGCGCCATGCTCGTCATCCATTATCTCTTCAATACGGTCATCAATCTCTACACTTTCGTCATCATCGCCAGCGTGATCATGAGTTGGCTCATCGCCTTCAACGTCATCAACCGGCACAATCAGCTGGTCGACGCGATCTGGCGCACCTGCCAGGCGCTGACCGAACCGCTTCTGCGGCCGATCCGGAATATCCTGCCGAACATGGGCGGGATCGATATTTCGCCGATCCTTCTCATTATCGGCATCAACGCCCTGCAGATCGGCGTCAACAACTACCTCCTGCGCCCGCTGATGTGACGGCGCCGTTCGTTCTCCGCGTCAGGGTTAACCCCGGCGCCTCCCGCGCCAAGGTCGGCGGCAGATGGGACGGCCCGAATGAGGACATGCGCCTCATCATCCGGGTGACCGCGCCGCCGGAGAAGGGGAAGGCGAATAAGGCCGCCGCCGAAGCGATCGCCAAGGCGTTCGGCTTGCCGAAATCGTCGGTGTCGATTACCGCAGGCGAGACGGATCGCCTGAAAACGTTTGCGCTCGACGGAGATCCCGGCATTCTTTCTGCGCGCCTCGCCGCGCTTCTTGAAGAGAAATCGAAGTGACTGCGAGCGTCATTGACGGCAAGGCAATTGCGGAAACGCTTCGCGGCAAGGTCGCAGCCGCCGCCGCCTTGCTTTCCGCACAGCATGGCGTGACGCCCGGCCTTGCGGTCATTCTCGTCGGCGACGACCCGGCGAGCCATGTTTACGTCCGCAACAAAGGCGTTGCGACGAAAAAGGCGGGCATGCGGTCGATCGAACATCGCCTGCCGGCGACGGCCCGCGAAGATGAAGTCATTGCGCTCGTCCGCCGCCTCAACGCCGACGAAGCGGTCGACGGCATCCTCGTGCAGATGCCGTTGCCGCACGGGATCAACGCGCACCGCGTCATCAACGAGATCGATCCGGAAAAAGACGTCGACGGCCTCACCGAAACGAACGCCGGAAGGCTCCTGCTCGGCGTCAAAGGCCTTCAACCCTGCACGCCGCAGGGATCGATCATCCTTGCAAAGACGGTCGAGAAAAATCTCGCCGGGCTTCATGCTGTCGTTGTCGGACGTTCTATCCTCGTCGGCAAGCCGCTGTCGATGCTCCTCCTTGCGGAAAACTGCACGGTGACGATGGCGCATTCCAGAACGCGCGATCTCGCCGGCGTCTGCCGCTCTGCTGACCTTCTTTGCGCGGCGGTCGGCAAGGCGGAGATGATCAAGGGCGAATTCGTGAAAGAGGGCGCGATCGTCATCGATGTCGGCATCAACAGAATCGGCGACCGCCTTATCGGCGATGTCGATTACGCGGCGGCGGCGAAACGCGCGCGCGCAATCACGCCGGCGCCCGGCGGCGTCGGGCCGATGACGATCGCGTGTCTTCTCAAGAACACCGTCTTCGCCGCTGCGCGCCGGCGAAGCCTTTCCGATCCGGAGATTTGATTGGCGAGCCCGTCGATCGCCGTCGTCCTGCCATGCCTTAACGAAGAGGCGGCGGTCGCCGGCGTCGTCGCGGCGTTCCGCAAGGAGCTCCCGGCCGCGCGCATCTACGTCTACGATAACGCGTCAACGGACGGCACGGCGCGCATCGCCGCCGCCGCAGGCGCGATCGTCCGGCGTGAGCCGACCCCCGGCAAGGGCAATGCGCTGACGCGCGCCTTTGCAGACATTGACGCCGACATCTATGTCGTCGCCGACGGCGACGGCACCTATGACGCCGGCGCTGCGCCGGCGATGATCGAGCGTCTTCGGGCGGATACGCTCGATATGGTTGTCGGCGTGCGCGCCGCCTCGTCCGCCGCCGCTTATCGTCCCGGCCATGCCTTCGGCAATCAGGTCTTCAGCGGCGTCTTTCGCACCCTGTTCAATACAACTTATACAGATGTTCTGAGCGGCTATCGCGTCCTGTCGAGGCGCTTCGTCAAGAGTTTCCCCTCGCGCGCCCGCGGGTTCGAGATCGAGATCGAAATGTCGGCGCACGCTGCGCTTTTGCGCATTCCAGTCGCCGAGATCGAGACGGCCTATGCGCCGCGGAGCAAGGGCGGGGCGAGCAAACTCAACACGTTCAGCGACGGCGCGCGCATCCTGCGGCGCATGTTCCGCTTCCTGAGACTGCACCGGCCGCGTTATGTCTACGGCCTCGGCGGCATTTTCCTGGTCGGCGTCGCCGGCATCCTCTTCATTCCGATCCTCGTCGAATTTCTTCAAACCGGCCTTGTGCCGCGATTTCCGACGCTGATCGTCTCAGCAGCGGTCGCGCTCGCGGGTCTTGCCTCTTTCGCCGCCGGCGCCATTCTCGACTCACAGGCTCAGCATTTCGCGGAGACGAAGCGCCTCGCCTATCTGCGCCTGCCGGCGCCGTCGGGGCAGGGCGCATGAGCGCCGCAGTCCGAAAGGCGCTCATCGCGCTTGCGCTCACACCCGTTCTCGCGGCTCTCTTTTTCGGGGGGGCCATCTCCGCCTTTGCGATCCCGAACGGGCCGATCCTGCGCAACCTGACGGAGCGCCCGGAAGTTCTCCTTGCACGCCGAGCCGACAACGGCCGCGTCATCGACGCCGACACTGAATGCATCGGGATGAGCGTCGGCCTTGGTCTTGCCGTAGATCCGGCGCCGCTGATCCGGCGCGCGATCAACGCGCAAAGCCTCTACGGCTGTGACGCGCTGATGCGATGGACGGATGGATCGAAGACGGAGGCGATACGCGATTATTTCCGTTATTGGCATGGCTATCTCGTCATCGCGCGGCCGGTCCTTGCGGTCATGCCCTATAATGATCTTCGCGGTTATCTCTTCACTCTGTCGGCGGGCCTTTTCGTGTGGCTCCTCTGGCGCGTCGGCGAGGATTTGGGGCCGAAGACGGCGCTTGCGCTCGCCGCGCCTTTCCTCGTCATCAATGCGATGGGTTTCTGGGTCGTCGCGACAAAAGCGGTGACGTGGCTTCTCGCGATCGGCGCCGGCCTCGTTCTGTGCCGAAGGAGAAGCAGGGGAGCGCCGCTCCTCACCTTTTTTGTCCTCGGCGCACTGACGGCGTTCTTCGACTTCTTCACGGCGCCAGCTTTCGTCTTCTGCTTTGCTGCGCTCATCTGGGCGCTTTACGAAAAGCGTGCGGGCCAGGAACCCGCGTGGTCGGCGTTCGTCCTCATGGGCTTGTTCTGGACCGCCGGCTGGGCGGGTTTCATCCTCATCAAGATCGCGATCGCCGCCGCCGTTCTTGATACGGATGTCTGGCGCAATTTCGTCGACGCTGCGCTCTTTCGCGTTCGCGGCGAGAGCGATTACGTCGACAGCTTCGTTCCCGGCGCTGCGCTCTACGAGAATATCGCAGCCATGAAGTCATTCTGGGGGCCGGTCGCCGTGATAGTCTTCATCATTCTTCCCTTCGCCGCGAAAGCGCGCCGCGCACGCTGGGCGGCGCTTGCGAAGGAACGCAGCGTCCTCCTCGGGATCGCCGCAGCGCCGCTCCTCTGGCTCGAAGTCTTTACAAACCACACGCAGATCCACGCCGCCTTCACCCAGATCAATTACGCGCCGGCCTTCATTTTGGCGGCGTTGGTGCTCGCGGGCTCTCCGGCGGCGGAAGGGCGGGCTGCTTGATCGGCCGTCACAAGATCACCATCTAACGCGTCGAAAGGGGTTTTCCGTGATGAAGACTTCGCCGCGCTTGAAGACTGTTTTTCTCGCCGCCGCGTCGCTGACGGCTGCGTCTGTCGCCGCCGCTCATGCGGCTGCTGCGCCGGCCTCGGCGCCCGCCGCCATAGAGCACGCCGTCGGGACGGCGGAGAAGGATTCTGAACTGGCCGCCCCGGTCATCACCGCGAGAAAAGTCGGCGTCGCTGCGGCCGCCGCAATCGCGCTCGCGGGGCTCGCCCGCCTCATCGGTTTCCGCCGCATCAAGGCGGCGGCGGCGGCGGCGACCGCAACCGCCGGCCGCTCCGCCTCGATAGCGATCCGTGCGACCGGCGCGGCGGCGGGCGCCGCCATGCGGGCGGCGTCCTCCCCCTTGCGCT
>JBMOOR010000305.1:1410-4863 GCA_049324555.1 Pseudomonadota bacterium | reverse complement strand
GGCCGATAGTCGAAGATCGCCTCATGCGTGAAGGCGGCGTAGACGAGATAGCCGCCCGTCGTGTGGAGCACTCCCTTCGGCTTTCCGGTCGAGCCCGAGGTGTAAAGAATAAACAGCGGATCTTCCGCGTTCATGATTTCCGGCGGACAATCCGGCGCCACATCCTCGCGCGCTTCATGCCACCAGAGGTCGCGACCCCTCTTGAAGGCGATGTCGCCGCCGGTGCGCCTGACGATGAGAACGAGCCGCACGCCGTCAGTCTTGGCGAGCGCGGCGTCGACATTCTTCTTGAGGTGAACCTTCTTGCCGCCGCGCAAGCCCTCGTCCGCGGTGATGATCGCAGCGGGCTCGCAATCGTCGATACGGCTTGCAAGACTGTCCGGCGAAAAGCCGCCGAAAACGACAGAATGAACAGCGCCGATGCGCGCGCAGGCGAGCATTGCGTAAGCTGCTTCGGGAATCATCGGCATGTAGATGACGACGCGATCGCCGCGCTTGACGCCGCGCGCTTTGAGGATATTCGCCATGCGGCAGACTTCGCCGTAAAGCTCGCCGTAAGTGATGCGGCGATCATCCTTCGGATCGTCGCCCTCCCAGAGGACGGCGATGTCGTTCTCGCGTTCAGGAAGGTGACGGTCGATGCAATTGAAGGAGGCGTTGAGCGCGCCGTCTTCATACCAGCGGATACGAAAATCTTCCCGGCGGAACGAGACGTCCCTGATTTTCGCCGGCGCGGTCACCCAGTCGATGCGCCGCGCGACATCGCGCCAGAACCCGTCCTGGTCGTCGATCGAGCGACGATAATCCGCCTCATAGCGACGCCGGTCATATAGGGCGCGGCGGGCCTCCTCCGGCCTTACGGGAAAAATTTCGGTCATCGTTCGTTCCTGTCGCCCGTCATTGCTGCGGCTTCAGCACGGCCTTCGTTTCGAGATATTCCTCGACGCCAAGCGTTCCCCATTCGCGTCCGTTGCCGGATTGCTTGTAGCCGCCGAAGGGCGCCGTCATATCGACGCCGGCGCCGTTAAGATGGACATTGCCGGTTCTGAGGCGTCGCGCGACTTTCTTCGCATGATTGACGTCGCCGCTGTAGACATAGCCGGATAGCCCGTAAGGCGTGTCGTTGGCGATGGCGACGGCGTCATCTTCGTCCTTGTAGGGAATGATCGTCAGAACGGGCCCAAAAATTTCCTCGCGCGCGATGGTCATGGTGTTGTTCGCGCGCGCGAAGACAGTCGGCTTCACATAATAGCCGCGCGTAAGGCCTTCGGGCTTGCCGGGACCGCCCGCGACAAGCTCGGCGCCTTCCTCCACGCCCTTCCTGATAAGCCCCTGAACCTTGTTCCACTGAAGATCGCTGGCGACCGGCCCGATGATGGTCCCGTCGGCGTTCGGATCGCCGACTTTGACTTTCGCCGCCGCCTCCCGCGCGATCGCAATCGCCTCGTCCATGCGCGAGGCGGGAATGAGCATGCGCGTCGGCGCATTGCAGGACTGGCCCGAATTGTTCATGCAGGCCATGACGCCGCGCGAGACCGCTTTTCTGAAATCGGCGTCGTCGAGAATGATGTTCGCGGATTTGCCGCCGAGTTCCTGCGCGACGCGCTTCACCGTCGGGGCGGCGTTCTTCGCGACTTCAACGCCTGCGCGCGTCGAGCCGGTAAAGGAGACCATATCGACGCCGGGATGACGCGACAGGGCGGCGCCGACTTCAGGGCCTGTTCCGTCAACGAGATTGAAGACGCCGTGCGGAACGCCGGCGGCGTCGAGAATTTCAGCGAAGATGTGGCCGGAGACGGGCGCGACCTCGGAGGGTTTGAGGACCATGGCGCAGCCCGCAGCGAGCGCCGGCGCGATCTTGCACGCGATCTGGTTCGCGGGCCAGTTCCACGGCGTGATCATGCCGACGACGCCGACCGGCTCCCGCATCAGCCAATGCGAGCCTTTGTCCTTTTCGAATTCGATTTCGTCGAGCGCCTGCAGCGCGGTCTGGAAATGACCGAGCGAGCTTGCCGACTGCGCCTGGAGGGCGAGCGTCTTTGGCGCGCCCACCTCCTCGGTGATCGCCGCCGCCATGTCGGCGTTGCGTTTCAGGTATTCCTCGATGACGCGCTTGAGGAGCGCCTTGCGCTCGGCGACCGAAGTCGCCGCGTAGCCGTCGAAAGCTTGTCGCGCGGCCTTGACGGCGCGATCGACGTCGGTCTCGTCGCCAAGAGCGATCGTCGCGAATGGAGCCTCGGTCGCCGGATTGATGACGTCGAGGCGTCCGCGCCCATGCGCATCAACCCATTTTCCGTCGATATAGAACTTCGTCAGATCGCGCATGGAATTCCTCCGTACTGTTATATTTGTTCATGCTAAACGCGAATTCGGGCCGCGCCAAGTTTGTGTGCGCTCAAAGATCGACGAGGAAAAGCGGGCATGGCTCAAGCTTTTCTTCCGTCGGCGCGATGCCGATATATTCAAAGCGCAACCTGCCGGCGGGTTGCGCTGCGGCGGCGTTGACGAAGCTTTCGCTCGCGTAGGCTTTGCCCGGCGTTGTCTGCGGCCGGCAGGACGCCGTGCTGAGCGCCGCCGGGAACGCTGCGCGGCCAGCTTGCGAGCCGTCATCGGCGATGCCGATATCGAGCCAGATGCGCATTTTGGCGCCTTCGCCGGACCTGAGCAGCGCCGCCGCCGCCCCGGCCGCTTCGCCGGCGAAGTCGAACGCGAAAATTTTTATGCCGCCTTCATGAACCGCGAAGCGCGTTTTATCGCCGGCAAGGCGATCGGGAAGGACGAAATCCGGTTGATCGACGATGAGGGCGGCGCGATAAGCCTGCGCTCCCCCTTCCTTTGGGCCTGCCGTCGTCTCAACCCAGTCGTCCTCGATGCAATCGCAACGAAGGCCGCGCGCGCGCCAGATGTCCGCGCTTTCATGACTCACCGAATTCGACGCCGTTCGTCCGCGCTGGAGCGCTATGACCGCAAAGGCGTCGGTCTCGAGGCTTTCCGCACGGCGTATCGCCCGGCCGATGGCGATCCGCGATCCGAGCCGGTAGGCGGCGCGTGACGCTTTGGTCCGCCGCGTCCATTCGACCGTTTGCGCGCGCTCAATGCAGGCGATGAAGCGTTCGCGCCAGTCGCCCCCTGAAGGCGCGACCGATGACGCAAGGAATTCGGCGGGCGCGAGCGGCAGATGCACATGCAACGGCACGTTCGCCTCAAGCAGTTGTTCAGCGATGACGATATCGGCGCCGGCGGCGAGCGCGCCGACAGCGCCGACGAAGCTGCGCTCCTCGAGCAGATCGCCGATGCGCGCCTCCAGGCGTTCGAGCGGCGCCCGGGCGGCGTCGCCCGCGGGCGTGCGCGGTCCGCAGAAATAAAGGACATCGAGCTGCGGCGCGGCGTCGTCGATCCAGACGTCGTCGATCCCGATCGCAGGTTTGAGACGTCGCAACTGTTTGCGCGTCG
>JBMOOR010000305.1:0-1400 GCA_049324555.1 Pseudomonadota bacterium | reverse complement strand
CCGGGCGCCGCATCGACGGCGTCGACCGCCGCTGAGAACCCCGCCGCTGCGCCGGCGAGATCGCCCTTGATCAGCCGGCATTCGGCGAGCGTCGCCCGCGGCCAATAGGACGGCTCGTCCTCGTCGATGTCTTCAAGCTCTGCTGCGGCGAGCGCGCCGACCTCCCTGGCGAGACTTCGGGCGCGGGTCATGTCGCCGCCCATCGCGTAAGTCGCTGCGGCGTTGACCCCTGGATAAGTCGCCTTCAGCGCCCTGTACACCGCCTCGTATCCTTCAGCCGCGCGGTTCAGCAAGTTGAGGTCGGGACCGCGCTCCTTTGCAAAGGCGAGATCGCGCCGAAGGCGCGGGCCGATGCTGGCGATGTCTTCATTGGGAGCGCTGGTTGAGAGCTTGAACGATTCGACCAGCGAGAGAGCCTCGGTGAGCGCCCCCATACGCGCAATTGCGAGGGCTGCAAAATATTTGAAACGGTCGTCGCGCGGCGCCCGCTTGACGCCCTCCATCGCAAGATCGTGCGCGGCCTCATAAAGCCCGTGATCGAGATGCGTCTTGACCGCCCAGAGCCACTCATTGTCGACCGGCGCCGCCCCATTCGCTCGCCGGCTGCCGGCGAGTTTGAGAAGACGCTTGCGGTCTTCAATGAGGATGTCGCCGTTTTTCACCTGGAAGATAAGACCCGATTTCTCCCACATGATCAGCGTACGGTTGACGTGCTCACGGCTGACCCCGAGCATGTCGGCGATCAGGGTCTGCTGGAGACGCCCGATATTCACGTCGGGCTCCCAGCTGTTGCCGGTCGCAATGCCGGCGAGCTCCGAGAAGAAGGCTGCGAGCCGCATTTCGAGCGGCGCCTGGAGCGCCAATGTGAAACGCGCTGTCGTTTCGCGCAGCGCGCCGGCGAGATGCGCGAGCATCGCCCCCGACAGTTCAGGCGAACGCCTGAGCACGCGAAGAAAATCGGCTAGCGGAATGGCGACCAGCGTCAGGTTTGATAGGGCGCGCCACTCGCTGTTGTGGCCCGCCGGGCGTCCGCCAAGGACTTCCGCGGCGCGAACGAAGCCGATGACGTCGCCGGGTCCAAGCAGCGCGACAAGAATCCGCTTTTCGGCGTCGAAATCAAAATCGAGAAGAGCCGCTGCGCCGCTTTCGATGACGTAGATTTCCTCATCCTTGCCTTTCGGCGGCGCGACCGGCTTTCCGCGCTGCACGGCGAGGCTGCGCGCGCAGCGGACGAGTTCCTCGATGTCCTCTTGCGAGATCGCACCAAAGAGGCCTGCGCCGGCGATGACCCGATGCATGTATATCCGCTCAGCCGCTTTCGACGGTTGCGCCATGGGGTTCTCCGGAGCATCGGAGAACTTAACCAGCTTTCGTTCAGGGGCAAAAGCCGCCGCTCGCGG
>JBMOOR010000304.1:0-4952 GCA_049324555.1 Pseudomonadota bacterium | reverse complement strand
GAGGCGGCGGTCGCCGAAGATCTTGTCGCCTTTCATCGGGCGGGCGAAATGGCGATCGCGGGCGAAGCGGCGGCGGCCTATGACCCGGCGCAATTCAGAGCTGCGCTCGCCGACCATCAAAAGGGCCTTCTCTGGCTCAACCCGCCGCACGCATTTCTGATCATGGCGCCGATCGCGATGCTTCCCTACGGCGTTGCGAAATTAGCCTGGGTTGCGCTTGGCGCTCTTTCGATGCTGTCGATCATGATGATCGCGAAGTTGCGGGCGCCGGCGCTTTTCGTCCTTGCGCTCGCTTCGCCGGCCATGCTGATTTCAACATTGCTGCTTCAGTTTGGACCTTTCATCGCGATCGGCCTCGCCGCCGGGCTGACACTGGCGCCGAAACGGCCGCTTATCGCAGGGATTGTGCTCGCTTTGCTGACCATGAAGCCGCAATACGGCCTCATGGCGCCCGTCTTCTTCGCGGCGACGGGTCAATGGCGGGTCATCATATCAGCGGCGATTTCGACGATTGTTCTCGTTGCAGCGTCCGCGGCGATTTTCGGCGTCGAAAGCTGGGACGCATTCTTCCATTCCCTTTCGTCAGTCCACACCCCATTCGCGCGGCAAACGCTTGAAGGGACCGTCGCTTTCTCGCAAACAGCGGCGAAATTCGGCGGCGGCGACGCGGCGCGCATCGCGTCGCAGGCGGCCGGCGTGTTGATGTGCGGCGCAGTCGTCTGGATCGCTGCGAGGCGCCTTGTGCGCGCGGACGCCATCGCCTTGACGCTCCTCGCATCGCTCGCCGCCGCGCCGTCGGCCTGGATCTATGACTGGCCTATCGCGGCGGCGGGCATCGCCTTCATGGCGGCAAGACCGAATTGGCCGGTTCCGGTCCAGATCGCCGCTGCGCTCGCGTGGATGGCGCCCCTCGCGCCGGTATTTGCTGAGAACGGCTTCTCGCGGCTGGCGTCGCCGCTCGCTCTTGACGCCTTCCTCGCCGCCGCATCGGTCTGGCTCCTTCGCGCCAAGGATTAACGCCGCCTTAAAGGCCGGAAACCTAGATTTTCCCCGAGCAAAGTCGAATTCACCCGATGTCAATCGCACGAATGCATAATGACGGCGCGCGCGCGTTCGGCGCGCTTCGGCCGTTATTCCGCAGTGTCGGCGGACCGGTCTTCTCGACGATCCTCTTGCTGACGGCTGTCTTCGTTCTTTACCTGTTTGATCAGCGCGCTGAGAAGATTTTCAGCCTTCCTCAAACCGCCGCCGAAGCGAGCGCCGAAGATCTCGTCGCCTTCTTTCGAACGAGCGACATGCTCGCCGAAGGGCGGGCGGCGGAAACCTATGTCGCTGATCGTTTCCGCGACGGGCTCGCAGCGCACCACCAAGGCATGCTCTGGCTCAATCCGCCGCATGCGTTCTTTCTGGTCGCGCCGCTCAGCGGCGCCGACTACGGAGCCGTCAAGGCGGCCGTGATCGCTCTTACAGCGCTCTCGCTGTTCTTGATCGCCCGCATGGCGGGCGCGCCGCCATTGACGATTGCAGCGCTTGTCTTGTCGCCGGCGGCGTTTGCATCGGTGTTGGTCATGCAATCGGGGGCCTTGGTCGCGCTCGGCCTGCTTGCCGCGCTCAGATTCGCCGCAACGCGGCCGATTGCGGCGGGCTTCATCCTCGCCGTGCTGACAGTCAAGCCGCAATACGGGCTGATGGCGCCGGTCTTCCTCGCCGCGTCGGGCCATTGGCGCGCTTTCGGATCGGCGGCGGGGTTCACGGCGCTCTTTGCCGCGCTATCGGTCGCCTTTTGGGGCGCGGCGCCCTGGGCGGCCTTTATCGATTCCGCCGCCGGCGGCGCCATTCGCGATCATGCGGGGACGCTGCACCGCGACTGGATCACCATCGCCGAAACGGTTGGCAAGCTTGACGGCGACAAGGGCGCGCGCGCGGCGGCGCAAATCGCAACGGTCGCCATTGCGGCCGCCGCTGTTTTTTTCTCGGCGCGCCGACAGCCGAAAGACCTGGCGATCGGGCTTGCGCTGCTTGCGAGCGCAATCGCTTCGCCGTCGCTCTGGGTCTATGACTGGCCGATCGTCTGCGCGGGATTGTTGATGCTCACGCGCGTCAATCGTCTCTGGCCGGCGCACCTGCAACTTCTCGCGGGCCTCGTGTGGATCGGACCGCTCTATTCCCTCGGCCTTCTCACCAAGGAGAGCTCGCTCATCGCCCCGGTCCTGCTGGCGCTGGCGCTCGCCGCATTCTGGCTATGGGGCGAACGCCTTAGAGGGCGCTTTGAAGCTCCTTCATCCGCGCCAGCGTCGTCTCAGCGGCCATTTTTGTTTCAAGCGCCGCGTCGGCGTCCGCGAGATCTTCCTCGGCCCATTTGATGCGTTCGGCGATCATGTCGCGCGAGAGGTCGGAGACAGGAATCGCCTCCTCGGCGAGGATCGTGAGGCCAAGCGGCGTCACTTCGGCGAAACCGCCGCGCACGAAGATGCGGCGTTCGTCGGCGCCGCTCTTCACCTTCACGACGCCCGGCGCCAGGACCGTCATGAACGGCGCATGGTTCGGCAGGACGCCGAAAGCGCCTTCAACGCCCGCGGCCTCGACCATGTCGACATCCTCGGAGATCAGTTCCTTCTCCGGCGAAACGAGGGTGAAGTGAAGTTTGTCCATTCTGAAACCTGAATTCTGAAACCTGAAACCTGAATTCTGAAACCTGAATTCTGAAACCTGAAGCCTGAATTTTGAAACCTGAACTTTCAGACTTCAGACTTCAGACTTCAGATTTCAGACTTCAGGTTTCTGACTTCCGCTTAAGCTGCTTCCGCCGCGAGGCGCTGGGCTTTTTCGATCGCATCCTCAATCGTGCCGACCATGTAGAACGCCGCCTCAGGCAGGTGATCGTAGTCGCCGTTGACGAGCCCCTTGAACGAACGGACCGTGTCGGCGACCGGGACCTGAACGCCCGGGAAACCGGTGAAGACCTGCGCGACGTCGAAGGGCTGCGACAAGAAGCGTTCGATCTTGCGGGCGCGCGCGACGACGAGTTTGTCGTCTTCCGAAAGTTCATCCATGCCGAGAATGGCGATGATGTCCTGGAGCGCCTTGTAGCGCTGAAGGATGCCCTGCACCGAACGCGCGACCTGATAGTGCTCCTCACCGACGATGCGCGGGTCGAGGATGCGCGAGGTCGAGTCGAGCGGGTCGACGGCGGGATAGATGCCCTTTTCAGCGATCGAGCGGTTGAGCACGGTCGTCGCATCGAGGTGCGAGAACGAGGTCGCCGGAGCCGGGTCGGTCAAGTCGTCGGCCGGAACGTAGATCGCCTGCACCGAGGTGATCGAGCCCTTGGTCGTCGTCGTGATGCGCTCCTGCAGCTGGCCCATGTCGGTCGCGAGCGTCGGCTGATAGCCGACCGCCGACGGGATGCGGCCGAGGAGCGCCGAGACTTCCGACCCGGCTTGCGTGAAGCGGAAAATGTTGTCGACAAAGAAGAGAACGTCCTGGCCCTGATCGCGGAAATGCTCGGCGACGGTGAGGCCCGCAAGGCCGACGCGCGCGCGCGCGCCCGGCGGCTCGTTCATCTGGCCGAAAATGAGCGCGCATTTCGAGCCGGCGGCGGAACCCGCCTTTTTTGGATCCTTGTTGACGCCGGACTCGATCATCTCGTGATAGAGGTCATTGCCTTCGCGCGTGCGCTCCCCAACACCGGCGAAGACCGAATAGCCGCCATGCACTTTCGCGATGTTGTTGATCAGCTCCTGGATGAGCACCGTCTTGCCGACGCCCGCGCCGCCGAAAAGCCCGATCTTGCCGCCCTTGGCGTAGGGACAGAGAAGATCGACGACCTTGATGCCGGTGACGAGGATTTCAGATTCCGTCGACTGCTCGGTGAAGGGCGGCGCGTCCTGATGGATGGCGCGGCGCGCGGTGTGCTCGACGGGCCCCGCCTCGTCGACCGGTTCGCCGATGACGTTGATGATGCGCCCGAGCGTCCCGTCGCCGACCGGCACCGAAATCGCCGCGCCCGTGTCGGTCACTTTCTGGCCGCGGACGAGGCCTTCGGACGTATCCATCGCGATCGTCCTCACCGTGTTCTGGCCGAGGTGTTGCGCAACTTCGAGGATGAGGCGGTTCTTGCCGTTCATCGTTTCAAGCGCATTCAGGATGGCCGGCAGGTGATCGTCGAATGTGACGTCGACAACGGCGCCGATGACCTGGCTGATGCGACCTTCTTTACCCATGTCTTCTTCCTTCCAAATTTCCGAGCCCGTTTCACATCCTTCGTGACGCCGCCTCCGGCGGCTCCTCAGGATGAAGGGCGTTTGGTCCTGGTTCCTATTGCGCTTCATCCTGAGGAGCGATGCAAAGCATCGCGTCACGAAGGATGGCGGCAAGCTCCGTTCTTAAAGCGCCTCCGCGCCCGAGATGATTTCGATCAGTTCCTTGGTGATCTGCGCCTGACGCGCGCGGTTGTACTGGAGCGTCAGCCCGTCGATCATATCGCCGGCGTTGCGCGTCGCGTTGTCCATCGCCGTCATTGACGCCGCCTGTTCCGAAGCGACGTTTTCAAGGAGCGCGCGGAAGACCTGCACGGCGACATAGCGCGGCAAAAGCGCCTTCAGGATGCTCTCTTCTTCGGGCTCGCAGTCATAGACGGCGCCTTTAAGGTCCGGCGTCTCGACGCCCTCCGGCGCCTTCGCCGGAATGATCTGCTGCGCGGTCGGAACCTGGGAGACGACGGATTTGAATTGTCCGAAGAAGAGCGTCGCGACATCGAATTCGCCGGCGTCGAACATGCTCGATATCTTCGCCGCGATTTCCTGCGCCTGCGTGAAGCCGACCTGTTTCACCTCGACGAAATTCGTTCGCCAGACAATGAGGTCGTCATAGATGCGCTTCAGCTGGTCGGCGCCCTTGCGGCCGATCGTGATGATCTTGACCGTCTTGCCTTCGCTTTGAAGTTTCACGAT
>JBMOOR010000303.1:0-4968 GCA_049324555.1 Pseudomonadota bacterium | reverse complement strand
CGCCCCCAAGCGGTCCGCTCCCCACTTCTCCCCCACCCGTCCCGGCGAAATACGCCGCCGGGGCCCCTCGGTTCTCAGACGAGCAGCGCCCGCCGCTTCCGGCGCGGTCAGTGCTCGAAAAAATTGAAAGGCCGATGAAGGAAAGATGATGACGCGATGACAACGTTGCGCGGAGCAACGGCAAGGCGCCCTCAAAACGAAAACGCCGCCCGATTGGGCGGCGTTTCGCGGATCGTCGCTGCTGAATTCAGACGCGTGTCAGGTCGGACGTATCGACGCAGAGCGCGACCGGCTCGCCGTTCACGAAGACGACGGTGTAGGGCACGTAATTGCCGTAGTCGCCGCCCGGCAGGCGCGAACGGACTCGAACGTCAACGCCCCAACCGACGAGGTCGGAATGTCCGTTGATGTCGGCCTCGACCTGATAGGGCTCGCTGACAATCTGAATGCGCGCGCCCCTCGCGTCTTCAAGCCTGTCTTTGACATAAGACGCCGCTTGCACCGAATAGTCGTCGGGACGGCCCGCCGCATCGCCGGCCTGCGCCGCGGCGAACAGGAAACCGGCGCCCGCGGCAAGCGAAACGAGGGTTTTTACGATAGCCATCTGATGGTCTCCTTTGTGACGCTTCGATGACTGTGTGTCATCGCTCTGTTATTGAATTGTCACCATAATGTCATATTCGCGACGGCCGTCAACAAAAAAGCGCAACTCTTGCGCATAAAAAGCGCATTTTTTGCGACTCATCGTTACGTATCAGAAATAATGCCGAGAAAATGCCTAGTGCACGCTGTGCGCTATCATTACGGGGCCCCGGCGTGGCCGGAAGGCGACTAAGCCCGGGCAATCAGGCCGCGCCGCATTCCCGAAGGGCGAGCGAGTCTTTAGGCTCAGGCCATCGGGTTTGAGTTGAAGGAGGGGCGAAGCATGGCGCGACTTCTGGAACGGGCGGTGAAGTTCGTTGAGCCTGGCCGCTACATCCTCAACATGCTCCTCTTCCTCGTCGCGGCGGGCGCGGTCGTCTATTACCTCTCGCCTTTGAGCCCGGAGCCCTCGGCGATCCTCATCGACGCGTTCAACGCCAACCCGGCGCTCAACGGCCTGATCCTTGGCGTCCTTGCAATCGGGATCATCTACAATCTTCGCCAGGCGGGCGTCATTTCCCCGGCCGTGCGCTGGGTCGAGGCGTTTCGCGAAACCGTCGATCCGCGACGCGCGCGCCTTCCCCGCCCGCCGATGCTGATCAGCGCGATGGTGAAGCTTCTTCTTGATGCGGACGAACGCGGCGGGCGCCTCTCGCCCGAATCAACGCGCGCCATTCTCGATTCGATCGGCACACGGATGGATGAGGGGCGCGAGATGGGCCGCTATATCGGCCATCTCCTCGTTTTCCTCGGCCTTCTTGGAACATTCTGGGGCCTTATCCAGACCGTCAACGGCGTCGTCAACACGATCAGCGGGCTTGGGCTCTCGGACGGCGAGGCCGAAGACGCGATCACGCAGCTCATCACCAACCTCAAGGCGCCGCTCTCCGGCATGGGCACCGCTTTTTCATCCTCGCTCTTCGGCCTTTCAGGATCGCTCGTCGTCGGCTTTCTCGACCTGCAGTCAAGCCAGGCGCAGGGCCGCTTTTACACCGACCTCGAGGACTGGCTGTCGGGCATGACCGACACCCGCGCCGGCGCCGGCGGAACGAAGGCGTCGATGAGCGAGGACAGCCTTCCCTTTTCTTCTCTCGAAGCGGCGATGGCGACAAACACCGAGGCGCTCATAAAGGCGCAGGCGGGACAGATCGCCGAACTCAAGGACGAAATCCGCGCGCTCAACAGATCGATCATCCGCGGCGGCAAGGAGTAGCCATGTCGCGGCGGCGGCGCTCGTCCGAGTACAATATCTGGCCCGGCTTCGTCGACGGCCTGACGACGCTGCTCCTTGTGCTGATGTTCGTGCTGTCGATCTTCGTCGTCGCGCAATTCTATCTCGGCGCCAAGCTGAGCACGGTAAAGGAAGAGCTGGCGAGCAAGGATAGCGAGCTTGCGCGCCTGACCGCGCGCATCAACGAACTCGCGGAGCAATTGGGGCTTGCGCAAGCGGAAAAGGACAAGCTCGCGGCGCAAATCCTCGCGCTTGAGACGACGATCACGGAAAAGGACGCGCAAATCGCAGCGCTCGGAACCGCCGTCGCCGCGTCGGCCGAGGAGCTCAAGGCCGAAAAGGCGCTGAGCGAGGATCAGAAATCGCAGATCGCAACCTTGAACGCGCAGCTTGCGGCGTTGCGCAAGCAGCTTGCGAGCCTTCAAGAAGCGCTCGACGCGGCGGAAGCGAAAGACAAGGAGCAGGAAGCGCAGATTCAAAATCTCTCGACGCGCCTTAACGCGGCGCTCGCGCGCAAGGTTCAGGAATTGCAGGAAGTCAGATCCCGCTTTTTTGAAGCGCTGCGCGCCGCGCTTGGCGACCGCAAGGACATCAAGGTCGTCGGCGACCGCTTCGTCTTTGAAAGCGACATCCTGTTCGCGTCCTGTTCATCGACGATCGGCGAGGCGGGCAAACTCGAACTCGACAAGCTCGCGGATGTTCTCCTCGACATCCAGGACGACATTCCGGCGGAAGTTCCCTGGATTTTGCGCGTCGACGGCCACGCGGACGCAGCGCCCCTGGGGCCTTCTTGCGCCGCCGTGTTCAAATCAAATCTTGAATTGTCCGCGCAGCGCGCAATTTCGGTCGTCGATTACCTCAAAACCCGCGGCGTGCCGGCGAAACGAATGATGGCGACGGGCTCGGGCTCGGAATGGCCGCTTGTTACAGGATATTCCGCCGCCTCGCTCGCGCAGAACAGGCGCATCGAGTTCAAGCTCGATGCGCGATAGACGCGCCGGGAGCGCCCGGTTAGACTGATTTCGCCGCATTTTGGGGATGCGGCGGGGGAAAGCGGGGTGACCATGCGAAAATTTGCGATAGGCGCCGCCGTCGGCGCCGTTGCGCTCGGCGCGGCTGGATATTTTGCGGCAGCGCAAACGAACGATCCGGAAGCGGGCGCGAAATTGCAGGAGGCCCTTGCGGCGCGCGCGCTGACGCGCCCGCGCCTTGACGCCGCCCCGCCGGGTCTGCCCGCCGGCGAAATCGTCGAGGGCGAGATCGACTGGATCGGCATGAAGACGCAGCTTGCGATCTCCGCGCGCCGCGATGTCGCCGCCCAGCAGAGCGCGACCGCCGTCGTCGCACGTCCGCCCGGCATCCGCGCCGCCGCAGCCGAGCGTTTCAAGAATGTCGTCGTTCGCGAAGTCAATCTTGCGAGGCTGCCCGTGCTCGCCCCGGAAGGCGAGCGCATCGCGCAGACCCTCAAAATCTACAGCATCGGCGATTCCTATTCGGCGACGGCGGAAGTCGAGGACAGCGTGTCGATGCGCATGTCGGGCGCAAGGAAGAAGATCGTCATCGGCGACTTGAAATCCGCGCGCTCGCGCCTTGCGGCGATGCGCAAGGAGCGCAAGACGCTCGCCAGCATGGATGCGTCCTACCTTGTCACGCGCAGCGAAAGCTCGACCGATCTCACCTTTCCGAAATTCGGCGCAGGCTACGTCCTTTCGATCATGTGCGACGATCCCGCCGATGCGCGCTGCGCCGATGATGATTTCATCGTCAAGCTCGCTTCGAACATCAGCCTGCTCAATCCGGAAGCGGGGGGCCAGTGATGAAAGCCGCGCGATCTTCCCAGAGGGGCAATGCGGCCGGCTGGCTCCTTCTTCTCATCGTCATCGCCCTTCTCCTCGCCGGCTATTGGTGGGTGAAGAACAACGGCGTTCCGACCCTTCCCGGCGACAATCCGCCCGTCGATGACGGCCCGCCGGCGGGCGATGCTCCGCCCGCTGATGATGAACCGCCTGCGGACGATGATGACGGCGATGAGCCGGCCGACGCACCCGAGGAGCCGGAAGTCCTGACGGACGGCGATGGGCGCGTCTTCAGCTACATTCCTGTCGGCGAGCTTCTTCCAAGCTCGGGTCCGGGATTTATCGACGAGACCGTCTATCGCCCGACCCTCCTCTTTCCGACTGAGGATCCCGTTTATCTCAACAGCCAGGTTTACCGGCATGGCGGCGGCATGGGATCCGTCAACGGCATGAATGGCGGGCAATGCGACGCCAGCAATTACAATTATCCCTGGCAGGACACGTTCTGCGAACACCGCGACCGCAACCAGCCGCTCTGCCCCGGCGGCGGGCATGAAGGCCTCGATATCCGCCCTCACACCTGCAGCAAAAATACGCATTGGGCGGTCGCCGTCGAAGACGGCCGCGTCATCGACGTGCGGCGGCATTGGGTGACGATCCAGACGGCGGACGGCACAATCTACAACTACCTGCATCTCAACATGGGCGAACTCGCCGTCAGCGAAGGCGAGGAAGTTCATAAGGGCGACCGCATCGGCAAGATCTCGAATGACTTCTTCAAGTCGGATGGGACAAGCGTGCCGACGACGACGCATCTTCATTTCGAGATGTACGAGAACTATGTCGCAGCGCCGGGCGATGATCCGTTGTTCACCAAGGTCAATCCCTACATGACGCTCGTCGCCGCTTATGACCGCAAGCTCAGGGGCGAATAACGGAGCGCGCCATGTCAGTGATCGCGCCGCCGCCGATCGGCGTTGAAGAACGCCGCCGCCGGATCGAGGCGCTTCGCCTCAGGATGGAGAAGGCGGGCGCGGAGGCGGTTCTTCTCGGCGCGACGACAAGCCTTCGCTATTTCACGGGCGTCGTCTGGAATCCCTCCGAACGATTTCTCGGCGCGCTCATCGCTGCGGACCGCATCGATTACATCGCGCCCGCCTTTGAGCGCTCGAAGGTTGAAAGCCTCATATCGATTCCGGGCGAACTCCTCACATGGGAAGAGGATGAAAGTCCGCATCGGCTGATCGCAGAGCGCGCGGGCGCGCGCACCCTCGCGCTCGACGGCGATCTGCCGCTCTT
>JBMOOR010000302.1:0-4996 GCA_049324555.1 Pseudomonadota bacterium | reverse complement strand
GCGCCGGAAACCTTCCAGCCGGCCGATCCGGCCTGCGCGGTTTGGAAGCTCCAGCCGGATCGGCCTTCCGTCGCAGCCCGTCTTGCTGTTACATAGAAACCGGCTGCGCACTCGGGGGCGGGTCAAGCGCGCCGGCGCTGAAGCCGTCAGGTTGATGCGCCGAATTTCCTTGATGGCGCCGCCGTCAGACGCGCCCTCGATCAGTTCGACCCCGGTCAGCGCGAAAACGCGGCCGTCGATAAAAATTGGCCGGGAGTTGCCGTACCAATCCTCACAAGAGACGTCGCATTTGTAGTCATTGGTCGCTTCCGCCCCGGATGAGAGGAGGGCGCCCCGATCGGCGACGCCGCCTTCCCGGTTGATTGCAAGGAAGCTGACATCAGACGCATCGCTGCGCCACCACCAATCGTCGGCGTCCTGTTCGCGCGTCATCGTCGGCAGGCCGATGAGGCCGGCGCCGTCTTCACCGATGGCGCTGTTGAACGCATGCGACCGCCCTTCCGATTCATACCGACCATCGAGAAGCGCCGAACCGGAAATGCGGGGAGCGCCGAGAAAGTCGATGACGGAGACGGAAAGGCCCTTATCGTTTCTATAGCCGGTCGCAATCACGTAGTCGCCCGCACGCTCTAGCCGGATGATGTTGTGCGCGGCGTCAAGCGTGACGATGAAGTGCGGGTCTCTGATCGGAACGATATGGATCGGCGAGGATTGATCGCCTTCTTCCGTGTCGGGAGGATAGGCGCCGTAACCAGTCCGGCCGCCGTAAACGAGATGCGTCTCCGTGAAGCGGTTTTCAACGGCGTTCACATCGATGTCAGGCGCTTTGATGTAGTTTGCGTCCCCGGCTGCCGCTCCTTTGCGTCCAAGGGACGAGAGGGGCGCCTGAAAATATGCGGTTCCCGCCGCGAAGCCGCCATCGGCGCAGGCGCCGCCGCCGACATCGCGCAAGAGCGCGCGAAACTCCGTATCCGATGTATCGAGAGAGAACTGATTGGGAGGCTTTCCGCTGACGCGCATGAAGCCCGCGCGGGCGCCGCTGTGAGGCAATCGAAACAGGGCGCCGCCAAGACTGGCGGCCGGGGCGATCTTCAAATGCGCCTCGCAGCCGCCGACCTGATCGAGATAGCGCCTGGTCTCCCAGCTGTCCGCGTTTAGCCAGAAATAAGCGTCGGAGTTCGATACATAATATTCATGCCCCCAGGGGCCGATGATCGCGCTTGTCTCACAAACAAGGGCGGCGCTGCTCCGCTCTCCAAGCGGACACACCGAGACTGCGTGAATGACGGGCCAGAGCGCCGGCTGCACGGGCTTGTAGACATTCGTTGCGCCGAAGAGCGCGCGGCCTTCATCCCTCCGTTCGTCATCCTTTTCGACACCCGGCTGCCGGGTTACGACGGGCCACTTCACCTTCTCGCCTTTACGCGCCGCCCAATAGAGATCGATCGGCGTGTAGAGGATCAGTTTGTCGTCGACGAGCCGCGTCGCGTAATTATCAGTGTCGTAATAGTCGTCGGATGCGATGAAAAACTTGCCCTCGTTCGTGAGGCGGCCGCGTTTGTCGAGGCGGAAAACCGTGATCTCGGACGCTTCGCGGTCGTAACTGTAGCCGGCGACGGCGATGAGATCGTCATGGGTGACGATTTCGTCATACCAGGCGTCGTCGGCGGCGCTCGCATAAATGTCGATGCGATCTGCAAGCGTCAATCCGCCGGCGCTCTCGCCAATGTTGATCGAAAAGAGGCGCCCGTCCTGCAGGACGATGAGGAATCGTCCGACCTGTTTGACGATGTCGCCCTCATCGACGCCCTGCTTTTGCACGTTGGTGATCGAGGGCGATGCGGGAATTCTTGATCCGGTGACGACGATCTGTTCTTCGCCTTCAGGCGGACAATCGATGTCGAGGCAGGGTTCGACCGGGGCGTCGGTCTCGGCTGTAGCGTAGCGGACATGTCCGTCTGCTGGGCCGACGGCGCCGGCGACCCGTCGCGCCTTCTGGAGGTTGGTCAGGTAGCGGCCGAACTCGGCCTCGCTCTTGAAGCGCTCAAGGGTCGATGAAAAAATGCCGCTCTCGGATGCATCCTCCGCTGTTGTGGCGCACGCCGGCAGCGCAGCAATCGCCGCCGCCAAAAACCAGTGCGCCGCCCCGATCTTGCGCATTCGCCCCTCCCGCCGAACGCATGAAGCTTACGCCGGCAGCGGCGCACTCGCAAAGGCGGGCTATTGTGCGGTGCGCTATTTCTAATTTGCGCGAGCGCCGGGGCCATGCCAAACCCCGGCCATGTTCCGTTTTTTCGAGAGCCTCCTCGATCCCTATCCGGAGACGCGCCTTGGCGCGCCGCCGAAGGGGCTCGTCCGCTTCTGCTGGCATTTCGTCAAGGATGCGCGCTGGTGGCTCGCCGCACTCGGGACGCTGACCGTGACGATCGCTATCGGCGAGGTCTTCCTCTTTGCATTCCTTGGACGGATCGTCGACTGGCTGGCGACCGCAAATCGCGAGGGCTTCCTTGAGCGGGAGGGCGCGCGGCTTATCGGCATGGGCGCTCTCATCCTTGTGGGTCTGCCGCTCGCTTCGTTCCTCCACTCCGTCATCATTCATCAGGTCCTGCTCGGCAACTTGCCGATGAGCGCGCGCTGGCGCATGCACCGGCGGCTCCTCAGCCAGTCGATGGCGTTTTACTCCGACGAATTCGCCGGGCGTGTTGCGACGAAGGTGATGCAGACCGCGCTCGCGGTGCGTGAGACGGTGATGAAACTCCTCGACGTCTTCGTTTACGTCGCCGTCTATTTCATCACCATGATCGCGATGGTCGCGAGCGCCGACTGGCGGCTTGCTTTGCCGCTCCTCGCCTGGCTCGCGGCCTATGTGTCGCTCGTCTGGCATTTTATCCCGCGTCTTAAAGATATCGCGGAAAAACAGGCTGACGCCCGCTCGGCGATGACCGGGCGCATTGTCGACAGCTACACGAATATCGGCACGGTGAAGCTGTTCGCCCATTCGGGCCGCGAAGAAGCCTATGCGCGCGAGAGCATGGAGCATTTCCTCGGGACAGTGCACCCGCAGATGCGGCTCGTGACGCAGTTCAATTCCTCCGTCTATTTCAACAATTGCCTCGCCGTTTTTATCACCGCGTCGCTCGCAATCGCACTCTGGCTCAATAGCCTCATTTCCGTCGGTGCGATCGCCGCCTCGATCGCGCTCGCCTTGCGTCTTAACGGCATGTCGCAATGGATCATGTGGGAAGTTTCGGGACTCTTCGAGAACATCGGCACGGTCTATGACGGCATGGAGACGATGACGCGCCGGCTCGAAGTCGTCGATGTCCCGGACGCAATCGCGCTCGAGCGGCCGCGCGGCGACATCCGCTTCGACAACACCTCCTTCCATTACGGCAAGGAAGGCGGCGTCATCGACGATTTCTCGATGTCGATTGCGCCGGGAGAGAAAGTCGGACTCGTCGGGCGGTCGGGCGCCGGCAAGACGACGCTGATGAATCTCCTGCTGCGCTTCTACGACGTCGAGAAGGGACGCATCCTGATCGACGGGCGCGACATTCGCACGATGACGCAGGACTCCTTGCGCGCGCAGATCGGCGTCGTGACGCAGGACACTTCGCTCCTCCATCGTTCGATCCGCGACAACATCGCCTATGGAAGGCCGGGGGCGAGCGAAGAGGCGGTCCGCGAGGCGGCGCGGCGTGCGAATGCGCTCGCCTTCATCGAGCAGCTTGAAGACAATCGCGGCCGCACCGGGTTTGACGCGCATGTCGGCGAACGCGGCGTCAAACTCTCCGGCGGCCAGCGCCAGCGGATTGCAATAGCGCGCGTGTTCCTCAAGGACGCGCCGATCCTCGTTCTCGACGAGGCGACGTCGGCGCTCGATTCCGAAGTCGAGGCGGCGATTCAGGAAAATCTCTTCCATCTGATGAAGGGCAAGACCGTCATCGCTATCGCGCATCGCCTTTCGACAATCGCGCAGCTTGACCGGCTCGTCGTGCTCGATCGTGGTCGGATTGTCGAACAGGGATCGCACGGCGCGCTCGTCGCGCGCGGCGGGCTTTACGCCGATTTTTGGGCGCGCCAGTCGGGCGGATTTCTCGCAGGCGCCGAGGCTGCAAAGACCGCCGCCGAATGATCGCTTCGCATGCTGCGCGCGGCTCGATTCGCTGACTGTGCGGCGAATGGCGACAGTCTGACGCGCGCCATGCCTGCGCAAACTCCGCTCGCCGTCTGCTACAGGCGCTCTATCTGGAACCGGCTTTGAGGGGCGATTGATGAGTGACGCCATTGGGCCTGACGGCCGGAGCTCCGGCTTCGCGCCGTCGCGAATGACGGCGCTCGCTCGCGCCTTGCGGCTCAATTGCCCAAATTGCGGAAAGGCGCGCCTGTTACGCGGCTATTTGAAACAGGTCGACTTCTGCCCTTCATGCGGCGAAAGATTTGGGCACATTCGCTCTGACGATGCTGCGCCGTGGCTGACGATCCTCGTCGTCGGCCACGTCCTCGTGCCGTTCATGGTCGCGATTGAGTCTGCGGACATCTGGCCGCAATTTGTATCCATTGTCGTCTGGCCGGCGATTGGCGTCCTCATGGCCGGTCTCGTGCTTCCGCGCGCGAAGGCGTTCTTCATCAGCCTGATCTGGTTCGAGAAATCTCCGGGTTCGGAGCGCGATCATGGACACAAATAGCGAGATCGAGGCCGGCGACTTAAAGCGTCGGGCAAAATCTGGGTCGGCGCGCATGCGGATAACGGTTTCGCATTTGCGAAATGGGCTTGGGTGCCGCCAATCTTCTTTGCGCCATCAGATTGATCCTTCTTCGCCACGATTATAGCGTCGGATCGCCCGCCTGGGAGTAATGGAGGCGCTTATGCAACGCTTTGTTCGCCTCATCGCGCTCGCGTCGATCGTCGGTGCGGCCGCCTGCGCAACGCATGGCGGCGCGCCGGCCGATCCTGATTTGAAATGGACCGCGCATGGCTATCTGACGCCGGGTC
>JBMOOR010000301.1:0-5039 GCA_049324555.1 Pseudomonadota bacterium | reverse complement strand
ACGTCGACGACCAGCGCCCCGGCGGCGAGCGCGATGTAAAGACCGAAGAGTTTGGAAAGGAGATCGCCCTTGACGCGGTGGGCGAGCCTTGCCCCCATCGGCGCCGCAAAACCGCCGGCGATCGCCATGGCGAGGAATGCGGGCCCTTCAACGAAGCCGAGCGAGGCCGTAGGCCTGCCCGGAACGCCGAGCCCCGCAATGATGAAGCCGATGACGCCCGGAACCGCGACGGCGACGCCGAAACCGGACGCCGTCGCGACCGCCTGATGGATCGAGCGGCCCGCCCAGCGCATCACAAGGACGCCGACGGCGCCGCCGCCGAGCCCCATCAGACCGGAGAAAAGGCCTGTGCCGATTCCGACGGGAATATGGATCGCCCTGTGCGAGAGGTTCATCGACTTCCTCTCTGTCCGTTTACGGACGAAGAGGCGTTGCGCCGCGATGAACAAGGCGCCGCCGGCGAAGACGGACGCGAGAAGCTCAACCGGGATGTGGCGCGAAAGAAAGCCCGCCGCCGCCGAGCCGAGCGCGATCCAGGGCGACCAGGCTCTCAGCACCTCGCCGTCGACGACGCCGGCGCGGCGATGCTCGGCGAGCGAACGGATTGAGGTGACGACGATGACAGCGAGCGAAGTTCCAATTGCGGTTTTAAGGCTCGCGTCGTCGCCCGCCCCGCTCGCGCGAAAGAGCGCATAAAGCGCCGGCACCGTGACGACGCCGCCGCCGATCCCGAAAAGCCCGCCCGCGAACCCCGCCGCAAGCCCTGCCGCGACGACGGCGGCGACGTAGACGGGGTCGAAAAGCTCAGACAAGCTCCGGCGCCCTTGCGATCATCGCATCGAGCGCGCGATCAAGAATATCGGGCGGCGTCGCTGCGCCTTGCTCAGACAGCATCCGCCGCCATGTCCTCGCGCCATGGCGTCCATGATAAAGGCCGAGCATGTGCCTGACGATGTGATGCGGCGATGTTCCCGCTCGCGCTTGCCGTTTCACATAGGACGACATCGCGGCGACGACGTCCTCGATCTTTGGCGCTGACGTTCGTTCGCCGAAAATCTTCGGATCGACCTCTGCGAGGATGGCGGGCTCGCCATAGGCCGCGCGGCCGAGCATCACGCCGTCGAACGCCTGGAGGTAGCTTTCCGCCGCATCGATCGACGTGATCCCACCGTTGAGAACGATGGCGAGGCCCGGGCGTTCGCTTTTCAGTCTGCGGACGAGTTCGTAATCGAGCGGCGGGACTTCGCGGTTCTCCTTCGGGCTGAGCCCCTCAAGCCAGGCTTTGCGGGCGTGGACGATGAAGACTTCACAGCCGGCGGCGGCGACCGTGTCGACGAGAGCAAAGAGACTCTCGACGGGGTCCTGATCATCGACGCCGATCCGGCATTTGACGGTGACAGGAACGCCCGCCCTTTCGCGCATCGCCGCCACGCACTCGGCGACGAGCATCGGCGCCTTCATCAGGCAAGCGCCGAACGTCCCTGATTGAACCCGGTCGGACGGGCAGCCGACATTAAGATTGATCTCGTCATATCCGAACGCCTCGCCGATCCGGGCCGCCTCGGCGAGACTGCTTGGGTCCGACCCGCCAAGTTGCAGGGCGACCTCATGCTCGACCGGATCGAAGCCGAGCAGCCTCTCCCGGTCGCCTCTGAGGATCGCGTCCGCTGTGATCATCTCGGTGTAGAGCCTTGCGCGCCGGGTCAGCAGGCGATGAAAATAACGGCAATGCCGGTCGGTGCCGTCCATCATCGGCGCGACGCAAAACCGCCAGTCTCCGCTTTTCGCCGTCATGATCTCGCCCAGCCGATTCCTTCGATCCTTGACCATACGGGCGCTGACGCCGCAACCGCGCCTTGCCCTGTCTCGGCCGACCGCATTCCCTTTTTGGGAGAACGCCGGCGCCGATTTTGCAACCCCGGAGAGGGTGGCTTAACCGGCGAACCGCATGTAGAACTTTTGTGCGCATGCGAAAAAGAGCGCTGATTCGGCCTAGGAATTGCATTGGTTACATTCTAGAAAGAATCAGTCTGGGGGTTCGAGTGCAAAACAATTTGCGTATCTTGGTCACCGGCGGCGCGGGCTTCATCGGATCCCACCTCTGTGATCGGCTGCTCGCGCAGGGACATACCGTCACCTGCCTCGACAATCTCGACACCGGATTCAAGAGCAATCTCGCCGAGGCGATGAAATCGCCGCGGTTTACATTTGTTCTCGGCGACGTTCGCGAAAAGCTTCCCGACGGCGAATTCGACCAGATCTACAATCTCGCCTGTCCTGCCTCCCCGCCGCAATATCAGCGCGACGCGATCGGCACCTTGAAGACAAGCATTATCGGCGCAATCAACGTTCTCGAGTACGCCGCCAGACGCGGCGCGCGCGTTTTGCAAGCCTCGACGAGCGAAGTCTACGGCGACCCCGACATTCATCCGCAACCTGAAGAATATGTCGGCCTCGTCAACTGTTCAGGTCCGCGCGCCTGTTATGATGAAGGCAAGCGCGCCGCCGAGACGCTTTTTTATGACTACCACCGCCAGCACGGCGCCGAGATCCGCGTCGCTCGCATTTTCAACACCTACGGCCCAAGGATGAGCCCGGAAGATGGGCGCTGCATCCCGAATTTTCTTGCGCAGGCGTTAACGCTGAAGCCGATCACCGTTTACGGCGCAGGCAGCCAGACGCGCTCATTCTGCTACATCGACGACATGATCGACGGGCTGACCCGGCTCATGAACGCTGAGGGCGGACGCATCGGACCGGTCAATCTTGGCAATCCAGTCGAACACACGGTTCTTGAGCTTGCAAGAATAATTAAGGATCGCACGGCATCTTCCTCCGAAATTGTGATGAAGGAATTGCCGGCCGATGATCCGAAGATCCGCCGCCCTAACATCAGCAAAGCGGAAAAGGAGCTTGACTGGCTCCCCTCAACGCCGTTGCTCGAGGGTCTCGATAGGACCATCGACTGGTTTCTGGCGAAACTTTCAGGCGCGCCCGAAAAAATCGCAACTGTCGCACGCATCGAAGGAACAGCCGCCAACGACCGCACCGCGCCGGTCAATCCGTTCAGGAAGCAGATGACGAACCAACCCGCCGCCGCTTCTATCCTGCCGGTCGAGGATGCCGGACGCGATTCTGTCGCCGTTATCGGCGGCGGGCCTGCCGGACTGACTGCGGCTTATGAGCTCCAGAAGCGCAGCAATGCGCACAAGCCGCTCGTGTTCGAAGCATCGAGCGATGTCGGCGGCATCGCCCGCACGGAAAGCTACAAGGGATTCCGGTTTGACATTGGCGGCCATCGTTTCTTCACCAAAGTGAAGGAAGTCGAGGCGCTATGGCATGAAGTCGGCGGAGAGGACTTCGTTCTGCGCCCGCGCATGAGTCGCATCTATTACCGCGGCAAATACTATGATTATCCGCTGAAAATCTTCAACGCGCTCTCAAATATGGGGCCCGTCGAAGCGATGCAGATCATGCTGAGCTATTTCAAGTGGCAGGTGAGCCCATTCCGCGAAGAGGAAAACTTCGAACAGTGGGTGACAAACCGCTTCGGGCGCCGGCTCTTCCAGCACTTCTTCAAGTCCTATACCGAAAAGGTCTGGGGCATTCCATGCACTGAAATCCGTGCGGATTGGGCGGCGCAGCGCATCAAGAACCTTTCGCTGACGAAGGCGGTCCTTAACGCGCTGACGGGCGCCAATGACACGACGAGCCTCATCGAAGAGTTTGAGTATCCCCGCCTCGGTCCGGGCCAGATGTGGGAACGGTTCCGCGACAAGGTGCGCGCGCAGGGGGGCGAAGTCCGCATGCAGAACGCGGTGACGCGCGTGCTAAGAAACGGCAATCGCGTCGAAGCGATCGAAGTCGCCGATTATTCGGGGGACCGGCAGAGGAATTATCGCCTGCGAGCCGATCACTTCGTCAACTCAATGGCGATCAAGGATCTCATCCGCGCCTTCGACCCACCCCCGCCGCCGCATGTCGTGCGCGCCGCCGACCGCCTCAAATACCGCGACTTCCTAATCGTAACGCTCGTTCTCGATCACCCGGATCCGTTCCCTGACAACTGGATTTACATCCACAGCCCGGAAGTCATGGTCGGCCGCATCCAGAATTTCCGCTCATGGTCGCCTGAGATGGTGCCGGACGCCGGCAAAGCGTCGATCGGCATGGAGTATTTCTGCCACGAGGGCGACGGCCTGTGGGCGAGTTCGAATGAAGATCTGATCAAGCAGGCCGCTCGCGAGCTCGAATTCCTAGGTCTCGCCAAGCAATCCAATGTGGTCGACGGCACGGTCATACGTCAGCCAAAGGCCTATCCCGTATACGACGGCGAATATCGCGAAGCGCTCGATATCGTTCAGAACTGGATCCTCGAGCTTGAGAACTTCCAGACCGTCGGCCGCAACGGCATGCATCGCTACAACAACCAGGATCATTCGATGCTGACGGCGATGCTCGCCGCGCGAAACATTCTCGGCGAGACGCACGACATCTGGAATGTGAATGTCGAGCGCTCCTACCACGAAGACTTCACCGTTTCGGAAAAGGGCGAGGCCGAAGAAATCAAGGCGGAACGGGAGAAGGCGCGCGCGAGCGCGGCCGCTTGAGATTATCAACCCGCTGAATTCAGGAGCGCGGCGCCGAAAGGCGACCGCGCTCTTCTTTTTTGGGCTGATTGCGGCAAGGCGCGCCGGTTACGGGATCGACCTCAGAAGGACCAGCGAGGACGCGCACGATTTCAACGGGAGCGGGCCGGGCGACGATTGATCCAATCTTGGCGCCGGCGATCCGATCGAGGCCGCTTCCCCGGATGAGCGCGTGCGTCCAGTTTCTCGGGCGGATGTCGACGATCTCGATCCGGCACCAATTTGCTGGACTGCGCCTCACCATTTCAGATTTGTAATAGAGCGCCCCGATCGTCGGCGTCCTCGTCATATGAATACGCTTTGATGCTTCGCCCAAGGAAACGCCGCGAAGAACCAACTGATAGCGCGCACGGCTTGCGGTCAGCGGATCGGATTCAATCGGCTCATCAT
>JBMOOR010000300.1:0-5074 GCA_049324555.1 Pseudomonadota bacterium | reverse complement strand
CGATTTGAACGACGCGGACAGAATGCGATTTCTCGCGACGATCTTCGCGCTCTTCAAGCACTATGAAAACATGTATCTGCAATTTCACAGGAAGCGGATCGACGAAGACGATTGGGCGCCGTGGTCGAACCACATCCACGTCTATTTCCATCAGCCGGGCGTGCAAAACTGGTGGGCGATAAGGAAAGAGGCGTTCGCGCCGGCGTTCCGCGTTTTTCTCGACAAGTCCGTTGAGCCGCCTGAACCGAGCCCGGCGCAGCTCCATCACGCCGCGCGCGCGTCCGCGCCGCCGCAAGGAAGCGCATCATGATCCTGCGCCGCGTCATTGCGCATTTCAGGAAGCAGGAATGGACGGCGATCTTCATCGATTTCGTCATCGTCGTTCTCGGCGTCTTCGTCGGTCTTCAGGTTTCGAACTGGAACGAGGCGCGCATCGAGCGGCGGGCGGAAATCGGTTATCTCGCCGCGATGGAAGAGGATATCGTCTATTCGATCGGCAGGCTCGAAACTCTTGCCGCGGAAATGAAGCGCCAAGAGGAGGCGAGAGCGGCGCTCTACGCCTTTAGCGCCGATCCGGCGGCGACGATCGATCCGCAAGTCCGCGACCGCTACATCTCGCACGGTCTCTTTCACCTTGCGACCATGAACATCAGGCAGGTGACGTACGAGGCTCTCAAGGGATCGGGGCGACTGAGCTCGATCGGAAGTCCGGCGCTGATTTCCGCGCTGCAATCCTTAAGCGCGGACGTCGCGGAAGTGTTGCGCCGGCAGGAAGACGAAACGCAGATCACGTATCTGTTTTCCGACCCGCTGCTCATTTCCGGCGTCGATATGGCCGGCGTATTTCGTCAACCGAACCTCAGCGACGCTCCCGCGTCCATAGGTTGGCTGCCCGACGCTCAGCCCTCGTCCGTTACGCCCGAGGTGATGAAAACGACGCCTTTCAGGAACGCTGTTCTTTATCGCGCCTACTTCACGTCGGCGCGCCTTCGCGACGTGAAGCGCGTGCTGGAGGAGCACAGGCGCATCGCCGGCCTGATCGATGCGCGTCAGGCGGAGCTCGGAGTCAAGCCATGATCCTCCGCCGCGTCATCGCGCATTTCAGGAAGCAGGAATGGACGGCGATCGCGATCGACTTCGTCATCGTCGTCGCACTCTATCCTTGACATGTTTCACACATGAAAGTAGGTTATGAGCATGAACAAGCATGTGCAAATCCGCAGCATTCCGGAAGCCACCCACCGCAAGCTCAAAGTCCGCGCGAGCCGGGAAGGGCTTTCCATGAGCGATTATCTCAAACGTCTGATCGATACCGATCTCGAACGGCCGAGCTGGGACGATATGGTGCGGCGGATGCGGGCGCTGGAGCCGATATCCCTGCCTGAAACGACCGCGAAAATGGTCCGGCGCGAGCGCGACAGCCGGTGATCGTTATCGACGCCTCGCTGGCGCTCGAACTGTTTCTGGTGACGCCGCGCGCCGCGTCGATCGAGAAACGCCTCGATGATGCCGGGCGCGGCCTCGTCGCGCCGGAAGTCATTGATCTTGAAATTCTGCAGACGCTGCGGCGCCTCGCACGCGACAACCGTTTGCCCGCCTTTCGCGTGGAGGCGGCGCTCGACATCTTCCGTCACGCGCCGATCGAACGGTATTCTCATCGCCTCCTCCACGCGCGCATATGGGCGTTGAAGGAAAATCTCACCGCCTATGACGCCGCGTACTTCGCACTCGCCGAACTGATCGATGCGCCGCTATGGACGCGCGATGAGAAATTTCGCTCCGTTCCCGGACATGGCGTCCGGATTGAAATTCTGTAGGTCCTGCCCATGATCCTCCGCCGCGTCATCGCGCATTTCAGGAAGCAGGAATGGACGGCGATCGCGATCGACTTCGTCATCGTCGTCGTCGGCGTCTTTATCGGCATTCAGGTCGCCAACTGGAACGAGGCGCGGCGCGACCGCGCGAGCGAGGAAACCTACCTCGCCGGGCTCGCCAAGGACCTTCGCGGCGACATCGCGGAGATCGACGAGATTGTTCGCATATCGACCGTGCGCATCGCCGCCATGAATTATCTGATTGAAAAGGCGACAGGCGGGAAGTTGCCGAAGGGGTTCAATTCGGCGCGCGGCGTCATTGAAGTCCAACCGGCGCCGCCCTTCAATGAAAGCGATTCCGGCTCAGCCGGCGTCGCACTCTTCATCCTGACGACGCTCGAAGGCAACCGCCTCGCCTATGAAACAATGATCAACACCGGCGGCATCGGGCTCATCCGCGATGCGTCGCTCCTTCGCGACATCCAAGGTTACTACGCGAAGGCCGCCGATGCGCGCGATTTCGAAGTCGGCCTCAAAGACAGCCGCGTCAGGCTCGTTGACGCGCAGCAGGCAGCGGGGATTTCGCCGGTCGATGAAACGCCGGCGGCGGCGCTGGCGACCGCGTTCGGCGCGGATGCGCGTCTCCTCGCGGCGGCGAAGAATTATTGGCTCTACACCAACCGGCACATCAAGCTGATGCGCGATCTTCGCAGCAAGGCGGAAGCGCTGCTCGACCGGATCGGGAACGATGGTTCCGAATGATCTTCCGCCGCGTCATCGCGGCTGCAATGCGGCGTGAAACGCCGCATTGCTGATCCGGGATCTCTCGCGGCGCGCAGCCGCCTCAATTGCTTCAAAACGGCGCGTCGAGCGCCTTGCAGAGAAACCGCATGAGCGGGCTTGCGTCCGCCATCGCAGCGGCGACGTCGCCGGGAAAGGCCGCCGAGCGCGTCCGTTTTTCCGCGCCCTGTTCCATAGCAAAGAAGCTCTTGCGCTTGATGTCGTCGATATTCGCGTCGCCGGCGTCAAAGCCGCGCGGCGGGCGCGTGAGCGCGTCGCCATGAACGCCGCCGAAACGCTTTTTGAACGCCGCGCCCGCCGTCGCCTTTTTCCACGCGGCGCCGTCGTCGCGAACGGCCTCGCGGATTTTGAGAAGCGCGTCGGACGGGGGCATCCACACGCCGCCGCCGAAAAAGACCTCGCCCGGCCCGATGTGGACGTAAAAGCCCGGCGCATGCGCATCCTTGCCGCGCGCATGGCGGAACTGCACGCCGCCATGCGTCTTGTAGGGCGTCTTGTCTTTTGAAAAGCGCACGTCCTTGTAGATGCGGAAGATCGACCCGCCGTTGAGGCGCGGATCGGCGACGAAATGTTTCGACACTTTTTTGAGGCGGGGGCCCATCGCCTCGACGAAGAGGGCGAGCGGCGCCTGCACGCTTTCCTTGAAACGCGGCTTGTTGTCCTCGAACCATTCGCGATTATTGTTCTCGCTAAGCTCCTTGAAGAAGCGGAAATAATCCGCCGGCAATCCGTCAAAATTCATCTGCTTGTTCCAACGGTAAGCGTTCCAGTCCCCGCAGCGTCTATTTCCGTCATCGCGGCGGCGGTCCGCCTTCCGGCATTTCCGCGAAGGAGGGAAGGCCCTCATCCATCACGTCCCATTTCGGCGCCCGGCTCCGATAGACGATCATTTGAGGCGTTATCTGATCGGGATCGTCAAGGCTCGACGCGCGCAGGAACACCATGCCGGGCATCGCCGAGTTCGTCGAGTGGATCGGCGCGCCGCATGCCGGGCAGAAATATCGCGTGACGATATTGCCGCTGTCGGCGGGATGCGCATAGGACGCCAACGCGCCTTTGATGCGCGCCGCTTCCGCTCTCATCGCGACATGGGTTCCGTGCCCGGTTCCGCTCGTCTTGCGGCAGTCGACGCAATGACAATGCCCGGTCATCATGGGTTCGCCGGCGGCTTCATAGGCTACCGCGCCGCAGAGGCAACGGCCTTTCAGCATCTTGGTCATACTCGCTCTTTCTCCTGCAGACCTGAGTGGGTTCAGCCGGCCATCAGTTCGTAAATCCTGATGCTCGCCACATAGGGATTGCTCACGGCCATCTTCGAGGCCGCCTCAAAATCATCCGCCTTGACGATGACATAGCCGGTGATCGAGTCCGCGCCGAGGGGCAGGTCCCTGGCGCCGCGCTTCGATAATTCGCGCCCGCGCGGGAAATGCCCCTTCTCGACGATGCTGTCCTTGATCGCCTCGAACCATTTCCCCCATGCCTGCATGATTTCGGGCGTCGGCTTTTCAAAGCCAAAGGTGAGAAAAATGAACTTCTTCAATGCTGCGCACTCCTGTTCCCGCCGCGCGCCGAACGCGCCGGCGGCGTGATCGGGTCCAAATTTGTGGTGTTCGCCAAAATATGTTCAAGAACATTTTTGAGGTCCTGCTATCAAAAAGCCGGACGAGGAGACCGCCGATGCCTTACGCGCCCGAACACAAGCAAAGAACGCGCGCCCGCATCGTCGAGAGCGCGCGCATCCTCTTCAACCGGCACGGGTTTGAAAACGTCAGCATCGACATGGTGATGGCGGAGGCGAAGCTGACGCGCGGCGGATTTTACAATCACTTCGAGAGCAAGGAGGAGCTCTTCGCCGCCGCCGTCGCGAGTTTTTTGATGGGACGCGGCGCCATGTGGCGGGCGGCGGCGGGCGTCGATCCCGAAAATCCGGCGCCGGAAATGGCGGCGCAGATGATCGCGGGCTACCTCTCGCCCGAGCATCTCAGCGATCTCGACGGCCAATGCCCGATGATCGCGCTTCCGTCCGATGTCGCGCGCAGCAACCGGCATGTTCAGGCCGCGTATCAGACGCTGCTGACGGCGATGGTCGGCCTGTTCGAGCAGAGCCTTTCCGAGAGCGACGCCGACGCGAGGGAAAAGGCGCTCGTTCTCGCCGCGCTTTGCGTCGGCGGCATGGTGCTCGCGCGAACTTTGCCCGACAGCGATCTCGCCGAGGAGGTCCGCAACGCCGCCCATGACGAAGCGCAGCGTCTCGCCGGCGGGATTGCGCGCTCCGCGCCCTCCGCCGGCAGGTAATCCGTCTACGGATCGACAACCCGCGGCTGCGTGCGGCGGCGCTGAAACGGCCGCGTTAACCCTCTTTTTTCGAAAAAAATTTTCGCGTTGATTTTGTTGGGGAATTCCGAACCGTCCCCCGGGTTATCCCCCACCTTATCCCCCTACTTATCCCCCTAGTTATC
>JBMOOR010000299.1:0-5092 GCA_049324555.1 Pseudomonadota bacterium | reverse complement strand
GGCCTGCGGAATTCCGCGGCGAACGATAAGCGGGGCGGCCCTGACGAGCGACGACGATATCGATAATGGAGAGACGGGAGGGCGCCCGGCGGTTGAAATCGCGGCCCCGGCGCGTCTTGCAACGCCATTCATTTTCGCCTCGCCGCATTCGGGGCGCCGCTATCCGCCGGAACTCCTCCGCATGAGCCGGCTCGACCGGCATGCGCTCCGCCAGTCGGAAGACAGCTATGTCGACCTTCTCTTTGAATCAGCGCCCGTCTTCGGCGCTCCGTTGTTGCGCGCAGTCTTTCCGCGGGCCTGGGTTGACGTCAACCGCAGCCGCGACGAGCTGGACCAGCGGATGTTTGCGGACCCCCTGCCGGCGAATGCCGATACGCGCTCAAACCGCGTGCGCGCGGGTCTCGGCGTCATTCCACGCATCGTCGCCGACGGGCAGGATATTTATGAGCGGAAGCTCAAGTTCTTCGAGGCGCGCCGCCGTCTTGCGGCCTGTTACGATCCCTATCACAGCGCGCTTGGGCAGCTGATCGCCGCCGCGCGCGCCAAATTCGGCTGCGCCGTCGTGATCGACTGCCATTCGATGCCTTCGGCGGGAGGCGCCCCGTTCCGGGAAGGCGAGCGGGCGATTGATTTTGTGCTCGGGGACCGCTTTGGCGCGTCCTGCGCGCCGGCGGCGCCCGCCCTTGTCGAACAGATCCTGCAGTCGTCGGGCTATGTCGTCTCGCGTAATGCGCCTTATGCCGGGGGGCACGTCGCATCCGCCTATGGCCGCCCGGGCGATGGCGTTCATGTGCTGCAGATCGAGATCAACCGCGCGCTCTACCTCGATGAGCGGCGCATCGCCCGCACCGTCGGCTTCGACCGGCTCCGGGCGAATCTTGAGAAGCTGATCGCCGAACTCGCGCGGGTCTCGCCGGCGGCGCTGCGTCCGGCGCAGGCTGCTGAGTAGAGAGGTTTTGTTGCGGCTGCGTAAAAAAAGAAGCCGCGGGGTTGAGCCCGCGGCTAAGTTTATTGGGAGGAAACGCCCGTAAGGGCAGCAACGCCGCAAAGCGTTGCGTTGATGATGTTTACATGGAATCTGCTGCAACGCAATAATATTTTTGCAATGCAATATGAAATTAAAGCGCCCCGGGCGGCAGTTGCGACCGGCTGGCGCAGCGACTACTCCTTGGCGCCCGCTGAAGGAGCAAGAGGTTGAAATCCGAGGATCAATCCGTCCGCCAAGGCGGGTCGGCGGAGCCGCCGCGCAAAGGCGCCCTGAGGCGGATCAGTTCCGGCGTCGGCCGCCTGACGCGCCCGAAACAGCGCTTCACCATGCCGAATACGCAATCCGGTCTCAAGATCGTGATCGCGACGGACGCCTGGAAGCCGCAGCTTAACGGCGTCGTCAGGACGCTGGAAACCCTCGGCGACATCCTGACCAGTTTCGGCAATCATGTGCGCTACATTACGCCGAACGAATTCCAGTCGGTGCCGCTGCCCTCCTACCCGGAAATCCGCCTCTCGCTTCTGCCGAACCGGCGCGTCGCCAAGATCATCAACGACTTCAAGCCCGACGCCGTTCATATTGCAACCGAAGGCCCCATCGGCCGCGCCGTCAGGCGCTTCTGCAAGCGGCGCGACTATCCGTTCACGACGAGTTTTCACACCCGCTTTCCAGAATACGCGCATGAGCGCTGGGCGGTGCCGATTTCTTGGGGCTACGCCGTGCTGAAGGATTTCCATAAGGACGGCGAGACCATGATGGTGGCGACGCCGGGCTTGATGGAGGAACTCAAGGAGCGCGGCTTTGTCGACATGAAGCTGTGGGCGCGCGGGGTCGATTTGAAACAATTCGTCCCCGGCGACCGCATGCATCTCGACCATTATCCGCGCCCGATCTTCCTTTATGTCGGGCGGCTTGCCGTCGAGAAGAGCATCGAGGATTTCTTAAAGCTCGATCTTCCGGGCACGAAGCTCATCGTCGGCGATGGTCCGCAAAAGGAAGAACTCGAAGAGCGGTTCAAGAACGCAGTCTTCGTCGGGCCCAAGTTCGGCGAGGAGCTGACGAAATATTATCAGGGCTCTGACGTCTTCGTCTTCCCCTCGCGCACCGACACGTTCGGTCTTGTCAATGTCGAGGCGCTCGCCTGCGGCGTTCCCGTCGCCGCTTATCCCGTGAGGGGGCCGCTTGAGATCCTGAAAGGCGCGCCCGAAGGCTGCGGCGCGATGAACGAGGATCTCGGGAAGGCCTGCCTTGACGCCTGGGAGAAGCGCGATCCGCAAGCATGCCGGAAATGGGCGGAGAATTTCTCCTGGGACGCCGCATCGCGCCAGTTCATCGCCAATCTCGAAATGCCGGGGTTTGATGAAGATTTCTGGCTCCGCTCCGCGAAGATGATCGACTGAGCCGGAATCGCATCGGCGCGTCCTGATTCAGGACCTTCGGGAAATTCTATTCCTTAATAGAGTGCGCGCGGCGGACCCTGTTTGGGCCCGCCATCCGGAGAAGCCGGCCTTTTCGGGGCGCTCCCCAATCCGGCATGGAGCTTGCCTCTTTCTCCCGCATCAGGGGCGCGAGGGCGTGGCCTTGCGCATGGTTCAGGGAGAATGGCCGATGGCCCATCCGATTGATCTGCACGTGGGCAACCGCGTGCGCCAGCGCCGCCGGCTGCTCGGCATGACGCAACAAAAGCTGGCGGACGCCGTCCGCATCCGCTTCCAGCAGATCCAGAAATACGAGAGCGGCGCCAATCGCATCTCCGCCTCGCGCCTGTGGACGCTGTCGAAAGCCCTCGATGTTCCGATTTCCTATTTCTTCGACGGCGTTGAAGACAGCGCCTACGGCAAGGAAACGAACGGCGACCACGCAATCAACGCCCCGATCGATGTGTTCCAGAACAAGGACACGATCGCGCTCGTTCGCGCTTTCTACACAATGAACGACGAGCCGCGCCGGCGCCTTCTCGATCTCGCCAAAGCGATGTCGGGCTACGAATAGACTGGTGTTGAATTTCGCGCGGGGCGGCGTCATGGTCGAACGGCCATGGCCGCCGACGCCGATCTCCTCTCCGAATTCTCGGTTTTCGCCGGACGTCTCGCCGACGCCGCGCGCATTGAAACCCTGCCGCGCTTTCGCGCCGGCGGCGTCGTCGAGAGCAAGGCCGGCATCTCGTTCGACCCTGTCACTGACGCAGACCGCGAAACTGAACGCACGCTCCGGCGGATGATTGCGGCCGTCTATCCGCATCACGGCGTCATTGGCGAGGAATTCGGAGCCGAACGCGCCGACGCTGATTTCCGCTGGGTCATCGATCCGGTCGACGGGACTAGAGCCTTTGTCTGCGGCGCGGCGACCTGGGCGACGCTGATCGGTCTCGAAAAGGCGGGCCGGCCGGCGCTCGGAATCATCGATCAACCGTTCACGGACGAACGCTGGCTTGGCTTGCCGGGGCGCGCAACCTATCGCCGCGGAGGGGAAGAGCGCGTCTGCCGGACGAGCGGCGTCGCCGATCTTAACCGCGCGCGCCTTTCAACGACCGATCCGCGCCGCGAAGCTTATTTCACCGGCGAGGAGGCGGCCGCCTTCGCCGACCTCGCCGCAAGGACGCAAGTCGCGCGCTTTTCGCTCGACGCCTACGCCTACGGATTATTGGCGATCGGCGAGATCGACCTCGTCGTTGAATCGAACCTCAAGCGTCATGACTTCTCCGCGCTCGTTCCGGTCGTTGAGGGCGCGGGCGGCGTCATTTCGGATTGGACAGGCGCCCCCCTCGGCGATGCCGTCCGCGGCCGCGTTATCGCAGCAGCGAGCCCTGAACTGCATCGGGCGGCGCTCGATCTGCTCAAGGGGGTTTAGATCGCCGTCTCTCGACCGTTTGAAATTTTGAACACGACGTCCTGGGGCGCTGGAATGTGCGGCGTGCGGCTCGGCTTCAGCCCAAGAAGATAACCGCGAAGAATGCGCCCCGAGGCGCCATGGCCGGCGATGATTGAGGGGCGGTCGATCGCAGTGAGGAAGTCGCGGATGCGGATCGCCGCGTCAGCATAGCTTTCGCCGCCCGGAACGACGAAATCCCATTTCTCCTTTTCGCGCCGCCCATGAACGCCAGGGTCTTCGGCGGCGATCTCGTCATAGGTGCGCCCGTTCCACTCTCCGAGATCGATTTCAATGAGGCGGTCGTCGATCGCATAGCGCCGCCTCGGCAGGCCCATCGCCTCGCGCGCAATTTCGAGCGTTTCGCTGGCGCGGACGAGCGGGCTCGTGAAAAAATGGGCGTCCTTGACGTTAGCGATCGCTCCTTCCAGCGCCGCGCCGTTGCGCGCCGCCTGCGTGCGCCCCCTATCGTTCAGCGGCGTGTCCGAATGGCCTTGATAGCGCCGCTCGACATTCCAATCGGTCTCGCCATGACGGATGAAATAGACGTCGTGTTTGAGGCGCACGCGCCCGCCCGGCATCCCCCGCTCAAACCAGCCCCGCATGCGCGGAAGATAGGCGAAAAACGCCCGCCTCCGCTATTCCACCGACGTCTGCGCCAGCTCTTTCCGGCCGACATGCGCCTCGATCGCGCGCCGGAGCGCGTCAAGCGTGACCGGCTTTGCGATGAAATCATCCATGCCGGCGTTGCGGCGCCCGTCGAACTCTTCTGCGCGGTCATGCGCTGAAAGGCCGATGATCGGCGTCCTTTCCAGGTTGCGGTCCCGCTCGATCGCGCGGATGACGCGTGTCGCGCTGACGCCGTCAAGGCGCGGCATGGAGATATCCATGCAAATGAAATCAAGGCCCCCCTCCTCGAAACGCTCGACGGCCGAAAGACCGTCCGTCGCGAAGACGACGTCGACACCGAGCTCCGCAAGCATGTTCATGGCGACCAGCCGGTTGACTTCGTTGTCGTCGGCGATGAGCGCGCGCAACGTCAGGGCGGCGCCGGCGACGCTGCGCTTGCCGGGCATTTCTTCCATACACGGAGCATCGTCGATCGGCGCGGCGTCAAGAGGGATTTCGGCCCGGAACGTCGAGCCTGCGCCTTTTGTGGAGCGGACAGAAAGCCGGCCGCCCATCGCCTCGATGATCCGCTTGCTGATTGCAAGGCCGAGCCCTGCGCCGTCGAAC
>JBMOOR010000298.1:0-5178 GCA_049324555.1 Pseudomonadota bacterium | reverse complement strand
TATCCCGACGGCGCCTCGATCACGATCGACAATATGCCGGCGAGCGATGTCGCGGGCTTTTCGGGTCTTACGGATGAGGTCGACTTCCACACTTTCCGCATTTTGAAAGGCGTCGTTCTTTCGACTCTGCTTGGCGTCGGTACGGAATTGTCGTTCGGCGAATCCGAAAGCGATCTTGTCCGCGCGCTGAGGGAGTCCGCACAAAGTTCCGCCAACCAGTCCGGCCAGAAAATCGTGCAGCAGAGCCTCGACATCCAGCCGACGATCAAGGTGCGCCCGGGCTGGCCCTTACGCGTCATCGTCCACAAGGACCTCGTGCTGCGACCCTATGAAGAGAGGAGGGCGGCGCGATGAGCCTCAAGATCGGCGCCGTCCCTGAGCGCAAATCTGTCAGGATCACCCTGTCGCTGCCGCCCGACATTCACGGCATGCTCGCCGACTACGCCGCCATCCACGCCGCGGAATTCGGAAAGAAGACCCCGGCGAGCGAACTCGCAGGTCTAATGATCGAGCGGTTCCTGAACTCCGACGCGGCCTTCCGGCGCGCCCGCAAAACCCTTCGTCAACCCGCCAGTGAAAAGGAGTAAGCCATGGCTATCATCGGCGCATTCAAGAAGACGGACGACGGCTATGCCGGAACCATCCGGACCATGACCATCAACGTCAAGGCCGCCTTCATCGCCAACGACAAGAACGGCAATGACAAGGCCCCGGACTTCAAGATCGTCGCCGGCGAACGCGAGCTCGGCGCCGCCTGGAAGGCGAAGACCAAGGGCGAGGAGCCCCAGGAGTTCCTGCGCGTCGAACTCGATGATCCGAGCTTCGCCGCGCCGCTGCGCGCGGCGCTGTTTCCGAATGGGGTCGATACCAGCGCACTGGTGTGGAGCCGGAAGTGACTAGTCAGGCAAATTCATCAAGGTACACGCAAGTATCTACTTCGCCAACCGACGAAGTTGGACGCCTCCTGCGAATCGGCGAAGTTTGCAAAGAGGTGGGCCTATGCAAAGCGATGATTTATCGTTGCATGCGGCTCGAAACCGCGCCTTTTCCACGACCGGTAAAGATCGGTCACGCATCGCGATGGCGCGAAATGGATATTCGACGTTGGAAGCTTGAACTGGCGACACAGGCAGCTCGTCAACGATACTGAGCGTCCGCGGACCAACAAGATCTCGGCGGCTGAAGCTGAACTGCCTTGTGCGGTGGACCAGCGCTCATTTAGCCTGATCTCATATACCCGATTTTTGCACGCCAAGAATACAAGAGCGGCGCTCCATCGTCGCCACGTTTTCGCCCGACACTCTCTGCGGGGGCGGCGTATGTGAGCCTTTCCGCCAAAGTGCTCGTCGGCATGGGCGTGTCTCCAGCGCCCCATTGACCTTGGCGGCTATCCAGCCGATCAACCTGCCAGATACAAAATCTGACCGATTCTACAGCCGGTTTTTGGTTCATTTTTGGTTCATCCGCGGAGTGTTTCGCAGTAAATTTCCTTGGACCGCTGTGGAAATAAATTGCGATAAGGCATTGAAATTACACGGAAGCGTGGACTGTAGAAGACGCTCGTAGACGAGCAAATTCAGACTGTAAATCTGCCCGCTTCGGCGTACGGTGGTTCGAATCCACCCCCCTCCACCAGCAGCCTTCGCCCATTTCCTGATGCTTGGCTCGCCGCCTCAGCGGCGAGCTTGGGGCTACGGCTCGGCAATCCAGTCTTAAGTTCGATAATCCGCAGGGCGAGGGCTGTCGCGCCGAAGTTCCGAAGGAACGAAGGCGGACGGATCCAAAGAGGCTCGACCGGGGTCAGACGCTGCGCGCGGCGACAAGCTTGACGATGTCGTCGATGAGATCGAGGTGATCGGCGTCGACTTCGTGCGCTTCAATCCGTGCGCCGAACTTATCCTCGACGAAGGCCACAAGCTTCAGGCTCCCAAGCGAATCGATGATCCCGTCGCTGATCAATCTGACGTCGTCCGTCAGCGCATCCGGGCTCTCCCCCGGCAGGAACTGCTCGAGAACGAAGCCTCGAAGGCATTCCTTGATCGCTGCTTGGCTCATTTCACTTGCTCCGATTTGCCGAGGCGTTCGTTAACGATTCGGGATCCCGATTGCAGCCGTTCCGTTATGCCCCGCAAGTCATAGTCTGCATACGGTTAAAAAAATGCTCCAACTGCGCGAACTGGCATGGGAATGGCACAACCGCACATCAATCGTGCCGGCTGGAGACGCCTTGCGAATATCGGTAAGGGGATCCGGCCGACTGAGATCGGCGGCGGGCGGCGCTTAGTTGAACCGCTTGCCAGGGACAATGAAAACGATGCGGGCGGGGCATTGTGTCAAAAACTGAGCTGGCGCCGGGCGAACGAGTCTCCCGCGCCGTAACTCGAATACGGATTCAAATTCGCGACCTGGCGCCGGCGTGCCTTGTCCTCGCCGGCTGCCTTGCGATGGGGATATCGCTCGCCGCCGACTTCCTCGGATTTTCCAGCCCGGGCTTCGGCGGCAAACAGCTCGTCGGTCTTGCGGTCGGCGTCGCATCGACGCTTATCGGTGCGGCCGTGAGCGTGGCGACAGGTCAGCGATCGCTCGCCGAAATGATGCGGTTTGCGACGATCACGGCGCAGATCGGTCTCGTCGTTGCGGCGATTCATGCGTACGACATTGAAAACATCGGCTTCTCGCAATACCTGACAATCCTGCTGTTTTGCGGCTTCATCGCGAATCATTTTCTTCCCGCAAAGGTGCGAATGGCGTTCTTTCTCGCGCTGTCGCTCGCGGCCCTCTTCGGCGTCTTTCACCTCGCGAACAGCCTCATCCTTTTGGCGATCGGGGGCGTGCTTATCGGCATTTGCCATCTGAGGGCGCCGATGTCGGTGCGCATAGCGCTTCTTCTGGCGGTGATGGCCGGCCTCGCCGCGGTGAGGCTCGATTGGGTCAAGGCGGAATGGTCCGGCGCCGTGCTGCCGATCCTTGCGTCGATGTTCATGTTCCGTCTGTCGATTTATCTTTACGACATCGCGCATGGAAAGGGCCCGAAGGACTGGCTTCACCGCTTCGCCTATTTCTTCATGCTTCCGAATACGGTGTTTCCGTTTTTCCCGGTCGTCGATTTCGCAAATTTCGGGCGCACTTACTACAATGAGGACGCCATCCGCATTTACGAGCGCGGCGCTTCCTGGATGCTGCGCGGCCTCGTTCATCTGCTGCTCTATCGCATTGTCAGCTATTATCTCCTGATGGACCCCGCCGCCGTCGCTGGGCCTCTCGATCTCCTCTATTACATCGCGACGAATTTCTTCCTCTATCTGAAGGTATCGGGGCTATTCCATCTCATCATCGGCACGCTGCTCATCTTCGGCTTCAACCTGCCCGAAACGCATACCCGTTATTATTTCTCAAACAGCTTCATCGACTTCTGGCGGCGCATCAACATCTTCTGGAAGGACTATATGCAGAAGATGGTGTTCACGCCGTCCTTCGTCGCGCTGAAGCGGCGCGGCGTCGAACAGAACGCGGCGATCCTCATCTCGATGCTGATCGTCTTCTTTGCGACTTGGGCGCTGCACGCCTATCAATGGTTCTGGATCCGCGGCTCGGTTCACTTCAGCGGGCCAGACGCCTTTTTCTGGGGCTTCCTCGCCGTCATGCTCGTTGCGCAGACAGCTTATGAAATGCGCTTTGCTGCGGCGCCGCGCGCCGCCGCACCGGCTCGGCGTCTGCTCGATCATCGCGGCATGCTCATTCTGCGAACGAGCGCGACGATGCTGACAATTTTCGCGCTCTGGTCGCTGTGGACGAGTGCGAGCTTTGGCGAATGGTTCGCGCTGCTTCAGTCTGCGGGGATGCCGAATCTCTCCGATGGCGCGAGCCTCGCCGAAATCGCCGTCGCACTCGCCTTCATCGGCGCCGCCGCGGTCATTCTGCTGGTCACTCTCGGCGTCACGTTCGGCGTCGGACCGCATGCATCCGAGGCGCCGCGCGCAAAACTGCAAAAGCGAGCGGCAGAGGGCTTTTACGCTCCAGCGGCGGCAAGACTTGCAGTCGCCGGCGCAATTATCGCTCTCCAGGTTCCGATCGTCACCGCGCCGTTCAGCGCTTCGGTGCAGAAATTCGCCCTCGATATCGGCACGTCGAAACTCAACGCCCGTGATGCGGCGGCGCTTGAGCGCGGCTATTATGAAGGACTGACGGACGTCAACCGCTTCAACACCGAGCTCTGGCAGCTTTATTCGAGCCGTCCGACGGGTTGGGTCGACATCCGCGACACGGAAGCCGCGCAGCACACTGACAATTACCTTCAGTATGAGCTGCGCCCGTCCGCGAGCATCATCTACAAGGGCGCGCCTTTCCAGACGAACCGCTGGGGCATGCGCGACAAACATTATTCGATGGAGAAACCCGCCGGCGCCTTCCGCATCGCGCTCCTTGGCGACTCGCGGGCCATGGGATACGGCGTCGCTGACCCAGAAATCTTCGAAAGCCTCCTCGAAGACCGCCTCAACGCGGAGTATGAGGGGGCCGGCTACGGCAGCTACGAAATCCTCAATTTCGGCGTCGCCGACTACAAGCCCGTGCAGCGCCTCATGGTTCTTGAGGAAAAAGCGCTCGCCTTCAAGCCGGACGCCATCATCTACACCGGTCACTTTGACGATTTCGAACTCAGGCATCTTGCCGAGGCCGTCGAACGCCGGGTCCCGCTTCCCTATCGTGAACTTGAGGAAATCGTTGCGAAATCAGGCGCGACGGCGTCGATGAAACCTGCGGAAATCCGCCGCCGGATATACGCCCATGAGGACGAAGTCGTGACGTTTGTTTTCGAACGGATGATCGAGACTGCGCGCGCGAACGGCGTCGCGCCGATCTGGGCCTATCTTCCGTCCGTCATGGACTATTCGCTCGAAGAGAAGGCGAAATGCATGAAACTCGTGGCGATGGCGGAGAAGGCCGGCTTCATCGTCATCGACATCTCGGCTATGTTTGAGGGCGTCGACATGAGCAAGCTCTGGGTCGCGGAATGGGATCACCACCCAAACGCGATCGGGCACCGGATGATCGCCGACCGCCTTTTCGAACAAATGACAACGGATAGCCGCGTCGCCGAATTGATGAAGATCAGCCGGCCGACGAAAGACCAAGCCACTTCGCAATGATATTGCGCTGCATTTCCGATGTGCCCGAATA
>JBMOOR010000297.1:0-5180 GCA_049324555.1 Pseudomonadota bacterium | reverse complement strand
CAATTGAATTCGCCTTCATTGCGCCGATCATGATCCTGCTTTTCTTCGGCGTCATCGAGGGATCGGCGGCCTATTCGGCTAACCGGAAAGTGCTCCTCGCGTCGAACACGCTCGCCGATCTCGTTGCGCAGGAAACCTCGATTACGAAGAGCAGTCTCGACGATCTCTTCGTCGGCATGGAAGACGTCATCGACACACGCGACATCGACGTGGATTTCCGCATCGCAAGTGTCGCCCTCGACGCCGCGACAAATGAGGTCAAGATCCGCTGGAGCCTCGATTCCGAAGGCGCGGCGCCCTATCCCGCCGGTTCGGTCTATGCAGGCGACATAGACGCCGCGCTTCTCGACGACGCGGCGTCCCTCATCGTCGCCGAGACTTCCTACGACTATGCCTCGCCGATCTCGCAGAAAATCATCGGAGCGATAGCGATGCGCTCGACCGCGACGCGCTGGCCGCGCCTTTCGTCAACCGTCCAGTATTGCGTGACGGCGGGCTCCTGCGTGAACTGATCATAAAAAAACCCCGCCGGCTGCGGCGGGGTTTCGTCGGGAAGCAATCCGGATTCTCTATTCAGTGACGTTCGTGATCTTGTTGCGCGGCGCGTTGTCCGAGCTGATCAGCTTGCGGACAAGTTCAGGCGTCGCCTCAAGGCTCGCCTGATGGATCGCGATCATCGAGCCGTCGCCTTCGACCGCCGCGTCGATGCCAATCGCCTCGGCCGAGCGCACATTGAGCATCGACGCCGACATGTCATCGACGTAGCCGTCGGCGCTGACGGTCTTTGCCGCGATTTCGTCACGAAAACGCTGCGCGAGCGCGAAATAGCTCCCGATCGAGGAAGCAATGTTGCCGCGCGGAATGCCGTAATCCGCAATATCATATCGGCCAAGATATGCGCCGCTGCCATCAGACTGGATTCCCGCGCTGGTGAACCAATATTTCTGGTTGAACGCTGAAACTGACTGCGGGTTGGCGCCGCCGGAAAACATCGTAAGGAAGTAAGCGCCGACGCAGTTCGTTGAATTCGGCCCCAAGCATGCCGCCGGCACGATATTGAAATTGAGCGAGGCGCCGATCGAGGCCGCAATGAATGTCATCCCGTCCACCGTCTTGCGCTCCTGCCAGACGATGCCGAGTTCGGTCAGAACCGGGCCCAGATTGACGGGATCGAAATTCGCGACCATGCCGCGCGGATTGGAGATAAGCTCCTGCGTCTGGGCGTTAGCGGCGCCCGCCGACAGCGCGAGGATCGCAAGCCCGAGCGAGAGGCGACAGATTGATTTCGACATCGGATTCCCCACCGTTCGATTGTTGGCCGGCTGGCCAGGACCGGGCGCCCCATCGCCCGTTGGTCGCTCATCCTACCCGGAAACCGCACTCGCGCAAATGCCGCGTGACTTTGTCTCCCGCTCATGGTTGAAGCCGCGGCGATGGCTGATCGGCGCCCCAAAGACGCGAAAAGGAAAGCCGCGGAACCCGTTAAAAAGGCGCCGCCGCCTCCACCCGGACTTGCGCCGCGGCGGGCGGCGCTCGACGTCCTGACGCTCGTCGAAGCTGGAAGGACGCTCGATCAGGCCCTCGAAGACTGCCGTTCATTCAATGCGCTTGAAGGTCCGGACCGGGGTCTTGCTCACGCCTTGGCGGCTGGAGTCCTGAGGCGCCGCGGGACCATCGACCACGTGATCGGTCTTTACATCGATCGGCCGATTGCGAAGCGTTCTGCGCGCGCAACCGACGTGCTGCGCCTTGCAGCCGTTCAAAGTCTTTTCCTGAAAACGCCGGACCACGCCGTCGTCTCCACCGCTGTCGCGCTCGCGCAGGAGTTCCGCGAGACCGCAGGCTATGCCGGCCTCGTCAACGCCGTCGCCCGCAAGATCGCCGCCGCAGGATCCGACGCCATCGCAAGGCTCCCTGAACGGACGGATACGCCAGGCTGGATGTGGCGCGGCTGGGAGCGGAATTTCGGGGCGGATACTGCAAGAGCGATCGCGCGCGCGCACCAGAAGGAAGCCGCGATTGATCTCACTGCGCGCGACGCCGCGGACGCGCCCCGCATCGCCGAGGAAACAAAGGGCGCCCTTTTGCCGACTGGCTCTGTGCGCTTGCCGGCAGGATCGAAAGTCGCATCGCTTCCCGGTTATTCGGAAGGCCGCTGGTGGGTGCAGGACGCCGCCGCCGCCCTTCCCGCCCGCCTTCTCGGCGATGTTAGCGGCAAGCTCGTCTACGATCTTTGCGCGGCGCCCGGCGGCAAGACGATGCAGCTCGCCGCCGCCGGCGCGGAGGTTATCGCCGTCGACAGCGAAGGCGCGCGGCTGAAACTCGTTGCAGAAAACCTCCTGCGGACGGGACTTCGCGCCGAAACCATCAGGGCGGATATCCTCGATTGGTCGCCGGAGCGGCAGGCGCATGCAATTCTGCTCGATGCGCCGTGCGCCGCGACCGGAACGATCCGCCGCCATCCAGACATTCTGTGGTCGAAGACCGAAGCGGACATGAGCGCCCTCATCACCGTGCAGGCGAGGATGATTGACAAGGCAGTTACGTTGCTCGCGCCGGGCGGCGTTCTTGTTTACTGCACCTGCTCACTGCAGCCGGAGGAGGGCGAAAAACAGGCAGCCGCCGCTCTCGCCCGCCACCCTCATTTGACGCGCATTCCCGTCGCCCCGGCGGAAATCGGCGGCCTCGCCGCGATTACGCGCGAAGGCGATCTTAGAACGCATCCCGCCATGCTTGCCGCGGAAGGGGGGATCGACGGCTTTTTCGCCGCCCGGTTCCATCTAGCTTAACCCTCGATTCGACAAGGGAAACCCTTGTAAAAATGGGCGGAAATCCTGATATTGACTCTTGGTTTCGGCAACCTTCGAAGAAAGGCTGATCTTCTCATGAACGATCCCCGCAGGAATTACGGCGCCACGGTCGCGCGAACGGACGGCCGCGTTATCGACCAGGGCCTGCGCCAGTACATGCTTGGCGTTTACAATTATATGGCGATGGCCGTCGCCGGCACAGGCCTCGTCTCGCTCGCCGTCGCGTCGAATCCCGCGATGGTGCAAACGATCGCCGCGACGCCGCTGAAATGGGTTCTTTTCGCGGCGATCCTCGGCATCGGCTGGTTTGCGCCGCGGGTCATCTTCTCCGGCTCGAAGACTGCCGCTCACGGCCTCTTCTGGGCCTACGCCGCCGCATGGGGCGCGATGATCGCGCCGATGCTTTTCGCCTTTAACGCAGCGGGCGCCGCTCAGGAAATCTACAAGGCGTTCTTCATCACCGCGTCGGTTTTCGGCGCAACGAGCCTTTACGGCTACACGACGAAGAAAGACCTTTCGGGCATGGCGACGTTCCTGTTCATGGCGTCGGTCGGTCTTCTCATCGCCATCGTTCTCAACGCGCTTGTCTTCCACTCAACGCTGATGAGCCTCATCACATCCTCAGCGGTCGTTCTCGTCTTCTCGGCCGTCACCGCCTATGAGACGCAGATGATCAAGGAGCTCTATCGCGAAGGCGGCGAAGCGAATGACCGCGCCTCGATCTTCGGCGCGTTCGCCCTTTACGGCTCGTTCGTCACGCTGTTCGTGCACATCCTCAACATCCTCGGGATCATGCGGAACGAATAGCGCCCGCCGATATTGCGGCCCTGAACCCCCGCCCCGAAGGCGGGGGTTTTCGTTTGCGCGAATGTGACCGCCTGTGACGAGAAAGCCGCTGGCGATGCTCGCCGCATCGTGTTCAATGCTCCGCCATGAAATGCGCCGACCAGTCCGGACTGCCGATCTCAAACGCCTGCGCCTCCGGGGCGGCGGGCTATGACGCCTATGTCCGCGAATTCCTTTCCTACGGCTCTAAACTCCGCGAGCTTTTCGCCGTCGCAGACGCCGCGCCGGATTCAGCGCTCCTAAACGCTCATGCGGCGGCGCTCCACCTCGCCTTTGAGGGCGCGGAAGGGTGGGCGCATGCCGAACCCTATCTCGCCCGCATGCGCCTCGCTGAAAGCGTCGCCACCGACCGCGAACGGCTCTTCGCAGCCGCGGTCGAGGCATGGGCCGCTCGCGACTATTGGCGTGCGCTCACGGCGCTTGAAGAACTGACAGTCAGATGGCCGGCTGATATCTGCGCCGTCAAATGGGGCCAGTATCACGCCTTCAATCTTGGCGATCGCGAGGCGCTGCTGCGCTTTGCCGAGCGCGCGCGGATCGTTTTCGAGGAAGAACCCTACGCGCATGGCATGATCGCCTTCGCGCTTGAGCAAAATCATCGGCTCGACGAGGCCGAAGAGGAAGGGCTTCGCGCGAGCGAGATCGCGATCGATGACGCCTGGGCGCATCATGCGGTCGCGCATGTGATGGAAACGCAAGGGCGCGCCAGGGAAGGCGCGCGCTGGCTCGACCACTGCGCACATACATGGGACAAAAAGGGCGTTTTCATCCGCGACCATAACTGGTGGCATGCGGCGCTATTCCGGATTTCGCTCGGGCGCCCTGAAGAAGCGCTCGAAATCTTCGACAAGCGGCTCTGGGGGGCGTGGCCGGAATTCCCGCAAGAGCAGATCGGCGCTGTCTCGATGCTCTGGCGCCTTGAAATGCGAGGGCTTGACGTCGGCGCGCGCTGGGCGCCTGTCCTTGACCAGGTTCGCCGCCGCGCGGGCGAGCACATCCTTCCCTTCCACGACCTTCACTATCTTTACGCCCTTGCGCGCGCAGGCGAGACCGGCGAAGCGGACGCGTTCCTCACCTCACTGAAGCGCCACGCCGAAGGGGCAATAGATCCGTACAAGGAGTTCTGGCGCGAGACAGGCGTGCCCGCCGCCGAGGCCGTTCGCGCATTCGCCGGCGGCGACTACGCCGCCGCCGCCGAAGGATTCGCGCGCGCCCTTCCGCGCCTTGAACGTGTCGGCGGCAGCCACGCGCAGCGCCACCTTTTCATCGAGACCTATGAGCGCGCGGCATCGAAAGCCGCTCGCGACGCAAGGGCGATCAACTAAGCCCGCACCGCCCTATTTGACCTTGACGATTTTGAGGGCGGGATTTTTCTTCATGCTTGCGCCAGAGAGGCGGGCGACAAAGCCGTCGACGCCGCCGTCGCAAAGGCCGTCGCTATAACCGCCCACGAGAATGTCGCCGCCGGCGATCGGGCGCACCGCCGCCCCGATATCGTCGCGAGCGCCGCCGAAGGAGATTGCG
>JBMOOR010000296.1:0-5200 GCA_049324555.1 Pseudomonadota bacterium | reverse complement strand
CCTTTCCGCCGTCGCGCGGTCGAGCTTGCGGTTCAAGGCGATGATGCCGCCGAAAGCCGAAACGGGGTCGCAGCGAAGCGCCAGATCGTAAGCCTCGCTCATTGTCGCCGCCGCCGCGACGCCGCAGGGATTTGCGTGCTTGATGATGGCGACCGCCGGCTTTTCCATCCCAAGCTCCGCGATCAATTCATAGGCGGCGTCGGTGTCGTTGAGATTATTGTAGGAAAGCTCCTTACCCTGAAGCTGGCGCGCCGTCGCGACGCCGAAGCGGCGTTTGCCGCTCGCGTAGAACGCCGCCTCCTGGTGTGGGTTCTCGCCGTAGCGCAAGGTCTGCACGCGCGCGCCCGCGATCGCATAGCGCTTTGGGAACGTATCGCCGATTTCGCCCGCGAACCACGTTGAAATCGCGGCGTCATAGGCGGCCGTCCGCGCATAGGCGCCGGCGGCGAGGCGCTTTTTCGTTTCGAGCGTGAGGCCGCCTTTCGTTTCGATTTCGGATGCGACCGCATCATAGTCTTCGGGATCGACGACGACGCCCACGCCGCCGTGGTTCTTCGCCGCCGCGCGGATCATCGCCGGGCCGCCGATATCGATGTTTTCAACGCAAGTCTCGTAATCGCCGCCGGCGGCAAGCGTCTTCTCGAACGGATAGAGATTGACGATGAGAAGATCGATCGCCGCGATCGAATGCGCCTTCATCGCGGCGACATGCTCCGGATTGTCGCGGATCGCGAGGAGTCCGCCATGGACGTTCGGGTGCAGCGTCTTCACGCGCCCGTCCATCATTTCGGGAAAGCCCGTCAGCTCCGACACGTCGCGGACGGAAAATCCCGCGGCGCGCAGCGCCGCCGCCGTCCCGCCGGTCGAAACGAGTTCGACGCCCTTCGCGGCAAGACGCCTCGCAAATGCTTCAAGCCCCGTTTTGTCGGAAACGGAAAGAAGAGCGCGCCGGACCGGCGTCACGGACGTCATAAGCAAGCTCCGGAGAATTTCGCGCGTGGTTTATCGAACGACGGCGACTGCGACAAGGCTCGCAGCCCTCTTTCGCCGCCGTCAGGCCCTACCCCGCTCCAGCCTATTCCTTAGAGCTCGACTGGCGCGCGTCCTTCGCTTCGTTGGGGGCAGGAGAAAACTCCGGAACCAGCGCATGGACGGCCTCATCGAGCGAGGCCTGATCGCCGTCTCGCGCCGCCTTGAGGACTTCGGTGAGCCGCGGCGTCAGGAGCGGCAAATCGATCATCGCCGGCGAAGCGAGGAGCACGCCGTCGGCGCCTGTGCGGATCAATTTGTCCGTGTCGAGAAAGATCTCTTCGAAAAGCTTCTCGCCGGCGCGCAGGCCCGAGAACCGGATTTCGATATCCTTGCCGGGCGCAAGACCGGACGCTTCGATCATCCGCTTGGCGAGGTCAAGAATGAGCACCGGCTCGCCCATGTCGAGAACGAAGATGCGCCCGTCATGGGTGACGATCGATTTCTCGCCGCTTTCAAGGCTCGCCGCCTGAAGGACAAGCTGCACCGCCTCCTTCGTCGTCATGAAGTAGCGCTTGATTTCGGGGTGAGTGACGGTGACGGGCCCGCCTTTCGCGATCTGGCGCGCAAAGAGCGGCGCAACCGATCCAGTCGATCCGAAAACATTGCCGAAGCGCACGGTCGCAAAACGCGTGTCGCTCTGGGCGACGTCGAGCGCCTGCGCGTAGAGTTCGGCGATCCGCTTCGTCGCGCCCATGAAGCTCGACGGATTGACCGCCTTGTCGGTCGAAATGAAGACGACCGTTTCCGCCTTGACGCGCGTCGCCGCGTCGAAGACGAGCTTTGCGCCCATTACGTTGACGAGTGCGGCCGCGCAGCGATTCTGCTCGACGATCGGCACGTGCTTGTAGGCGGCTGCGTGAAGGACGATTTCGGGATTGATGAGATCGAAGACGCGCGAGAGGTGTTCAACCCTGCAGACATCCGTCAGCGAGGAATAGAGCGCCTCACCCCACCCCGCCTCGCGCAGCTCCATGTCGATCTGATAGAGGTTGAATTCGGAATTATCGAGGAGCGCAAGCTTGGCCGGCGCGAAGTTCGCGGTCTGGCGGGCGAGTTCGGAACCGATCGTTCCGCCGGCGCCGGTAATAAGCACTCTCTTTCCGTGGATGAGCTTGCTTGCGGCGCGCAGATCGATGCGACGCTGCGGACGATCAAGAAGGTTCGATATGTCGAAATCGCTCAGCGAGCGCGGTCGGCGCCCCGCAGTTCTTCTCAATGCCGAAATTACATTCTGGAACACCACGAAACGCTCCGCTCAGGGCGACCGACACCGGACCGGCGATGAACGCCCTCGAAAAAGTCCGAGCGGATTTTCAGCCCAAGCCGCCCGAGCGTCGTCGGGCCGAACAAGACCGGACTGAAAACTCCCCCTCGAATTCTGGCGTTTCCGCCGTCGCCGGTCAGGCGATCTCCATCCGGCGAAAACTCCATCGCACGACCATATCCCCGCCGGACCCGTCTTCCAAGCCGTCGCCGCCGATCACGATCTGTTCCGCCGCTTGCGGCAATCCGCCGGCGCCGCAATAGACGCTCCGCTCGATTGCGAGACGTTTGCAATTCGTCCTGAAGCGCCACCCCTCCTTGTTCGGTGGAGCGAGGATGATCGATTTGCAGTCGCGGGCGAGTGATGCCTTGACGCCCGGGTGAAGATGAAAGCGGAGCCGCCAGCCCGCCGCGATCGTCGCGGGCGCGCCGACGAGCCGGTCTTCGCCGCGGAAATCGTCGCCGCGCGCCGCAAGATAGAAGCGTCGGATGTGCCGCATCAAACCGGCTTCCTCGCCGAAGACGCGCTCGATTTCGAGAAGTTGTCCGCGCATGTCCTCCGCGCGCCGATGCGTGATGACGGCGCTTCGAAAAAGAGCAGCGCCTGCCTGCGGCGGTTCGGTCGAAAGGGTTGAATGCGCGGCTGCCTGACGAAGCGCTGGCGCCCAGTTGCCCGGCAAGTGCGAGCCGGCTCCGCAATTGACGATGATGCGGCTGCGGCCCGACGAAAAGTGAAAAGAGGCGCTGCTCTGATAGCCGCTCGCTGAGGCGCCGCCGCGCGCCGCGCCGACATCGGCGATGAGGACGCTGCGCGCTGCTTCAAGACGCTGAAAGCCGGAATGGCGTGCAAAACCCGTCGGCTCCGCCTCCGCGTCAATGGCGGCAAGCGCGGACGCAAGCGCCGCGCCGTCGTCTTCATAGCCGCCGTTGAAGACCGCAAGGCGGCCGTCGCCGGCGCGAAAGAGCTGCACGTGCGCGGCGGCTCGACCGATGATGTGGCGCAGAAAACCGGGAGCCGGCATGCGCCGCGCCTCAAGCGCCTTCAGAACCATCTGCAGACGGACGACAATTTCAAGCTGGCGCGAGGGGTTGCGGCTGATATGGCCGCCGTCGGGACGGATCTGCAGCCGCAATTCCCGGCGCAAAAGCTCAAGGCCCTTTTCAGCCGCCGCCTCGCATCCGGGCAGGGCGAGCGCCGCAACAGTCAGCGCCATCGCTGTCATCAGCCTTTCATGGGCCGCCGCGGCGCGATGCCCGGCGTGTGCGAGATGGCGCGTCTGGCGCGCCATCGAGGTCAGGACGCGGCTTCGCCATAATGCGTCGCCGCGCGCGATGACAACCTGGCCGTGGCAGCAAAGGTGGATGAGCCGCTCGCCTGTCGTATAAGGCTCCCAGCTGTCGGGCGACCATTTTTCATGACCGTCGAACCACGCCGTTGCGAGACGGAGCGCAGGCTCGCGCCCGCGCGCGCCGATCGCTGCAAGGTGGCGCAGCCAGACGAAGCGATGCAGAAAGTCATGGAGCGGCCCGCTGCGGCCCGCGAGCCGCCACAATCGCTCGACTTCGCCTTCGCAATCGACAGACTGCGCGCCGATGGCGAGCTTTCCGCTGATGACCGCTTCGCCAAGAGCAAGGTCGGCGCCGTAAGGATCGATGGGCTTCAGCGCCAGCCGGTCCGGCGCCGGACCGTTCAATTGCGCCTGATAGAACGGGCTTTCGCCCCATGCGCGCTGCACGCGCTCGACAACGCCGGCGGCGAGTTCCCGATCCGCTCTTTTGCGCAAGGAAGACGCCACGTCTAATTCACGCCTTTCAACGCGGCGATATTCGCCGCGTAAGCCTTTTGATCGCCGCAAAACACAGCAGAGCCAGCGACCAGAACATCTGCGCCGGCGGCGACGGCGTCTCTCGCCGTCTCCGCATTCACGCCTCCATCGACCTCCAGCATGATCTCGCGGCCCGAAGCGTCGATCAGTTTGCGGATGATTTCAATCTTCTTCAGTTGCGAGCGGATGAAAGCCTGGCCGCCGAAACCCGGATTGACACTCATGACGAGCACGAGTTCGACGTCGCCGAGAACGGGCTCAAGCGCGGAGACTGGCGTTGCGGGGTTGAGCGCGACGCCCGGCTTTGCTCCCGCCGCGCGGATCGCCTGCAGCGTGCGGTGAAGATGCGGGCCCGCTTCCGGGTGAACGGTGAGGATATCGGCGCCCGCCTTCGCGAAGTCATCGATATAGGGGTCAACCGGCGAGATCATGAGGTGCACATCGAAGGGAAGCGTCGTCGCCTTGCGCACGGCCCTCACCACCATCGGGCCGATCGTCAGGTTCGGCACGAAGTGACCGTCCATGACATCGACATGGATGAAGTCCGCCCCCGCAGCTGCGATTGCAGCGATCTCCTCGCCGAGACGCGAGAAATCGGCGGACAGGATCGACGGCGCGATGCGGACGGGAGGCATCCCGATTGCCTAACTTGATGCGCCGGACGCGCGCAACAAAAAGGCTGTCGAATTCGGGTTATTGCGGGGCTGAAAAGGAAACCGCCCGGTCTTTGGGGGTGCGGGGGCGCAAGACCGGGCGGTTCTGGGTGCAGGAAGCGTCAGTGAGGCTCAATGAAGCTGGTGATGACCATGGCGCCCCAATGCGGCAGAAATGAGGCGTTAGCGGCCTTTCTATAATTTAACCCGTTGTTTTTATTGGTTAATTAAACATTAACGAACGCTGGTGGGGCGCCCGTTCGCGAGACTTCTCCGCGCCCGGCGCGCGCCGAGGATGACGCTTGCAGCGAAGAACGCGCCGAAAACGAGGCCCGCCGCCCACTCGACATCGTAGAATCCGATGCCTGCAAAGGCGACGAGCGTGAGGCCGGCGACCATCAATGTGAAGCGCAAGGGGGAGGACGC
>JBMOOR010000295.1:0-5204 GCA_049324555.1 Pseudomonadota bacterium | reverse complement strand
TCGATCCATGCGGGCCTCATGATCCTTGTCGCAAAACTCATACGCGCGCCGAGTTTCTTTCTCGCGGTCGGCAGCCAGGCGAATATCGGCGGCGCAGCCTCAGCGCCGGTTGTGGCCGCCGCATTTCATCCAAGCCTTGCCCCGGTCGGCGTGCTGCTCGCCGTTCTCGGATATGTCATTGGAACATTCGGCGGCTGGGTGTCCGGGCAGGCGATGCGGATGATCGCGGGTCAATAATCGATGCGCGAAAAGCCAAGAGCGCCTCATTCGTTGTTGGTCCTTGCCGCTGCGAGCGGCGGACTGATTTTGTTCGCGTTCATGGCAAGTCTCGCGATGCGCGGGGAGCCGCTCGCCTTCGACCGCGAAGCGCTGCTCTTACTCCGGCGCGCGGACGATCTCGGCGTCCCTATCGGCCCGGCCTGGCTTTCGCCCGCAGCGCGCGATCTGACTACGCTTGCCGGAACGCCGGTGCTGACGACGCTGACGCTCGTCCTCGTCGGCTATTTTGCGATGAAGCGGCATTGGGGCGTCATTGCGCTCCTTCTCGCCGCGGTCATCGGCGAGACGCTGCTTGCGCAGAACCTGAAGGAGCTGTTCGGCCGCACACGCCCTGATGTCGTGCCGCATCTCGTCGAGGCGTCAACCGCGTCTTTCCCGAGCGGGCACTCGACGAGCGCGGCGGCGATGTACCTGACGCTTGCGGCGCTCATCGCGCGCGAAACGAAGCAACGCATCGTTCGCAACTACATCTATTTCGTCGCCGTGACGCTGGCGCTTCTCGTCGGCGCGAGCCGCGTTTATCTGGGCGTTCATTATCCGACGGACGTGATCGGCGGGCTATCCTTCGGCGCGGCGTGGGCGGCGATCGTTCTCATCGTCGCCCGACGCTTTGAGCCGAAGGGCTAGGCTTTCTTGCCGTTCGCCTTACCGAGCTTCGAGAACCAGAATCCGTAGAGGAAATACGCGAGCGCGCCGAAAACGATGTACGGAATGAAGAAATTCCGCGTCACCGGATTGGTCATCAGCGACATCAGGAGGATCAGGCACATCAGCGCGCCGAGGACTGGAGTGACCGGTCCTAGCGGCGCCTTGAACGGCCGCTTCAGTTTCGGATGGGCAAAGCGCAGATAAAGCACGGTCATGCAGACGATCATGAACGCGGCGAGCGTGCCCACATTGGTGAGGTCGGCAAGCGAGTCGAGCGACAGGAACGAGGCGCCGGAGCCGGCAAGGACTCCGACGATCATCGTGTTGATCCATGGCGTCTTGAAGGATTTGTGCACGGTCGAGAAGAAGCCAGGCAAGAGGCCGTCGCGCGCCATCGAGTAGAAAATGCGCGTTTGGCCGTAACAGAGCACCAGCATGACGGATGAGAGGCCGGCGATCGCCCCGATCTTCACGACCTTGGCGAACCAGGAGAGCCCGATCGCGTCGACGGCGAGCGCAATCGGCGCCGGGTTGTTGAGCTGCGCGTAGGGCACGATGCCGACGAGGACGCCGGATGTCAGGATATAAAGGATCGTGCAGATGATCAGCGATCCGAGGATGCCGATCGGCATGTCGCGCGAGGGGTTCTTCGACTCAGCGCCGGCGGTCGAAACCGCTTCAAAGCCGATATAGGCGAAGAAGATCACCGCAGCGCCGTGAATGACGCCGCCGATGCCGTAGCGGTGCGTATTGTCGCCGCGGATAATGTCGATGAAGGCGTCCTTAAGCTGCGTCAGGAAGCCGGCCCCGCCTTCAGCGGTGGCGACGACGGCGCCGGAGGCGTCGACCGTCACCTGCGCCGGAATGAGCGGCGACCAGTTGTCGAAGTTCACATACGCCATGCCGATGACGATGAAAGCGACGACGACGCTAACCTTGATAACGACGATGATGTTGTTGACCGTTGCGGATTCGTTGACGCCGATGACAAGGAGCGTCGTCACTGCAAGAATGCCGATGAGCGCGGGCAGATTGAATGACGCGACGACTTCGGTTGCGCCGACCGGCGTCACGCCGCCGACGAAATTCGATTTTGCAACAAAGGCGCCGTCGACCATTGCGCCAACCACAGCGCCCGGCGAAGCAGTGAGTTCAGGCGGAACGACGATCCCAAGATCGTGCAGGAAGCTGACGACGTAACCCGACCAGCCGACCGCCACAGTCGATGCGGCGAGGCCGTATTCAAGGACAAGCAGGAGGCCCATCACCCAGGCGACGAACTCGCCCATCGACGCGTAGGAATAGGAATAGGCCGAGCCTGAAACGGGCAGCACGGATGCAAGTTCCGCATAGCAGAGAGCGACGAAGGCGCAGAGCGTGCCGGTGATGACGAACGAGATCATGATCCCGGGGCCGGCCCAGTTGGCGGCGGCGGTTCCGGTCAGGACGAAAATGCCGGTGCCGATGATGCAACCGATGCCCAGCAGAATGAGGTTCAACGCGCCAAGCGAGCGTTTGAGCTCACCGCCTTCAAACTCCTGTTGCATTTGCTCAATGGACTTGCGGCGAATGAATCCGCTCGCAAATGCAGGGCGCGTCTCGACGACAGGTTTTGTCGTTTCAGAAGTCATTGCTCTTAATCCCTCCCGCTCGCCGCGGTCATGCGACTCTTATTGGACCGAACGCGAAACCAGCCCGGCCCATCCCCGCCGACACCGCCGATCCGCCGCGGCACAGTGCCTCGATTTCCATATTTTGCAAGCCCTTGACCCAAATCGCACTTTTCGGCCGGGCTTGGCGCCGTCGTTATTTGAGGTCCAGTCTCATTGCCCGTTTCCGGATAAGGGAATCGGCGCGCAAGAAGCGCTGCGGCGCAGTAAAAGAGGGCAATCATGCAAAAAGTAGCGGTCATTGGCGCGGTTCTGCTGTCAGGGTCGGTTGCTGCGCATGCGGACGAGGCCTCACCCGACGTGCGGTCTCTCGGCGATAGCGCTTCGCCGTCTGCGAAAATCGATGATGTGGGATTCCTTTCCGGCCATTGGATTGGAAGGGGCTCGGCGGCTGCGCCGAGGAAATCATGGTAGAACCCGCGGGCGGCCACATCATGGGCATGTTCCGCCAGCTGACCAGCGAAGGCGCGCCGCGCTTTTACGAGTTTTACACGATCGCCGAGGAGGATGGCTCGCTCACCCTCCGCATCAAACACTTCAATCCGGACATGACCGGCTGGGAGGAAAAGACCCAGTCCGTCGCTTTTCGTCTGGTCGCGATTGAAGGAACGACGGCCTATTTCGATGGGCTCACATTTTCGCGGCGAGGCGAGGATGGATTTCAGTCGGCCGTCATCATCGGCGATGAAGGCGTCGAGACATTCGCAATGAGGCAAGCGAAGGCGGGAGAGGCGTGCGGATCAGCAGCACGCCCCTGACGTTGCGAAAGCATCGGGCTGCCGGCCGAAGGGGGAAGCGGTTCCGCATCCTGGAAAGATTCCAAAATGCGTCGACCAATCGCCGATGAACTCGAAGTGGGGCGCAAATCGCGATTCTGAAAGCATCCGATAGGTGTTGCCGCAGACCGGGAAGATGCGCCCCTTTTCGATCGCATGATGATTGTCGAGAATGAAGAGCGTTTCGGAGTGCTCGACGCCGCCTATATATATGACTGCCTGGCCGTAATCCTCGCAGGCGGGCTCAAGGCCGTCGATGCGGAATAGGCGGTAGGTCGCCGAATGGAACTGCGCGGGGTCGAGCTTTTCCTTTAGCGACCGATTGTTGATCGCAAGCGCGCGGTCAGCGACGAGGCGCGGATCGGTGAACCCTGCGCGCTTCGCGATATTCAGGAAGTCGTTCCAGTAAAGCGCGCCGCCGAGGCATTCTCCGCGCGCGACGGGATCCGTGCGCAGGTCGTCCGAAAGCCGGCGGTCGGCGTAGACGTCGGAAAAATAGAATTCGCCGCCGGGCTTCAAAAGCGAATGGGTCGCCGCGAACACGGCCGGCTTGTCGGCGCACAGATTGATGACGCAGTTCGAGACGATGACGTCGAAACTCTGCTTTTCGAGGCCGAGCCTCGCCAGTTGCTCGATGTCGCCTTCGATGAACTCGACGTTTGAGCGGGCATAACCGTAACGCTCACGATGCCAGTCCCGCGCGCCGCGCGCGATCGCAAGCTGCTCCGGCGTGAAGTCGACGCCGACGACGGAGCCGCGCTCGCCGACGAGACGCGAAAGGACATAGATGTCCTGCCCGGCGCCGCAGCCGAGATCAAGGACGCGCGCGCCGTCAAGTGCGAGGGGCGCGACGAGCCCGCAGCCGTAATAGCGCGCGGCGACATCCGGATGGATGTCCCGATAAAGCGCCTGCAGATGCTCTGGCGTCGCCTCGATCGTGCAGCAGGCGTCGGTTTTAAGGTCCGCCGAGGATTGCAAGGTCCGGCCGTAATAGTCTTTGACGTCCTGATGGATGTTCACGTGAAGCGCCTCTGATCCTGCTTTTTCCCAACTGGTGGCGCCCGCCGGGCCGAAGATCAATTCGCCCCACGATTACGTGACCGAAATTGAGCGAAGCCGGGCTTTTCCCGGAATTAAGCCGCACTTTGGCTTTATTGCGGAGGTTGGATAGGTTCGGTTGGCAGCGTAGGCGCGGCGTGATGACGAGGTTCAAGATCCGGTCGAGACTGTCAGCCCCGATCCGGGCGAGGCTCGACAGCGCCGCGACGACATTCCTCAGCGGCGACGGCTCGCCGGTCGTTGATTTCAGCGCCCCCGCGGGGGAGCCGGCCCTCGTTTCGCCCGACTCCGTTTCGTGGCGCGTCTTCAAGAACCCGGTCGCTTTGTTCATCGGCGGCGTCGCCGCCGTCATTCTAGAATTCGCCGAGCCGCGCGTGCGAACCGGGGTCTGGGAGAACACGAGCTTTCGCGACGAGCCCGTCGCCCGCCTCCGGCGGACGGGCCTCGCCGCCATGGCGACGGTCTATGGCGCGCGGAGCGTCTCGGAGAAGATGATCGCGAAGGTGCGACGTCTCCATGATCGCGTCGAGGGGACGACGCCCGCCGGCGAACCCTATCGCGCCAGCGATCCGGAACTGTTGACCTGGGTGCAGGCGACGGCGGCGTTCGGCTTTCTTGAAGCCTATTCAACCTACGTCGCGCCGCTGACGCCGGCCGAGCGCGATCGCTATTTCGGCGAAGGCCAGACCGCGGCCGCGCTTTACGGGGCCGTCAATTCCCCGCACTCCGAGGCCGAATGGCGCGCGCTCTATGAAAAGATGCGCCCGCGCTT
>JBMOOR010000294.1:0-5231 GCA_049324555.1 Pseudomonadota bacterium | reverse complement strand
TCGCCGGGGCGTTCGAACCCAAGGGCCTGGTGCACCGTGAGCCTCTTCCGATCGAACGCAAAATCATCATACGACGGAAAAATGGGAGGGGGATAACCTCATCGAACACGGTGAACAAGCGGTGAATGCGGAGCAAAGCTCCTCTCCCGCAGGGGGGAGGGTTGCCGCCGCCGCGCCGGAGCGGCGCTTTGGCGCCCCGCGAAGGCGGGAGGAGCCACGAAGCGACGTCTCGAAGGATCACGCGCGCAGCATCCGGGATGACGATGGAGGAGGAACGTAAGGCGCCTTAAGCGAAGCGTATTGCGCTGTGCGGCGCCAGCGATGGCGCATTGCGCCTTCGGCCTCCATCCGCCCCATAGGCGATCCGGCTACGCTTGCTGTGTGTGCTTGCGGTGATACCGCGAATCAGCAGCCGATACCTTGTCTGCAAGTCATTCCGATGGCGCAATATAGTAAGGAGAAGCAAAATGGCGCTCCAGCCCGTGTATTTGGTCGCAGCCAAAAACTTGGGAAGTTTTTTGGAAGCGATTCGACATGCGCAAGCTCCAGAAAAAATGAGTCTTAAGTTTATTGAAGATTTAGGCTTCAGAAGCACCAACGATCGACTGTTCGTTCCGCTCTTGAAAGCAATGAAGTTTTTGGATGATGCAGGTCGGCCACTTGCTCGCTACCATGCCTTCCTTGATGACAACGAATGGAAGGGCGTGCTCGCGGACGGCATCCGTGATGCCTATTCGGATCTATTCAGAGTGAACAAGAATGCGCAGAACTTGTCGCGTGAACAACTCACTGGAAAAATCAAAAGCCTTGGCGAAGGAAAGTTATCGCAATCGGTGGTAACTAACACCGCGAAAACGTTTATCGAGCTTGTAAAGCTTGCTGATTTCTCAGCGCCGCCGAAGCAGGATGCAATGCTGGAAGACGCAAAGAACGCAGAAGACCAGAAAGGGCAAACTGGTCAGGAAGGGCGGCAACAGAATCAACTCGACAAAACTGCAGACTCGCGCTCCACGGCGTTGGTGTATCGAATTGAGATTGTGCTGCCGGCGGTTAGAGACCAAGCGATTTATGACGCCATTTTTAGGAGCGCAAAGGAGCATCTGCTTCGATGAGCAATTCTCTTGATTTATATTCGTTCGTATACCGTGGTGTTTTGGCTGCTGAGGCAGTTAGGCGCGTCGTTCCTTCGGAAGATGATTCTTCGCCCGAGCAAGACATCCGGCGGCGAATGCCGACGGAATCTATTGAAGACTCATTCGTTGCGGGAGCTCGCAAGATGGCGCCGATTTATGTGGCCATTGCAGCATTTGAGAATAGCGTACGATCATTCATCGAGGAGCGGCTGATTGAAAAGGTCGGGGCGGGATGGTGGGACTCTGCAATATCGAGCGGGATAAGGGATCAAGCGGAAAAGCGAAAGAAGGACGAAGAGCAGATTAGGTGGCATGGAAACCGCGGGTCCTCAATGCTCGCTTATGTGCAACTTGAGGATCTGTCACTTATTATACAGAACAATCACGATCACTTCAGGGACCTGATCCCAGCAGTTGAATGGGCGAGAGAGATTTTCAAATCACTTGCTCGTTCTCGAAACGTAATCATGCACAGTGGTCAGTTGACCCTCGCAGATGTCGAGCGGGTTGGTATGAACATTCGTGATTGGGTCAGGCAGATGGGTGGCTAACCGCTTATTGCACGTATGTACAAGTGCGCCCTTACCGCCGCCCGCGTCCTTTCGCGCGCGCCGCCGTCTTCGCAGGCTTGCGCGCAATCGGCTCGAAGCCGGTGAGGCGCACCGCCGGCCGGCCCGGGAACTCCGCGATGATCTTCAGCTCGCCGCCCAATCCCCGGACGTGATCGCCGAGCGTAGAGATCAGCATGTCCGTCCGCTTTTCAACGCGGGAAATCGCGTCCTGTCCGACGCCGAGCTTCTTCGCCATTTCGACTTGCGTCTTGCCCATCGCCTTTCGCAAATCCTGAAGCGACAATTCTTCCGCGATCAGCTCCCTGGCGCGCTCCTTGATCTTCCGCTGGCGCTCGGCAGGCAGCGACTTCAGGATTTCATCGATCGTTCGTCCCACAACTAACCTCTTCTTAACTGCGCGATGTGTGCGTCAAATCTTTCGTCGGCGATCTTGATCAGGCGCGCGTAAAATTTCCTTTCGCCTACGCCGGACTTGTCGCCGGCGACGAGCAAGACGGCCTTGCGTTCCGGATCGAACGCGAAGGCCACGCGCCAGACGCCGCCATCGGCGTCGAAGCGCAACTCCTTCATATTGGCGTGCTTCGAGCCTTTAAGCGTGTCGACCCGCGGTCGACTCGCGCTGGGGCCGGATTGCTTGATCACTTTCGACTGCGCCAACAATTCGTCTTGCACGCTGTCAGGCAGCCCGAAGAATTCGGGTTCAAAAGCGTCATGCAGCCTCACCGTCCAGACCATCAGAAATATGGCTTTCTAGTCATATGATGTCAAGGCCATATTTCAGCGGCGCGGCCGCCAGGATCGCTTCGGTTTCGAGAGCAGCGTCGAGACCGTCCCCTCGCTCTTCGCAATCCTCCCGCCGGAGCCTTCCGCGATCCGCTCCTCGACCGCTTCCTGCCGCGCGAAGGGATCGTCCGCGACCGCGAGTTCGGTTTCCTGAAGCCGCTTGATCTCGTCGCGGAGGCGCGCGGCCTCCTCGAATTCCAAATTGGCGGCGGCCTCGCGCATGTCCTTTTCGAGGCCGGCGATGACGGCGCGGAGATTGTGGCCAATTCTTCCATCTCCGCCGGCGAATTCCGCCGCGTCCTCGGCGAAGCCGCTCGCATATTGCCCCGCGCGGCCGGGGAGGCGGTGGCCGACGAACGTCGTTCCCATCGCGGCGCGTTTTCCTTCGTCGTCGTCGCGCGCGAGGTCGGAGATCATCGCCTTGGTCGTTTGCGGCGTGACGCCGTGCGCCTTGTTATGCGCTTCCTGTTTCTCGCGGCGGCGGTCGGTTTCGGCCATCGCGCGCTCCATCGAGCCGGTGATCGTGTCCGCATAGAGAATGACGCGGCCGTCGACATTGCGCGCCGCGCGGCCGATCGTCTGGATGAGCGAGGTTTCCGAACGCAGGAACCCTTCCTTGTCGGCGTCCAATATGGCGACAAGCTGGCATTCCGGAATGTCGAGGCCTTCGCGCAAGAGGTTGATGCCGACGAGCACGTCGAAGGCGCCGAGCCGCAAGTCGCGGATGATCTCGATGCGCTCCAGCGTCTCGATATCGGAGTGCATGTAGCGAACGCGCACGCCCTGTTCGTGCATGTACTCGGTCAAATCCTCCGCCATGCGCTTCGTCAGCACGGTGACGAGGCTGCGGCCGCCCTTCTTGGCGATCTGCTTCACTTCCGCGATGACGTCGTCGACCTGATTGCTCTTATCGCCCGTCACCGGGCGCACTTCGACGGGCGGATCGATGAGGCCGGTCGGGCGAATGACCTGTTCGACGAAGACGCCGCCGGTGCGGTTGAGCTCCCATCCGCCCGGCGTCGCGGAGACATGCGTCGTCTGCGGGCGCATCTTCTCCCACTCCTCGAATTTCAAGGGCCGGTTGTCCATGCAGGAGGGGAGGCGGAAGCCGTATTCGGCGAGCGTCTTCTTGCGCGCGAAGTCGCCGCGGAACATCGCGCCGATCTGCGGCACGGTGACGTGGCTTTCATCGCAAAAGAGGAGAGCGTTGTCGGGGAGATATTCGAACAGCGTCGGCGGCGGCTCGCCGGGTTTTCTCCCGGTGAGGTACCGCGAATAGTTCTCGATGCCGGCGCAGGAGCCCGTCGCCGCCATCATCTCAAGGTCGAAGGCGACGCGCTGTTCAAGCCGCTGCGCTTCGAGGAGCCGCCCTTCGGCGCGCATGATCGGCAGCGTTTCGTTGAGCTCGGCCTTGATGCCGGCGATCGCCTGAGTCAAGGTCGGGCGCGGCGTCACATAGTGCGAATTCGCATAGACGGTGATCGACTGGAGATCGTCAGTTTTCTGTCCCGTCAGCGGATCAAACTCTATGATAGTCTCAATCTCGTCGCCGAACATCGAAACGCGCCAGGCGCGGTCTTCATAGTGCGCGGGGAAAATCTCGATGACGTCGCCCTTCGCGCGGAAACTCCCGCGCGCAAAGCCGGCGTCCGCGCGCTTGTACTGGAGCGCGACGAGATCGGCGAGGAGGGTCTTGCGCTCGATCGTCTGCCCGTGCTCGAGGCTGAACGTCATCGCGGTGTAGGTCTCGACCGAGCCGATGCCGTAGATGCAGGAGACGGAGGCGACGATGATCACGTCGTCGCGTTCGAGGATCGCGCGCGTCGCCGCGTGGCGCATGCGGTCGATCTGTTCGTTTACGGATGATTCCTTCTCGATATAGGTGTCCGTGCGCGGAACATAGGCTTCCGGCTGGTAATAGTCGTAATAGGAGACGAAATATTCGACCGAATTGTCAGGGAAGAACGCCTTGAACTCGGTGAAAAGCTGCGCGGCGAGCGTCTTGTTGGGCGCGAGGATCAGGGCCGGGCGCTGCGTTTCCTCGATCACCTTCGCCATGGTGAAGGTCTTGCCGGTGCCCGTCGCGCCGAGGAGGACCTGGTCGAACTCCCCAGCCTTTATTCCCTCCGTCAGCTCGGCGATCGCCTGCGGCTGGTCGCCCGCCGGGCTGTAAGCGGATTTCACTTTCAAAGGCCGCGACAGTCCGCGCGAAACCGGCCGCTCAGGCCGGTGCGGAACCCATGTCTCAAGCGGCTGCGCCAGCCGGTCGTGATAGGTCGCGACGGCCTCGGAAAAGCCGCCGGGAGTTATCTCGGCTTTCGGCGTCGTCGGTTGCAGTGTCGGTTTTCTGGGGCGCGGCATCGCGCGAACATAGCGGGAACGGGGAGGAAGGGAAGGGGCGGTTCAACTTTGAATTGACAAAGCCGGAGGTTTCAAGCGTCCTTTGTTCAAAGCAAATCTGTTTGGGGGGAGCTCATGAATACAGTCCCAGCCGCGCTTCAGTTCATGTTCGCTCCTGGTGAGACGCCCTGGGCGCCTTTGCCAAATCCGGGCGCTAAGCCGACAAATTCGACGCAACTCGACGCGACAGTTTATCTCCCGCCTGGTCAAATGACTGTCGCGAGCGGAGAAGTGGTAACGGCCGGGCAAGTATTATATCATCAATTCAATCTTGGTGATTTTTTTAATAATGGAACACTTTGGGTCGAGAATGGAAATTGGCATTACACTTGGATTTTTGGGA
>JBMOOR010000293.1:19790-49481 GCA_049324555.1 Pseudomonadota bacterium | reverse complement strand
ATTGCCGGCGCCGAACGACGCGCCGATGTGCATCGTGATCTTTGGAACGGTCATGTTCGTCACGGCTTGAATCATCTTGCTCCCGTGTTTGATGATTCCCCTTTGCTCTGCGTCCGTTCCGACAAGATAGCCCGTCGTATTCTGCAGGAAGACGACAGGAATTCCCGCCTGACACTGAAGCTGGATGAATTGCGCCGCCTTGGCGGCGCCGTCGGCGTCGATCGGACCGTTGTTTGAGATGATCCCGGTCGCATGGCCGGCGATCTCGCCATGAACGCAGACGGTCGCCGCGCCATAGCCGTCCTTGAAGCCGAGGATGTCGGAGCCGTCGACGATGCGTGCGATGTTCTCGCGCACATCATAGGGCGTTCGGTAATCGACGGGCGTGATCCCGAGGATTTCCTCAGGGTCGTAGAGCGGCTCGCGGAAAGCGCGTCGCCGGCCCTCGCGACCCTTGTTCCATTGCAGCTTGGCGACGATTTCGCGCGCGACGCGGAGCCCGTCGGCGTCGTTTTCAGCCATATATTCGGCTGTTCCAGACACATGATAGTGCATCTCCGCGCCGCCGAGTTCCTCATCGGTCGCGATCTCGCCGGTCGCGGCTTTCAGGAGCGGCGGACCCGCGAGAAACACTTTCGACCGGCCGCGCACGACGATGACATAATCCGAAAGGCCCGTCTGATAGGCGCCGCCCGCCGTCGATGATCCGTGCACGACGGCGATCACCGGGCATCCCGCAGCGGACAGGCGCGCGAGATTGGCGAACGTCTGGCCGCCCGGAATGAACATCTCGGACTGACGGAAAAGATTGGCGCCGGCGCTTTCGACAAGATGGACGAAGGGAAGCTTCTGCTTCAGCGCGATTTCCTGCGCGCGGAGCGCCTTGTGAACGCCCATCGGCGTTGCAGCCCCGCCCTTGATGCCGGAATCGGAGGCCGTCACCATGCAGCGCACGCCCGAAATGAACCCGACGCCGGCGATCGAGCCGCCGCCCGATATATTGGCGTCGCCGTCGTCATCATGCATCTTGAAGCCGCAGAGCGTCGACAATTCAAGGAAAGGCGCGCCGCGGTCGAGGATGAGCGCGAGGCGATCGCGCGGCGGCAACTGCCCGCGCTTCTCGAATTTCGCGCGGGCCCGCGCCGAGTTTTCGACGATCTTGCGTTCGAGGCCGCGGAACTCGTCGATCAGCGCGAGATGGGCGGCGCGATTCGCCGCAAAGCTTTCGGACCGCACATCGATCTCAGACTGAAAGACCGGCATCGCTTCTCCACCTGACCGCGGTTGAAAAGCCATAGCCCCAGGGCGCCGCCGCCGCCACACTCCTCCGCAGATGAGCGCCAGCTTCGGCGGGATGGCGTCTCAGGCAAAGCCGACGCGGCCGATGGCGAGGAACTTTTCGCGGCGGTGGCGGCGAAGCTCCTGCGGGGACATCGTTTCGAGTTCCCCGATCGCCGCCTCGACGGCGTCGCCGAGCCGCTCGGCGGCAAGCTGCGGGTCGCGATGAGCCCCGCCGACGGGTTCGGGCACAATGCCGTCGATGACAGCGAGGCTCTTCAGATCCTCCGCCGCAATCTTCATCGCTTCGGCGGCGTCCGGCGCCTTGCTGTCGCCTTTTCCTTGCGCATCCTTCCAGAGGATGGACGCGCACCCCTCGGGCGAAATCACCGAATAGACGGCGTGTTCAAGCATCAAGACCTTGTTCGCCGCGGCGAGCGCGACGGCGCCGCCCGAGCCGCCCTCGCCGACGATGACTGCGACGAGCGGCGCGCCGAGGCCGAGGCATTTTTCCGTGCACGATGCAATCGCTTCGGCCTGTCCGCGTTCTTCCGCGCCCCGCCCCGGATAGGCGCCCGGCGTGTCGACGAGCGTGACGACCGGCATCGAGAAGCGCTCTGCGAGCTCCATCAGGCGGATCGCCTTGCGATAGCCCTCGGGGTTCGCCATGCCGAAATTGTGTTTGACCCGGCTCGCCGTGTCCGAGCCCTTTTCATGGCCGATGAGCATGACCGATCGGCCTCGCAATCGCGCCGGGCCGCCGATGATCGCCTGATCCTCGCCGAAGCCCCTGTCGCCTGCGAGCGGCGTAAAGTCCTCAACAAGATAGCGGACGTAGTCGGAAAAATGCGGGCGGGCGGCGTGACGGGCGACTTGCGTCTTCTGCCAGCGCGTCAGCTTCTGATAAGTATCCTTCAGAAGATCATGCGCGCGCGTCTCAAGGCGGGCGATCTCGTTGGCGACGCTTTCCTTGTCGCCGCCATGCCTGCGCAGTTCCTCGATGCGCCCTTCAAGGTCGGCGATCGGCTTTTCGAAATCGAGATATTTGAGCATGACAGGTTTCAGGTTGCGGGTTGTTGGTTCTAGGGGCGCGGTGAGACCAATGTTGACCGTCCAATAGACTGAATCCCTAAAACCTAAAACCCAAAACCTAACCCCTTTTCTTGGCCAGCGGATGCGCCCTGAAAACAAGGTCCTTGAGCCGGTCCTGTGCGACATGGGTGTAGATCTCGGTCGTCGTGATATCGGCGTGCCCGAGCATCGCCTGCACGCTCCTGAGATCGGCGCCGCCCGAAAGAAGGTGCGTCGCGAAGGCGTGCCGGAGGACATGGGGCGAGACGCGCTCGGGCGCAAGGCCTGCTGCGACCGCGAGGTCTTTGATGAGCTGTGCGAAGCGCGCGGCCGTCACGTGCCCGGTCTTGCCGCGCGAAGGAAAGAGGAAGGAAGACGCGAGTTTTTCGCCGCCCCGCCCTTCCGCCAGAAAGTCGATCCGCACCCGGAGATAGTCATCGAGCGCCCGCCGCGCCGCAGCGCCTACTGGAACCAGGCGCTCCTTGCCGCCCTTCCCCCTGACGAGGATCGTCGCGCCCGCGCTCGCCGCCGACATGGGCAGGGAGACAAGCTCGGAAACGCGAAGCCCCGCGGCGTAAAGAAGTTCAACCATCGCCCTCATGCGCAGCGCTTTCGGATCGCTGTCGCCCGCAGCCTCGACGAGGCGGCGCATCTCGTCCTCTGAAAGCACTTTGGGCAGCGCCCGACGCGTCTTTGGGCGGTCGACCGTTGCGGCCGGATTGTCGCTCCGCATCCCCTCCGCGTAGAGGAACGCGTAAAACTGGCGCAGCGCCGAACATTTCAGCGCCGCCGTCGAAGCGGCGAGCCCTTCCGCTTCGATCGTTTCGAGAAAGGCGGAAATGTCGTCGGCGCCCGCTGTGACCAGCGATTCATTCCGTGCTCGGACGAAGCCGGCGAACAGTTCGAGATCGCGCCCGTAATTCCTGAGCGTATTCGCCGCCGCCGCCCGGTCGACGGTCATCATATCGAGAAAGAGCGCGATCAGCCGCGCATCGTCGCTGCGGCCGCCCTCACTCACGTCGCCCGCTTGGGCTTGAGGCGCGGGGTCATCGCATCCGGCGCCGAGGCGGCGGCGGGCGCAATGGCCGGCGCCGGCGCCGTCGCCGAGGGATAAATCGCCGACAGCGCGCGCTCGACCTCTCGGCGGCGCACGATGTCGCCAAGCCCTGCGACAACGAGCGACTGCTTCACGATCACTTCGGCGACAGGATCGCCCCTTGAAGCGGCGTCGGAGGCGGCGAGCGCGGCGAGCGCCGCCTCGCCTTTCCCGCCTTCAGCGGCCGCCTCAATCGCGGCGCCGATGATCGGCGCGAGGCCGTCCGGCGGAGAAGCCGTTTCCTCGGTTTCGATCCGCGGCGGCGCGACGACAATGTTCGCGGCGGCGGCGATGCGGGCGGCGGCGGCGGGCTCAAGCGCATTCAAGACGCCGACGAGATCGATGAACCGCATCGCCTCTCCCTCTGGCGCCGCGCTCTGCATCGCCGGCGCCGCCGCAATGAGCCAGCGTTCGGCGCCGATGGCGTCGCCCGATGCGAGCCGGGCGAGCGCGAAGGCCGACGCCTCGCTTGCGGGAACGATCGCGCCTTCAAGGGCGCGGAGATCATCTGCATAAAGAGCAGACGCGGCGAAGAGGCTTTCAAAATCCGGCGCTGCGGCGATTTCCGCCGCAACCCGCCCCGCCTTGTCGCGGAGGAGTTCGGGGGCCGACATGGCGCGAATATCGCGATAGGCAGGCGCCGCCGTCGCTGGCGCTGCGTCGAACAGCGCGCGCAGTTCGCCAGCGCTGAAGACGCCCATCGCCGCCGCACGCTTTCCCGCTTCAAGCCGCGTCGGCCAGTCCTGGCCCGCATCTTTCGCAGCCGCCTTGACGACGCCCGCTTCGGCGCGATCAAGAAGCGCCGCGCTGACGGGAACGCTCATCGCCTTCAGCGCGCCGAAATGAACCGCATCGACCGGCGCAACCGGCGCCTTCGGCTTTCCGCCGGCGGCGAGCGGCGCGAGGAGCGCTTCGTCGATGTCGTCAAGTCCGCCGTTTTCGCGCAGGATGCCGAGCGCAAGTTCGGCGGCGTCGAGTTCATTGGCGATAGCGTAGCAGACGACGCGGAGCCTGACCCAGAACGGCTTGTCGCGCCCCGTGTCGGCGCGCCGTCCTTTTTCGCAGGCCGCAGCCATATCGTTCGACAAAAGATCCGCGCTCGCCATCGCTTCAGCGCTTGCGGGATCGTTCTTCGTTCCGGAAGCGAGGCTTTCGATCTCCCGCGCCTCGTCGATGAACCCGGCCCTGACGAGAGCCTTGAGCTTCGCCCCGCCGAGAGCGGGCGTTGCATCGGCTGGCGCATCGCCCGCGGAAAGAAGGACGCGGCGCAGCGCATCGCCAAGGCTCGGGCCCGCAGGGCGCGAAGGGGCCGCTTCAAGCAGCAGCATCAGCGAAGGCGCATCAGCGCCGCGCCAAAGATCGGCAGGAAGCGCCCCCTCATCGCGATCAAGGAGCCCCATCGCGAAGGCGTCCTTGGCGAGGGGCGTCTGTTCGACCGGGGCGAGCGGCGCCGTCTGGGCGAGCGCGAACGGCGCTGCGAGCGACGCCGCCGAGATCAGCAAGGCGGATCTCATCAGTCTACGCATTGGTCGACCCAATCGCATCCTGCTCGATCGTCCGGGTTTCGGGCTTCAGGGTAAGCCCGTAGACGTAGAGCCCCGCAAGGGCGAGGAGCGCGATAACGACAACAGCGATCACAAAGCGCACTTCTGAAGACTCCCGCAACGCATGAATCAGCCGCGCCGTTCTAGACCATATCGGGCGGCCGGCGAAACCCATCCGGCGGACCGCCACTGGCGCTCCGGCCCAGCCTTCTCTAGACACTGGGCGCGCCATGGCCGCCCTTCGCCGCAAATCGTCAATCCCCCCGAAAATCGACCGGCCGATCGCGCTCGTCGGCATGATGGGCGCGGGCAAGACAACCGTGGGGCGGCGTCTTGCGGCCGCGCTCAATCTCCCGTTTTTTGACGCTGACGCAGAGATTGAAAAGGCGGCCGGCATGAGCGTGTCGGAGCTCTTCGAAAAGCATGGGGAGGCGAGTTTCCGGCGCGGCGAAGCGCAGGTGATCGAGCGTCTCCTCGCCGGCGGCCCGATCGTCCTTGCAACCGGCGGCGGCGCGCTCACCCATGAGGGCACAAGGGCGCTCATCAAGGAGCGCGCCTTTTCGATCTGGATCCGCGCGGATGTCGATACGCTCGTTAAACGCGCCACAAGACGCGCGACGCGCCCTTTATTGAAACAGGGCGACCCGAAAGAGACGATCGCGCGCCTCCTCGATGCGCGAACGCCCTTTTATTCGGCGGCCGACATCGCCATCGACAGCCGCGCGGGGAGCCACGCGCGGACCGTCTATGCGATCATCGCCGCCCTCCGCGACCATCACTCAAAGGAGCCCATTCGATGACCATCGACATCTGTCCTGTGAAGATGGGCGCGAGAAGCTACGAAATTCACATCGGCGAGGGGCTGCTCGAACGCGCGGGGGCGCTCCTTTCGCCGCATCTCCTGCGCCCCTGGACCGTCGTCGTCACCGACAAGCATGTCGAAGCGGCGCAAGGGCGCCGGCTCGATCAGGGCCTCGCCGCGTCTGGCGTCGCATTCGAGAAGATCGTTCTCGAACCCGGGGAAAGCGCCAAGTCCATGGGCCCGCTCGAAGCGCTGCTCGAAAGGCTCATCGCCCTCGGCGTCGAACGGAGCGACACGATTGTCGCTTTCGGCGGCGGCGTCATCGGCGATCTCACCGGGTTCGCCGCGTCGATCCTGCGCCGCGGCTGCCGCTTTGCACAGGTTCCAACGACCCTGCTCGCGCAGGTCGACAGCTCCGTCGGCGGCAAGACCGGCGTCAATTCCGCTCATGGCAAGAATCTGATCGGCGCGTTTCACCAACCCTCGATCGTCATCGCCGATATCGCCGCCCTCGCATCGCTTTCAAAGCGCGAACTCAAGGCCGGCTACGCTGAAATTGTCAAATACGGCGCGCTTGGCGATGAACCTTTTTTCGCTTGGCTCGAAAATCGCGGGCGCGCGCTTCTTGAAGGCGACGCCGCCGCGCGGCGCATCGCCGTCAAACGCGCCTGTGAGACGAAGGCCGAGATCGTCGCTGCGGACGAACGCGAGACGGGCGAGCGCGCGCTGCTCAATCTCGGGCATACGTTCGGCCATGCGCTCGAGGCCGCCTTCGGCTATTCGGAGAAGCTCCTCCACGGCGAAGCGGTCGCCGCCGGCATGGCGCTCGCCTTCGATTTCTCCGCCATGTTGCGCCTTTGCCCCGCCGACGACGCGGAGAGGCTGAAGCGCCACCTTGCCGCCTCCGGCCTCCCCGCGGGCCTCGGCGACATCGCGGGCGCAAAGGACATCTCCGCCGAGACGCTCTTCGCGCACATGAAGCAGGACAAGAAGGTCGAAGGCGGCAAGCTGACGCTCATCCTCGTGCGGCGGCTCGGAGAGGCGTTCATCGCAAAATCGGTCGAGACCGAAACCGTGCTTCAGTTCCTGAAGTCGGCCGTCAGGGGCTGACTTCATTCTCAATGCCGTCAAGGGGCCCAGCCGCGATGCCTTCGATCACCTCCGACATCCTCGCCATCTCGGGCGCAATCATCTTCCTTCTGATGATGTCCGCGTTCTTTTCCGGCTCGGAGACTGCGCTGACCGCAACGTCCCGCGCGCGCATGCACAAACTGGAGAGCGACGGCGACAGGCGCGCGGCGCGCGTCAACGACCTCATCCGCGATCGCGAAAAACTCATCGGCGTCATTCTCGTCGGCAACAATATCGTCAACACGCTGTCCGCGACGCTCGCATCCGCTCTCTTCCTCAAGATATTCGATGCGACCGGCGCTGCGATCGCGGCCGCCACGGCGACAATGACGATCCTTATCATCATATTCGGGGAAGTCGCGCCGAAAACCGTGGCGATCGCAAGGCCGGATTCGATCGCCATGTTCGTCGCGCCCATCATGCGCTGGGTCGTCCTCGCTTTTTCGCCAGTCGCAGCGATCCTCAGGGTAATCATCCGCAGCGGGCTTTCCCTCATCGGATCAAATCTCGCAAGGAATGAGGGCGTCTTTTCAGCCGCCGACGAGCTGCGCGGCGCCGTCGATCTCCATCATGAAGAAGGCGCGCTGGAAAAAGGCGTGCGCGACATTTTCCGCGGCGCGCTCGATCTCGATGAAATCCGCGTCGATGAGGTCATGATGCACAGGAAGTCGATCGACATGCTCGACATCGATCAAAAGCCGGCCGCGCTGGTCGCCAAGGCGCTAAAGAGCGGACACACGCGTCTGCCGCTTTACCGCGATACGCCCGACAACATTGTCGGAGTGCTGCACGCAAAGGATCTCCTTAGCGCTCTCTGGGAGGCGGAAGGAAATCCGGCGAGGATCAACGTCGCCGACCTTGTGCGCGCGCCTTATTTCACGCCGGAAACGACGACGCTCGCCGAGCAACTCGACAATTTCAAGCGCAAGCGGGAGCATTTCGCGCTTGTCGTCGACGAATACGGATCGATCATGGGCCTTGTCACGCTTGAGGACATCATCGAGGAGATTGTCGGCGAAATCGAGGACGAACATGACAGTCCCGTCCAGGGCGTGCGGCCGCAGAGCGACGGCTCGATCAATGTCGACGGCGATGTGACGATCCGCGACCTCAACCGGGCGATGGACTGGAGCCTGCCGGACGCGGTCGCGGTGACGATCGCCGGCCTCGTCATCCATGAGGCGCAGTCGATTCCCGATGTCGGCCAGACCTTCGCCTTTCACGGATTCCGTTTCCGCATCCTGCGGCGCCGGCGCAATCAAATCACTGCGATCAATGTGAAGCCGATCGAGACGGGCGCGACGACGCCTGACTACAAGGACATCTAGTTCGAGGGATTGCACTTTATCATGGCCGCGCGCGCGTCAAATCGCGAACATGGGCGGAACGCCCTTTTTTTCATTTTCATCACGATCATGATCAACATGATCGGCTTCGGGATCATCATGCCGGTGATGCCGCAGCTCATCATGGATGTGACAGGCGAGGGCGTTGCGCACGCGGCGCGCTGGGGCGGCATACTGTCGCTTTCATTCGCCGTCATGCAATTCATCATGATGCCGGTGATGGGATCGCTCTCCGACCGTTACGGACGGCGCCCCGTCATCCTCGGCTCGCTCGCCGCCTATTCGCTCGACTTCCTGATGATGGCGCTCGCCCCCTCGCTCGCCGTCCTCTTCGTCGCGCGCATTCTCGCCGGGAGTTTCGCCGCGACTTTCTCGACAGCGAACGCCTACATCGCCGACATTTCACCGCCCGAAAAGCGCGCGGCGAATTTCGGGCTGATGGGCGCCGCTTTCGGCCTCGGCTTCATCATCGGGCCGGCTCTCGGGGGCCTCATCGGCGATGAATTCGGGCATCGCGCGCCGTTCTTCGCGGTTGCGGGGCTTGGCTTCATCAATTTCGTCTATGGCTGGTTTTTCCTGCCGGAGACGCTCGCGGCGGAAAACAAGCGCTCCTTCGAATGGGCGCGGGCGAACGCGCTCGGCAGTTTTCGGCATTTCCGTCAGTACCCGGTCATTTTACCGATCGCGCTCGTGATGTTTCTCTATCAGCTCGCGCATTGGACGTTTCCGTCCGTCTGGGCCTATTACGCCGGCGAGCGCTTCGGCTGGTCGGCGCGGCAGATCGGTTTTTCGCTGATGGCGGTCGGTCTTGCGTCCGCAATCGTCCAGGGCGGGCTGACGCGGATCGTGATGCCGAAGTTCGGCGAGCGAAAGGCGGCGTTTTTCGGCGCCGGGGTCGCGATCATCGCCTATCTCGGCTACGGCGTCGTCGCCGAAGGATGGATGGTTTACCCGATCATCGCGTTCGGCGCGCTCGCCGGATTCACTGCGCCCGCGTTGCAAGGCATCATGTCGCGCACGGTGCCGGCCGATGCGCAAGGACAGCTCCAGGGCGCAATCGGCTCGATCAACGGCGTCTCGATGATCATCGGCCCGGTGTTGATGACGCAGACCTTTTCGGCGTTTTCCGAGAAGGGCGCCGCGATCTATTTTCCGGGCGCCCCGTTCGTCCTCGCCTCGGCGCTGACGGCGCTCGCGCTCTTTCCGCTCTTCGCCGCGATCGGCCGTATTCAGCGTCCGCGCGCGGCGAGCGCCGCCGCCTAGCGCGTTTCGCCGATTCGCAGCCGCGCAGCCGATTCAAGCAGGAACGCCGCGGATAGCCCGAACAGCAGAAGTCCGTTCGCAGCGATCGCGCCGGCGAGGATCCGCCACTCCTCCGGCAGCAGCATGTCGCCGAAGCCGAGCGTCGTGTAGGCGACGGCGGAAAAATAAAAAGACTGCTCGAATGTTTCGAACGCTTCGACGTGCAGAAAGAGCTTCGCCCACGCGAGGACCTCAGCTGTGTGGGCGGCCATCAGGATGAGGCTTTCGAGACTGAGAACGACGGCGTCGCGCACAAACCGCGCAGGCCCCCACACTCTGCCCTTCGTTGCGCGAAAGGCCGCAGCGAGCGCCGAGATGATGACCGCATGAAAAAACATTGTCGCAGCAGTCATGCCGGCGCCGATCAGCATTTCATCGGAAAATGGAACTGAAGCGGTCACCCTGCGCCCCCTGGTCAATGCGCCCGATATTCCACGGGGCGTCAAAGGCGCGCAAGCGGCGAACAGAAATGGGACAAAGAGTTCTTTCGGCCCGGCTCAACCTTTTCCTGCAAGGCGTTTGACGGCGGCGAGAATTGTTTTCAGGCGGCCGTTGGCGCGCTTGACCGTTTCATCGAGCGCCGACAACTGTTCCGCAACTGCGGCGTCTTGGTCATCGCCCTGATCGAGCAGTCTGCGGGCGGCCTGCAATTCTGCTTTGATGACGACGATTTCCTTAGGTTCGCCTTCCTCGCCCGCGAGGCGTTCCCTTTTGTCGATGACCCTTCCGCCGCGCCCTGCGCCCCAGATCACCCAGCCGAACGCGACGCCGAGCAGAAAGGCGAGCGCGATGGGTCCCCAGGGAGACATTCCAAGCACCGACAAGAACCCCTCGCCCATCGCACCCCAGGCCGCCCTCAACGCTCAAAAAAGGGCCAGACTTCCGCATAGCAATCGCGCGAAAAGGAGCAAGCGCCGGGCCAGCATTCGATCGGCAAAAGAAAGCGGCGCCCACCGGGGGCGCCGCAAAATTCGTCAGAAAGGCGAATCAGCCGGGGATTCTCGCGATTTGCGCGAGTCCTACCGCGGCGCCATCACCATCATCATCTGCTTGCCTTCGAGCTTTGGCATTTGCTCGACCTTGGCGACGTCGTCGAAGTCGGCCTTCACTTTTTCAAGGAGCGCCATGCCGCGATCCTGGTACGCCATTTCCCGGCCGCGAAACCGCAGCGTGACCTTCACCTTGTCGCCCTCGTCGAAGAACCGGCGCATCGCCTTGGCTTTGACCTCGTAGTCGTGGTCGTCGATGTTCGGCCGCATCTTGATCTCCTTGATCTCGACGACCTTCTGCTTCTTCTTCGCCTCAGCCTTTTTCTTCTGCTGCTGGAACTTGAACTTGCCGTAGTCGAGGATCTTGCAGACAGGCGGCTGCGTTTGCGGGGAAATTTCGACGAGGTCGAGGCCGGATTCAGCGGCGATCTCGATCGCCCGAGCCGTCGGCATGACGCCGCGCTTCTCACCGAGATGATCGATCAGGAGGACCTGCGGCACGCCAATTTCTTCATTGATGCGCGGTCCGTCTCCTTTGGGCGGCGCGGGGGCGAATGGTCTGCGGGATATGGGCTCTTCTCCTTCGGTTGCTTCAGGGATGGAAATCGATAATGCCGCGTCCGGCGCTGCGAATCGTTAACGCCTGCGGGCGGGCGAGCGGGGTATATAAGCGAATAGCGGCCAAGATCAACGGACAGCCGCGCGCGGATTGGCCGATCCCTTCGGGATGAGGCCCATATTCTCGAGAGCCCGCCAGACGTATTCCGGCTTCGCCTCATCCATCGCGGCTTTCGTCGTCAGCGTAATGATGTTGCGCCCCTTTGGTGAAAGATGTTCCTCGCCGGCCTTGCGGATGAGGACGCCGGCGCAGCCGACGCTGACGGCAAGATGCACTTCTTCGGCGGCGTCGCTGACAAAAAACGCGGCGCTCTGGGCGAGCGCGACGAGCTGGAGATGATCGGCCTTGCCGGTGATGTCGACAAGTTCGGGCGCCGCATGCGCGGTCTCGTCCGCAAAGGCGTGGAGTTCCTTTGCGCCGACCATGACCGGCATCACGCCCTTTTTCGCCATCATGCGTGCGAGTTCGGCGTAGCGGGCGGCCGGCCAGCGCCGCGATTCATCAAGCCCCGGCATCAACAATCCGTAGACGCCCGATATGCCGAACCATGAGGGCTGCATGTTTGCTGAATCACGGCGCGTCGCGAGCGCCCAGCCGAAATCGGGAAGACGCGACGGAGCATCGAGACCCATCGAGGATGAAAATTTCGAGGTGTCGGGAAGTCCCTGCTCCGGGGTTCCTTTCTTGCGGGCCGACCGCGAGGCCGGCGCGACCGATCGCCATTTCGGACGGAAAAGCCCGAGCGCCGCATAGAGTCTCCTCGCGTCCTCGTTGGCGGCGAGATCGTAGATGTACGAAAAGTGCGAGGCGCGCACCTGTTTCACGAAAGCCTTCTTCGCTTCGACGTCGCGGAAATCGGGCATCGCCGCAACCTGGTCGAAATAGGGTGAGGCGCGCGCAACGCGCTGCAGGTGATTTTGCGTCAGCAGCGAAATCCGCGCGCCCGGATGCGCCGTGCGAATCGCTTCGTAGAGCGGCTCCGCCGCCACAAAAGCGGCGAGCCCGTCGGTCTTGATGACAAGAATATTCTGCGTTCTGCCGGTCATCGCGCCGCACTCGCCGGCGCGCCCGATCTGTCGAGGAGCGAACGATAAGCCTCGAGCGTTGATGCGCACATCGCCTCGATCGAGAAATGCGAGACAACTCGCGCTCGCGCTTTCTCGCTCATCGCGCGCCGCCCGGACGGTCCAAGCGCGACGGTTTTTGCGATCGCATCCGCCAGCGCCTCGGCGGAACCAGGTGTTACAAGGATTCCAGTCTCTTCATCGATAATGGTTTCGCGAGCGCCGCCATGATCGGCGGCGATGACGGGACGCGCCATCGCGCCGGCCTCAACCGCCACCCGTCCGAACGCCTCCGGGCGCGTCGAAGGCGACAGGATGATATCGCATGCCGCGTAGGCTGCCGGCATGTCATCGCAATGGCCGACCCATCGGATCATTCGCTGAAGCCCCAACTCATCCACCTTGCGCATGAGGGAGGCGGCGTAATCGTCCCGCCCCTGCGCATCCCCAGTGAAAATTAACTGGAAATCGCCGGTTGCGCCAGTCTCGGATTGATTGCGAGACCGCCCGGCGAGGATGGCGAGCGCCTCAATGGCGACCTGATGGCCCTTCCATTCGGTGAGCCGTCCCGGCAAAAGCAGCGTCAGAGCGCCGCCTTCGGCGAGGCCCCAATGCGCGCGGACCGCCGAGACGCGGCCCGCCGTAATCGCCTCCGGGTTGAAAAGCGCAAGGTCGGCGCCCCTTGGAATAACCCTCAGTCGGTCGCCAACGTCATAGAACCGGCGGATAGAGGCGGCCGTAAAGGCTGAATTCGCGATCACGAGGTCTGCGCGCGCCATCGCCGAATTGTAGAACCGCTTCAATGGCGAACGGGCGTTATAGGCGCCGTGATAGGTCGCCGCGAAGGGAATCCCCGCCGCCCGCGCCGCCCAGAGCGCGCTCCATGCGGGCGCCCGCGAGCGCGCGTGAATGATGTCGACTTTTTCCTCACGGGCAAGACGGAGAAGCCGGCCGCGGTTCGCCGCAACGACCAGCGGGTTTTTGGAGCCGACAGGCATCAGAACGATGCGCCCGCCCGCCCGCTCGACATCCTCGCAGAGCCGGCCGCCGGCGGTCGCGACCAGCGCCTGCCCGCCTGCCCCGACGATTGCACGCGTCATTTCGACGGTCGTGCGCTCGGCGCCGCCGGCGTCGAGCGCCGGGATCACTTGCAGCACCGTCTTCTCAAAACGCATCAGAGACCATTGCTTGGCGCGCTCTCGCGCTGCGCTTATAGCGCCTGAGGCCCGTTGGAGATCAAGCAAGGCGATGGCGGAAAAGGACGGCTTCATCGAGGGACCGAACGGCCGCCTCGCCTACCGGCGCCTCGAAGGGCGCGATCCGACGATCGTCTGGCTCGGCGGCTTCAAGTCCGACATGACCGGGACGAAAGCCGAGGCGCTGTCGCGATGGGCGGCGGGCGAGGAGCGATCCTTCCTGCGTTTTGATTATTCCGGACACGGCGCATCGGAGGGATGCTTCGAAGATGGAACGATTTCGGCATGGCTTGCCGACACGCTCGCCGCAATCGACGCGCTGACGCAGGGGCCGCTGATCCTCGTCGGTTCCTCGATGGGCGGGTGGATTGCGGCGCTTGCAGCGATGAAGCGGGCCGAGCGCATCGCCGGCATGGTCTTCATCGCGCCGGCGCCGGACTTCACGGAAGATCTGATCTGGAATGAAATGACGGGGCCTGAACGCGACGCGATCCTGCGCCAAGGGCGCTTCGTTGAACATTCGCCGTATTCCGATGAGCCGACGATCATCACCCGTGCGCTCATCGAGGACGGACGCAATCACCTCATCCTCGGCGGGCCGATCGACGTCAGATGCCCCGTGCGCATCCTGCAGGGTATGGCGGACCCGGATGTTCCCTGGAGGCATGCGGTGAAATTCGCGCAATGCCTCGCCACGAACGACCTTGAGCTCACGCTGATCAAATCCGGCGATCACCGACTCTCGAAGTCGCATGAGATCGGAAAGATCATCGGCGCCATTCAAACAGTCACGACGGCTTCCTGATGAACATCGCGCCGGCGAGCGTCGTCGAGCGCCAGACGAGTTCGGCGGTCCGCGCCGGCTTGTCGATGTCGATGCGAAGATCGAAAAGGTCGGGCAGGACAGCGGCGCTGTCGAGCTTGATGAGGCAGCCGTTCTCGCTGACATTGCGGACGATGCAGGGAAGCCGCCCGCCGTCGTCGAATATCACTTCGCCGGCCTTGAAAGTCGCGCGCCTCAGGGCGGCGCGCCGTTCTTCGATGTTGGCGAGGTCGACCGCATCCGCTTCCGAGCGCCTTGCGCGCCCGCTGATGACACGTCTGTTATGGCCGCTCATGGCATTCCCGCACTTGCGCCGCCGACCGGGAAAGCCTGCGCCCGCAAGCTGAAGAAGGCGTTAACCAGGCGGCGGGGCGCGAAATTTCGCCGCTCCGGGGTCTCTTCTCGCCGAAAACCGGATGAAATGCGCCGGAAAGCGAGCCAATGAGGCTCGCTCCGGCGACCGCCCTTGTGACAACTGTAACATCGTGCTACAGATGTCGCCTGCACGCCGTCAGCGCGAAGGAAAGCCCATGGCCGTCGACCCCACCCTGCAACCGACAAAACCGGAACTCTCCGTCCTGAAGCTTCTCTGGCGCAGGAAGGCGCTTTCGGCGCGGGAGATCACCGACGAAGTCGCGCCCGAATTCGACTGGAGCTATTCGACCATGCGGACGGTCATCGAGCGCATGTGCGAGAAAGGGCTTCTCCGCAAGAAGAGCGCCGACGGCGTCAACGTCTATTCGGCGGCGGTCGGCAAGGTCGCGCTGCTCTCGCGCATGATCCTCGATTTTTCAGACCGCGTCCTTGAACTCGACGCGGCGCCGTCCGCCGTCATGTTCGCCGATTCAAGGCTCCTCACCGAAGAGGAGATCAAGGAGCTCGAAAAGATCCTGAAGGCGGAGAATCGCAAATGAGCGGCTTCATCGAATTCTCGCACTATCAATCTGAAGCGCTGATCGTCTGTCTTCTCGCCTCGATCGTCTGGGCGGGCGTCCTCTTTGCGGGAGCGCGCGGCGTCGAGCGCGCGGGATCGATGACCTCGGCGGAAAAGCTTTGGGTTGCAGCGCTCCTTTTCGCGGTCCTTCCCTCGCTCATCGCGCCGACGCTTGCGGCCTTCGGCGTTTCCCTGCGCCCCGCGCCTGAGCCTGTCGTCCTTGAATCTGAGATCGCGTTAACGCCGATTGCAGCGCCGGTCGTCGACGTCGCTCGCTCTGACAAGCCGACGTTCGTCTCGATGCAGCAGATCGTCGGCGCCGCGGCCGTCATCTATGTCTATGGCGTCTTCCTCACTTTATTCCTGTGGGCCGCCCGCAATCTTGGCCTTTCTTACGCCATAGCGCGCGCGGAACGGGTCAACGATGAACTCCTGCTCGCCCGCATCGACGACTGGGCGGACGCTTTCAATGTCCGCAGGCCGACGATCAAGCGTTCAAGGCATGTTTCAAGCGTCTGCATTTTTGGAATCGCCCGGCAGACCATCCTTATTCCGCTTGGCATCGAGGCGCGCATTTCGAGCGAGGATCTCGTGCTCATGTGTGCGCACGAGCTCGCACATGTTCGCCGCGGCGACACGCGCCTCTTCACCGCGACGCAGCTTGCGCGCGTGCTCTTCTGGTTCAACCCGCTGGTCGCCCGCATCGCCGCGCACGCCGAACTTGCGGCGGAGGAAAGCGCCGACGCGCTCGTCCTCGCCAAGGGCGCCGACCGCCGCGCCTATGCGGCGTGCTTTGTTGAGGGGCTGAAATTCGCGGCGCTGAAGATGAATGCGCAGCCTGCGCTCGCGCCGTCCTTTACGCCATCCGACCGGAACGGACGCCGGCGGCGTCTCAATTCCATTCTTTCGCCCGAACAGCCGCGCAAGGCGCCGCTTGCGACGCGCCTGATGCTTTCCGCCGCCGTCTCGACTGTCGCACTCGTCGCTGTCGGCCAAGCCGCTCTCGCTGTCGATCCTGCCAGCGCAGGCGAACGCCGGCGCACGTTGTCGAACCTGCCGCTTGCAGGCGACATCGCCATGGGTTTCGGCGAGCGGAGTATTGGCGCTGACGGCAAGGAAGGGCCTGCACATAACGGTCTCGACATCAAGGCGCCCAAGGGAGCCAAGGTCTTTGCGCCGGGCGACGGCGTCGTTGTCGAGGCGACGGATCGCTACCGGAGATCTTCCGCCTGGGGCAAAGTCGTTGTCATCGATCACGGGCACGGTCTTGAAACGCGTTACGCGCACCTCGACAGCTACTCCGTGAGGAAGGGCGACCGCATCAACGCGGGCGACATCATCGCGACGGTCGGCGCGACCGGCAAAGTCACAGGCCCGCACCTCCATTTCGAAACGCTTCAGGATGGTGCGCCCGTCGATCCGGAAGATACGATCGCGCTGGCGACGCCGGACGCGCTCGATGCGCCCGATCCGGTCCTCGCGCCGGCGCCCTTCGACCTGCAGGTTCCTGCGCCGGCGCCCGTCCCCGCCGCAAAACCGGCGCCGAGCGCGACGCACGCGACGCGCTTTTCGTTCCGGATCGCGCCTAAAATCACGTTCCCGGCCTTTCCCGAGGGGCGGGAACTTCTGTCAGCGGACCGATTCCCGGACTACGGGATCGTCAGCCCGGCGCTTGCAGGCGCGCCGCTCGCGCATGCTGACGGAATTGCGTTCGCCAGGGCCGATGGTCCCGACACTGCGGCGCTCATGGCTGAAGACATGGAAGGTCGCCTCCTCGGCGCGCTCGATGGGGAGAATGTCGGCGACTACAACCTCACGCTTCGCAAGGACGGAAAAGTCTACACCTTTTCAAGCAACGAGCCGATGACCGCCAAAGAGCGCGCCGAATTGCGCGAGGCGCTCCAGGAGATGAAGCGGGAGCGCGAACGCGCGGACCGAGAGGCCGAACACGCGCGTGACGAAGCGCGGCGCGAGATTGAGCGCGCGAGGCGGGAAGCCGCGCGCGAACGCGAGGAAGCCAGGCGCGAAATGGAACGCGCCGCAAGGGAAAACGCCGAGGCCTTCGCATGGAATGAAGACTTCAAGGCGATGCAAGAAGAGTTCGATTTGTCGCGCCGCGAGCAGCTCGAAATCCAGCGCGAGGCGCTTAACGATGCACGCACGGACCTTGAGGATTCTTTCGACGCCGATCTGAGCGACGCCATGGCGGATTTCGACGAGGCCGAACGTGAGCTTGACGACGCTGAGATGTCCCGCGCGGAGATCGAAGCGGCGCGCGCTGCGATCGCCGAGTCCCGCCGCCAGCTTGAGCGCGACGGCGAAATTCACAAACGCGCGATCGAAGAAGCGCGCCGTCAGATCGATGCGCAGCGCGAGCAGATTGATCGCATGATTGAGGAACTCGACCGCGAAAAATCGCGCGAGGATTAGCGCTCAACCGTTCGTCGCAACGATTTTTCACTTCGTCGCTCGCGTGGGGCCGTTGGTCGAAAGAGGATCGGCGGCCTCTTGTTATTAACGGTATTCCGGGGGTTTATGGGCTATTGCGACATTTGTCGCTTCCCATCATTTGCGTGGTGAGCTCCATGGACCTTACGAAGCTCTGCCTGAAGAACCCGGCCGCTGTCGCCGTCGTCCTCGCGCTTATCGCGCTGCTCGGCGTCGTCTCGATCATGAAGCTCCCGATCCAGCTGCTGCCGAATATCGAGCGCCCTGAAATGGGCATCTGGACCGGCTGGCGCGCCGCCTCCCCGCGCGAAGTCGAAAGCGAAATCATCGAACCGATCGAACGCGAACTGCGCGGCGTTCCGGGCCTCAAGACCATGCAGTCCTGGTCGAATTCAGGCGGCGGCTTCGTGCGCCTCGAATTCTCGCTCGGCACGAACATGGACAAGACGCTGACGGAGGTGACGAGCCGACTCCAGCGCGTGCGCGGCCTGCCCGCGGAAGCCGACCGCCCCTCGATCGGCGATTTCGGCGGCGGCTCGGCGGGCGATACGCTGATCTTCCTCTTCCTGCAGCGCCTTCCCGGTCACGAGAACGTCTCGACCAAGATGAGCGAGTTCGCCGAATCGCGGATCGCGCCCGAGCTTGAAGCGATCGACGGCGTCGCCGGCGTCGATATCAACTCCGACGACGGCGAGGAGATCATCCGGATTTCCTTCGACCCATTCCGCCTCGCGCAGCTCGGCGTCACCATCGACCAGATTGCGCAGACCGTGAACCGCTCGACCGATGTCACGGGCGGGTCGGTCGAAGTCGGCCGACGCAATTACACGATGCGATTTGAAGGGCGTTACACCGCCGACCAGCTTGGAGAGACCATTCTCGCCTGGCGCAATGGAACGCCGATCCGCCTCGGCGATGTCGCCGACGTATCCGTCGGCAACGACCGGCGCGGCGGCGTCGTCTATCAGAACGGCAATCCGGCGATCGGCATGCGCGTTCTGCGTGAACCGGGAACCAACACGCTGACCGCCATCAACGCCATCACCGACAAGATCAATGAACTGAACGCCGGCCCGCTCGCCGAGATGGGATTTGCGATCCACAAGAGCTTCGACCCCTCGCTCTTCATCAAGAACGCGCTCTCGATGCTGACCGGGAACCTTTTCCTCGGCGTTCTCCTCGCGACGGCGATTCTCTGGGCGTTCCTGCGGCGAACGATCGCGACCCTGCTGATCGCGTCGGCGATTCCGATCTCACTCGCCGCGACGGTCGTCTTCCTCAACATGACAGGCCGGTCGATCAACGTCATTTCTCTGGCAGGTCTTGCCTTTGCGACCGGCATGGTTCTCGACGCAGCGATCGTCGTCCTCGAGAATTTCGTGCGCATGCGCGATGAAGGCCGCGAACCCAAGGAAGCCGCCCACTTCGCGGTGAAGCAGGTGTTCGGCGCGCTCTTCGCCTCGACCGTGACGACCATCGCGGTCTTCATTCCCGTCATGTTTTTTGAGGACGTCGAGGGACAGCTCTTTGCCGATCTCGCCTTGACGATCGCGGTCGCTGTAACATTCAGCCTCCTCGTAGCCGCGACGGTCCTCCCGCTTGGCGCCGCGCTCTTCATGAAAAACGAACGCGCTGCGACGGGGCGCGAGGGCAAAGTCTCGATTTTCGACAGAATTCCTGATCTCGTCATGCATCTGACGCGATCGCCAGCGCGCCGCTTCGGCTGGATCGCGGGCCTCACCATCGTCCCCGTCGTCGCCGGCTGGATGCTTTTCCCGTCTCTCAACTATCTGCCGCCGGTCAAACGCGCAGCGATCGACGGCTTCATCTCGTTCCCCTCAGGCGCGAGCGCCGACATGATCCGCAAGGAATTCGCCGAAGTCGTGGTCGAGCGGCTCGACCCCTATATGAACGGTGAAAAGGAGCCGGCGCTCCTCAACTACTATCTCTATTCCGGGGAATGGGGCGGCAATATCGGCGTTCGCCCGAAAATCCAGTCGAAGATGGGCGAGCTTGAAAAGCTCGTGAACGAGGAAATCCTCGTCGGCTTCCCTGACACCCGCGTCTTCGCGCAGCAGGGCGATCTCTTCGGCGATTTCGGCGGCGGCGGCGACATCCGCATCGATCTTCAGGCTGCGGATTATGATGCGCTGCTGCAATCGGTGCCGGCTGCGATGGATATCATCACCGCAGCGCTCCCCGGCGCTTCGGTGTGGCCGAACCCTGACCCGCAGATCGTCAATCCGGAAATCAAGCTGGTCCCGAACGATCGCCGCATCGCGGAAGTCGGCATGACTCGCGAAAGCGTCGCGAGCGCCGTCCGTGCGCTCGGCGACGGATTGTGGCTCGGCGAATTCTTCCATGAGGATTCGCGTATCGACATCCTCTTGGAAGCAAAAGAATGGGGCGAACCCGAATATTTAAGCACAGTCCCGATCTCAACACCGAATGGATCCATCGTGCCGCTCGGCGAGCTCGCCTCGTTCGAACGCAGCGTCGGCCCGCAGCAGATCAGCCGCATCGATGGCCGGCGGACGATTTCGCTTGCGATCAATGCGCCTGAGGGCATGGCGCTCGGCGACATCGTCGAAACGCTGAAAAACGGCCCGGAGAAAGAAATTTACGCCGCTCTCCCTGAAGGCGCATCGCTCGCCTTCGCCGGGGAAGCGGACAGCCTGAAACGCGCGATCAGCAATCTCGGCGGCAATTTCCTTCTCGCGGTCGCAATCCTCTTCCTCATCATGGCCGCACTCTTTAAGTCCGTCCGCGACGCTGGCATCGTCATCGTAGCGCTGCCGATGGCGGCGGTCGGCGGCATCATCGCGATCCGTCTCCTCAACATAGTCCACAAGACGCCGCTCGATCTCCTCGGCATGATCGGCTTCATCATTCTCCTTGGCATTGTCGTCAACAACGCGATCCTGCTCGTCGAGCAGACACGCCAGTCGGAAGCGGAAGGGATGACGCGCAAAGACGCAGTCCGCGAAGCGCTCCGCCTTCGGACGCGCCCGATTTTCGCTACGACAGCGACGACCTTGATGGGGATGTTTCCGCTAATCGTTGCGCCAGGCGAAGGCGCGCAGATCTATCGCGGCCTCGCGACGGTCATTTTCGGCGGCATGATGGTGTCAACCGTCTTCACGCTTGTCTTGATGCCGGCGCTCCTGCAACTCGGATCGGTCAAGTCCGCCGCGCGCGATCGCCGGCTTGTCCTGCAGCCCGCGGAATAGGAGGGCGCCATGTGGAAACTGACTTTGAAATTGAACCGTCGGACGCGGATTGTCGCGGGCGCTTTCGCCCTCCTCGCACTCGCTGGCGGCGGCGCCTATTTCATGGGCGCCTTCAGCGAAGAAGCGAAAGCCGCCGCCGACGCTGCGCCCGCCGGGCCGCCGCCTGCGAGCGTCCGCATCGCCAAGGCGATTGCGACCGAACTCGCGCCGCATTCCGAGGCGCCGGGTTCGGTCGTTAGCGTCAACGACAGTCTGATCGCTGCAGCAACGCCCGGAAAAATCCTCTGGGTCGCCGAGATCGGATCGGAAGTCGCCGAAGGCGACGTCATAGCGCGGATCGACCCTGCGGACGCGATTCTGCAGCGCGACGAAAGCCGCGCCGACATCAAGCGCCTCGCCGCGCGAGCGGACTATCTCGCACGCCTCGTCGAGCGTCATGAGGGTCTTGGCGAAGATGGCGGCGAATCCGAGGCGACGATCGATCAAATGCGCGCCGACCGTGACGAGGCGCAGCAAAATCTCGAGCGTGCACGTGTCGCCCTACGCCGCGCGGAGACGGCGCTTGAAAGAGCGGATGTTAAGGCGCCATTCGCTGGACGGGTCGCGGCGCGCGAAATCGAGGTCGGCGAATTTGCGAACCCTGGCGCTGCGATTGCTCGCCTCGTCAATATCGACCAACTCGAAGTGACGGCGCGCGCGCCGGACTCGCTTCTCGCAGCCGTTCACGCCGGCGATGACGTGACCGTCACCAACGGCGTCGAGACCATGAGCGCCGAAGTGCGCGCGGTTGTTCCAATCGGCGACACCGTAAGCCGGACGCTGGAACTAAGGCTGGTCCTGCCGAAAACAGACTGGCACATCGGCTCGGCTGTGCAGGTGAGCCTGCCGCGGTCTGCGCCGAAGCGCGTCGTCGCCGTTCATCGGGATGCGCTGGTCTTGCGCGCCGACCGCATCAGCGTCTTTGTCGTTGCGGCCGATGAGACGGCGAAACAGGTCGACGTCGAACTTGGCGCCGCGGACGGCGACCTCATCGAAGTGATCGGCGCCGTGAAGGCAGGCGACCGCATCGTCATTCGCGGCGGCGAGCGCCTTCGCGACGGACAGAAAGTTACGATCCAGGATGCCGCGGGCGGTGCGGTGAGTTAACCTGCTTTCCCCGATCAGCGGCGCCTTTTTTGCGATCAGGATTTTCTTCCGGAGCCGCCCTATTCTCCTTCCCCGAATTTGTCGGCGATCAGCCTGACGAGCGTGTCGACCGCCTCCGCCGCCTGCGGGCCAGTCGCCGAGATCGTCACCTCCGATCCAACCCCGGCGCCAAGCATCAGCATCCCCATGATCGACCGGCCGCCGACAGTGATGTCATCCTTGGTGACATTGATTGCGGCGTCGAATGATCCGGCGACCGCGCAAAATCGCGCTGAAGCGCGTGCATGAAGGCCGCGCCGATTGACAATCGTCGTCGTCACCGAAACGGGGATTTTGGCTTTTGGCGGTTTTGCGCTCAATCGCGGCGCTCGCTCTTCATCTTCTGCGGAAAGACTTCTCAGCCGCCTTCGCCGGACAGGACCCATGACGCGACATTGATATATTTGCGGCCCGCCTCGTGCGCGGCCGCGACCGCGTCCTTAAGCGGCTTGTCCGCGCGGATCGAAGCGAGCTTGATCAGCATCGGCAGGTTGACGCCGGCGATGACTTCGGCGTTCGCCTTTTCCATCACCGAAATCGCAAGGTTTGACGGCGTGCCGCCGAACATGTCCGTGAGGATGATGACCCCGCTTCCGTCATCGACGCGCTCGGCCGCGGCGACAATGTCTGCGCGCCGCTTCTCCATGTCGTCGTCGGCCTCGATCGAGATTGTTTCGACCTTTTCCTGCGGACCGACGACATGGACGGTCGCGGCGAGGAAATGCTCGGCGAGACGCCCGTGCGTGACTATGACAAGACCGATCATTCGCCCTCAATCCATAAAGCGGGAGCGCCATCCTGCGTGCGTTGCGGCGTTTGTCCATCCAGAATCGCCGCGACCATCCGCCGGACGCGGTGCGCCGCCGTCGCTTCCGCCCCTCGCCAAAGGAAAGGATAGAGAGGCAATGGCGGCCCGTCACCCGCCGGGCGAAAGGGCTTGGGCTCGGGCATCCGGGCGGGGTCGCCGCCAAGGTCGACGGCAAGCCTTAAGAGGGCCGCCGAAATGCTCCTTGCCGATGCTGGCCCAAACCCTCTCACTTCAATGAGACCGGCTATGCGGTCAGGCGCTCGGGCGGCAAGGCCCGCCGGAACCCTTTCAAGCCGGACGGCGTCGTCGGCGACAAGCGCTGTTCGATGGAACGGGCACGCTTCGATGAGACTGAGCGCGAGCGAGGATTTTCCCGACCCCGAGGGCCCAAGGATGAGGACGCCTGCGAGCGGCCCGTCCGCGTCGACGGCGACGGCGACCGCCGCAGCATGAACGACATCCGCCGCTGCGCTCATGCGGTCGGCAGTTCTACGACAAAGCGCGCGCCGCGAACGGCGCCTTTGTCGTCGGTCCGGTTCTCCGCCCAGATGACGCCGCCATGGCTGACGACGATCTGGCGCGAGATGGCGAGACCGAGCCCTGAATTGTTGCCGAAGGCCGACCCCTGCGGACGCTTTGTGTAAAAGCGCGAAAAGATCTTTTCGAGCGCATCGGGTGGAACGCCGGGCCCGTCATCGTCGACGATGATCTGGACGCTGCGGTGACGATCGGTCGGCGGTGCAATGAAGAGCCGAACTTCGCCGCCGGCAGGCGAGAAGGAACGCGCATTGTCGATAAGATTGCGGAAAACCTGGCCGAGAGCCGCCGCATTGCCGAAGAGATAGATCGACGATCCCGAAGGATCGAAGGCGACGCGCGCCTCATTCTCCTTGCCCGTCATCCGATAAAGTTCGGCGATGTCGGCGATGAGTTTTCTGATGTCGACCGCCTCGCGCGCCTCGCGGGCGAGTTCAGCGTCGAGGCGGGAGGCGTTCGATATGTCCGTGATCAGACGATCCATGCGCGCGACGTCTTTCTTGATGACGCCCATCAGCTTTTCGCGCGCCTCCGGCTTCGTCGCAATTTCGAGCGTCTCGGTCGCGCTGCGGATCGAGGTGAGCGGGTTCTTCAGCTCATGCGACACGTCGGCGGCGAAACTCTCGATCGCCTCGATGCGCGCGTAAATCGCCTGCGTCATCGCCCGCAGCGAAGCGGACAATTCCCCAATCTCGTCCTTCCTGTGTGCGAAATCCGGAATGCGCGCGCGCCCCGCAGCAGCGATCCCTTCGCGCACTTTGTCCGCCGCGACGGCGAGCTGGCGGATCGGCTGGGCGATCGCCGCCGTGAGGAGCAGCGAGGTGAGAATGGCGGCGGCGCAGGCGAGACCGAAAAACGGCAGGATCGCAAGGCGCGCGTCGGCGACCAAATCTTCAATCCCGCCGATTTCCGCCGTCACAAGTCCGTAGATCGCCTGCACGCGCCGGATCGGCACTGAGACAGACGCGACAAGCTCGCCGTCCTCATTGAAGCGCACCGAGGTCGCGCCGCGCTCCTGCGCGAAGGGCGAGGACGCAAGCGCCTCGTTAAGCTCCGCTTCGATCGTCCGACGCGCCGCTTCACGCCGGAATCCGCCGGTCATAAATCGTTTGAGAAAGGCTTCCGCGCCGCGTCCAATTTTCCAGAAGGCGTTGTCGGCGCGCGCCTCGTCGACGGGCGCGAGCGGCTCGATCACGATCTCGTCTTCGCGCAGCATGACGTCGTCGATAAGAAGATCGTCCGCATTGACGACGACCGGCGAGACATTCGATTGCGGCGCGTTGAAGATGCGCACGCGGCCTTCGAAACTGTCCCAGACGCGATTGAAGACATCATTGACGTCGCGCTCGGACAGCGAATGCCCGCAGATCGCCGTCTCAGCGGCGCCTTCGTCAGAAGGAACCGGCTCGCATCCGGTTTCGTCGACAGCGACCTGAGCGAGCACATCGGCGAAGAGCTGAGCCTGGGCGCGCACTCCCTGAAGTTTCGCCTGCACCAACCCGTCGCGATATTGGGTGACGCCAAGCGATCCGACAAGGAGGATGACGAGGCCAATGAAATTGGCGAGCACGATCGTCAGCGTCAGCCGCGACACGGCGACGCCAGCGCCCTGAAATGATTTAGACTGGCGCGGACGTTTAGCCGCCCCCTCGGGCATGAGCGAGATCAGATCTCCTTGTATTTGTATCCGACGCCATAAAGCGTTTCGATCGAATCAAACTCCGGATCGACGACGCGGAACTTCTTCCGGATGCGCTTGATATGACTGTCGATCGTGCGATCGTCGACATAAACCTGATCGTCGTAGGCGGCGTCCATCAGGGCGTCGCGGCTTTTGACGAATCCGGGCCGCTGGGCGAGCGACTCGAGAATGAGAAATTCCGTGACCGTTAAAGTCACCGCTTCGCCTTTCCAGAGGCACGCGTGGCGCATCGGATCGAGCGTCAGGCTTGAGCGGCGGATGATCTGTTTTTCTTCTTCCTTGGTCGGCGTCGGCGCGGCGTTCCGGCGGCGGAGCACCGCTTTCACACGCTCAAGGAGGAGGCGCTGCGAAAACGGCTTCTTCACATAGTCGTCGGCGCCCATGGTGAGGCCAAGAACTTCGTCGATCTCTTCGTCCTTCGAGGTGAGGAAGATCAAAGGCAGATCGGACGTCTGCCGGATCCGGCGCAGGAGTTCCATGCCGTCCATAGTCGGCATCTTGATGTCGGAGATGATAAGATCTGGCGGAGACGCCATGATGTCCTCAAGAGCGCTCGCGCCCTCTTCATAGGTCTTCACCGTATGGCCTTCCGCTTCCAGCGCCATGGAGACTGAAGTCAGGATATTCGCGTCATCATCGACAAGGGCGATCGTTGCCATTTCGTTTCTCTTCCCGTGCTCGTCAAAGCAACCTAGCGGGCTTCGGCGGGCGCCACAAAGGCGCCGGCGCGGCTTTATTGTGACCGACCCGTTCCCGCCGCAGCGCCGTCGATCGTCTTTGCGAGCTCGAAGTCTTTCTTCGTGAGCCCGCCAGCGTCATGCGTCGTCAGCGTGATCTCGACACGATTGTAGACGTTCGACCATTCGGGGTGATGATCGGCCTTTTCGGCCGCGAGCGCGACCCGGGTCATGAAGCCGAACGCCTCGTTGAAATCCGCGAACCGGAAGGAGCGGCGAATCGAAAGGCCGTCCGGGCCGAGGACCCAGTGAACGGCGGTCTTCAGCAGGACGGAGCATTCAGCCTCAGTCAGTTTTTTCGCCACTTGTTTCAACCATTTTTGCTCCCCGCGGGCCATACCACGATCGCGGCGGCGCTCAAGCGCCCGGCTTGCCTCCGGCTGGGAAACAAGCCGATTGTCCCGGCAGAACCACTAGCGGAGAGCGTCATGCGCAACCTGTTTCGCCGCAAGCCGATCGACCAGCTTGTCGATCATACGGCGCCCGACCGGCTGCGACCCAGCCTTTCCGCCTGGCACCTCGTCCTCCTCGGCGTCGGCGCGATCGTCGGCACGGGGATTTATACGCTTGTCGGCGTCGGCGCCGAGCGCGCCGGCCCCGCCGTCATTCTCTCTTTTGCGATCGCGGGCGCCGTGTGCGCCTGCGCCGCTCTCGCGTATGCGGAGCTTGCGACCATGATGCCGGCGTCGGGGAGCGCCTACACCTACTCCTACGCGTCGATGGGCGAACTTGCCGCCTGGATCATCGGCTGGGCGCTAATCCTTGAATACTCCGTCGTCTGTTCGGCGGTCGCCGTCGGCTGGTCAGGCTACGCCGTCGGCTTCCTCGCAGGACTTGGGATAGATCTGCCGGCGGCGATCTCGGGCGGGCCGGCGAGCGGCGGTCTCATCAACCTGCCGGCGATTTTCATTATCGCTGTCGTCACCGGCCTCCTCCTCATCGGAACGAAGGAGAGTGCGAACGTCAACGCATTTCTCGTCGTCATCAAGATCGCCGCGCTCGGCGTTTTCGTCGCGCTCGCGCTTCCCGCATTCGATGCATCGAATTTCGAACCTTTTTCTCCTTACGGATTTTCCAAGCATGTCGACGCGTCAGGCGCCGATCGCGGCGTCATGTCGGCGGCGGCGATTATTTTCTTCGCCTTCTACGGCTTTGACGCCGTATCGACAGCGGCCGAAGAAACAAAGGACCCGGGACGCAATCTTTCGATCGGCATTATCGGATCGATGCTGATCTGCACGCTCATTTACATGACAGTCGCCGCGGCCGCCGTCGGCGCGCTGCCGTTCGGCGATTTCGCAAGGAGCGGCGAGCCGCTCGCGCACATACTGCGCGCGCTCGGCCATGCAAAGTCCGCCGCGCTCATCGCCGCAGCCGCAGTCGTCGCCTTGCCGACAGTCATTCTCGCTTTCATGTACGGTCAGAGCCGAATCTTCTTCGTCATGGCGCGCGATGGCTTGCTGCCGCGTCGCTTTGGAAAAGTGCACGAAAAAAGCGGCGCGCCGGTCGCGATGACGATCATCACCGGCGTCGTCTGCGCGCTGATCGCCGGCGTGCTGCCGCTCGCGACGATCGCGGAACTCGCCAACGCCGGAACGCTCGCGGCCTTCATCGCAACCGCCGCCGCGCTGATGATCCTGCGCAAGAGGGAGCCGAAACGCCCGCGACCATTCAGGACGCCGTTCGCCTTCGTCGTCGCGCCAGCGGCGATCCTCGGCTGCCTTTACCTGTTCGTCAGCCTTCCGGGCGTAACGCAGATCCGTTTCTTCATCTGGATGGCGACAGGCCTCATCGTCTATTTCGTCTTCAGCCGCGGATCGAGCGCGCTCGCGCGGCGATAATCAGTTCGGGAACAACCCTTCGTCCCAATAGGGATTGCCGCTGAACTTCGCGATGACGGCGTCGGCGAAAGCGCGCACGCGCGCCGAACGCTGGCGCGCTGGCGGGTAGACGACATGGAGATGCGATTTCGACCATGCGAAATCCGTCAGAACCGCCTCAAGCGCGCCCGATCGTAAATGCTTGTAGAGAAGAAAGGTCGGTTCGATCAGAAATCCGGCGCCGTGAACCGCGACTTCCGTCAGAAAGTCGCCGTTGTTCGCAAGCATGCGGATCGGCGGCTCGATCACGCCGCTTTCTCCGCCCGCCCCCCAATAGGGAATGACGCCCGGCCGCGCGAAATTCGAATAGCGAATGCACGGCAGCGCCGCAAGATCGTTCGGGTGTTGCGGCCGGCCATTTGCATCCCAGAATCCGCGCGATGCGACTGCGGCCGTGCGGATGGGGCAAAGCGTGCGGGCGACAAGACTTGAATCGGCCAGTTCGCCGATCCGCACCGCGATGTCGAACCCTTCCCCGACGAGATCGACGCGCCGGTCGGAAAAGTCGACATCGATCACGACTTTCGGGTGAGCGCAGGCGAAGCCCGCGATCACACAGCGAAGCTCGCTGAGACCGAAGGACAACGGCGCAGCGATCCTTAACGTCCCGGAAAGCGATGTCTGACCCTTGCTCGCCTCGGCTTCGGCTTCTTCAAGATCGTCGATCACCCGTTCGGCTCGCCGCAGAAACGCGGCGCCGGCGTCGGTGAGGCTCAATCGCCTCGTGGTGCGGTGAAAAAGCTGGACGCCAAGGCGGGCCTCCAACTCGGCGAGCCTGCGGCTTGCGGCCGATTTAGCGATCTTGAGCACCAAAGCCGCGCCGCTGATCGACCCGGACCGGGCGATTTGGAGGAATGTCTCAATTTCTTCGATGCGGCTCATTGTTCTCCGTACAGGAATAATAATTCCAAAAATCGATAGCTTATCTAATTCCGAAAGACAATTAGATTGCGATGATCAGCACCGCGCCGCCCCCGCTTCCGCCAATCGGAGATCCGCATGACGACCCTTTCACCCTCTTCCGTGAGCCCGGCGGCCCGGCAGCTGACGCGGTTCGCGGCGCCGGCCGGGCGCATCTTTCTCGCCGGTCTCTTTCTGTTTTCAGGCATCGGCAAGCTCGCCGCCTATGAGGCGAGCCAAGGCTACATGGAGGCGATGGGCGTTCCCGGCGCTCTCCTGCCCGCGGTCATCGCGTCTGAAATCATCGCGCCGCTCGCGCTCATCGCTGGCTTCAAGGCGCGCGTCGCCGCTTTCCTTCTCGCCGGCTTTTCAATCGTCACCGCGCTCCTCTTCCATTCAAACTTCGCCGACCAGATCCAGCAGGTCATGTTCTTGAAGAATCTCTCAATCGCCGGCGGCCTTCTGATGATCGTCGCCAATGGAGCCGGCGCTTTTTCGTTCGACGACCGCCGCTGATTTCAGCCCCTCAAAACACAAGCAGGAGAGATCATGTCGACTCTGAACGTTCTACAGATTCATTCGAGCGGAAGCCGCGCGAAATCCGTGACCCGGCGCCTTTCCGGCGAATTCATCGGCAGGCTGATCGCGGAAGGCGCGCGCGTCGCGACGCGCGACCTCGCCGACGGCATGCCATTCGTCGATGAGGATTGGATTGCGGCGAATTTCACGCCCGCCGAGCAGCGCACCGCGGATCAGACCGCCGCGCTCTCCTTTTCCGACAACCTCATCGCCGAACTGAAGGCGGCGGACGTCATTGTCATCGGGGCGCCCGTCTACAATTTCGGAGCGCCGGCGGTCCTCAAGGCATGGATCGACCAGGTGATGCGCGCGCGCGTCACTTTTCAGTATACGGATAGGGGCCCAGTCGGCCTGCTCAAGGGCAAGCGCGCCGTCATCATCATGGCGTCGGGTGGAACGCGCGTCGGCTCGCCGGCCGACTTCGCCGTCACCTATTTGAAGTTCGCGCTCGCCTTCATGGGAATTACGGACGTGTCGATCATCGCGGCGG
>JBMOOR010000293.1:9579-19780 GCA_049324555.1 Pseudomonadota bacterium | reverse complement strand
CGAGCGAGCGATCGACGCCGACGCCGCCGACAAGAGAGCGCAGGTTACGCTGGAGGCGGCTTTTCAGGCTGTTTTGTCGCCTCTTGAAGACGCGGCCTGACGGCGTTGCGTCGCGACTGAAGCCCGGACCCCTGAGGCCCGGGCTTTTTTTTGGGCTCGCCGACGTTCAGGACGGTCAGTCCACGACCTTCAAAAGCTCGACGTCGAAAATGAGCGCCTCGTTCGGGCCGATCGGGCCGCCGGGCGTGCCGCTCTCGCCATAGCCGAGCGCAGGCGGAATGAAGAAGCGGAACTTGTCGCCTTCGCTCATCAGCTGCACGCCTTCCGTCCAACCGGCGATGACCCGCGCCAGGGGAAATTCGATCGGTTCGCCGCGATCATAGGATGAATCAAAGACCGAGCCGTCGAGGAGCCGGCCTTCATAATGGACGGAGACCTTGTTGGCGTCGCTCGGGGACTTGCCGCCGGCCGGGCCTTCAGCGAGCACCTGATATTGGAGACCGGAAGCCGTCGTCTTGACGCCCGGCTTCTTTGCATTTTCGGCGAGGAATTTCTCCGCCGCGGCGAGATTGCGTTCAGGTCCGGACACTCTGATCAACTCCACATCGAAAATAAGCGCCTCGTTGGGGCCGATCGCTCCCGGCGAGCCTTGTTCGCCATAGGCGAGCCCGGGCGGGATGAAAAAGCGGAACTTGTCGCCCTCGCTCATCAGCTGCACGCCTTCCGTCCAGCCTGGAATGACCTGGTTCAGCGGGAATTTCGCCGCCGCGCCGCGTTTGACCGACGAGTCGAATTCCGTGCCGTCCGTCAGCGTGCCGACATAATGAACGACAACGATATCTTCCGCCTTCGGAGAAGGGCCTTCCGCGGGCCCTTCGGAGAGGACCATGTATTGAAGGCCGGACGGCGTCGTCTTGACACCCTCGCGCGCGGCGTTGTCGGCGAGAAACTTTTCGGATTTGACCTCATTGTCGGCCGCAAGCTTCGCCGGATCCGGCTTCGCCGCAGCGGCGTCGGCGGTCGCAGCCTCCGCCTTCGCAGCGTCCGCTTTCGCCGCTTCCTTCTTGGCGCAGGCGGGCGCTGCAAGCAACGCCGCCGCAAGCGCCGCCGTCATCATGATCCTGGTTTTCATTCAGCTCTCCGTTGAGGGCCTCTGTCCGCCCCCTCGCAAGCGGACCCTAATAAGAGCCCTCCGGAAAGACAATCAGAACGGCCAGAGGACCGGGATCAGGAGGACCGCGACGATCGCGCAAATCGTGTTGAGCGGCGTGCCAAGGCGCAGATAATCGGTGAATCTGTAGCCGCCGACCGAATAGACGAGCGTATTCGTCTGATAGCCGATCGGCGTCATGAAGCTCGCGCTCGCCGCGAACATGACGGCGACAACAAACGGGCGCGGGTCAACGCCAAGCGACTGGGCAAGGCTGATCGCGATCGGCGTGACGATGATCGCGACGGCGTTGTTGGTGACTGTCTCGGTCAGCGTCATCGACAGAAGATAGATGAGCGCGAGCGCAATGATCGGCGGCAACCCCGACAGGAACGGCGCCACAGCTCCGACGATGATTTCGACAAGACCCGTATTCTCAAGCGCGGCGCCGATCGCGAGCATCGCGAGAATGAGCGAAAGGATCCGCCAGTCGACCGAGCCGAAGGCTTCATCCGCCTCGACGCAGCGCGTCGCAAGGACGACGCCCGCGCCCATCGCGGCGAGCCCTGCGATCGGCATGATGCCGAGCGTTGCGAGAGCGATGACGGCGATCATTGTCCCGATTGCGATGGGCGCGTGGCTCTTCTTGACCGCGCGTTCGCGCGGCATAGCGATGTTGACGAGGTCGTTGTCGTCGCAGAGCCGCTTCAGATCATCCGGCGCGCCTTCGATCAGCAGCGTGTCGCCGACTTCGAGCGGCGTATATTCGAACCGGTCCGCGAGGTTGGCGCTGCGCCGGTGCAGCGCGACCGGATAAACGCCGTAGCGCCGGCGCAGTCGAAGGTGGCGCAGCGTCTTGCCGATGAACGCAGCGCCCGGCGCAAGGAGGATCTCGACGAGGATCGACGTTCGCGCGCTCAAGGGCTGGAGCCCGCCGTCCGGCGTCTGCATTTCGGGCGCCTGCTTGAACCCGAGAATCTCCTTCACCGGCGAGCGAAGCACCACGATGTCGCCTTCGGCGAGGACGACATCCTCCATCTCACGGCGCAATGACGCGTCGCCGCGAATAACGTCGACGAGGCGGCTGTCCGCATGATTGAATGCGCGAACATCGATCGCGCGCTGGCCGATATAGGGGCTTTCGCCTTCAATCGCGATTTCGACCATGTAGCGCGGCGCTTCGTTGCGCGAGAGGAGCGAGGCCATCGCTGTGCGCTCCGGCAGCGCGCGGCGAAAAAGAAAGATGAAGGCGACGCCGATGAGCGCATTGACAAGCCCAAGCGGCGCGATTTCGAAAATGCTGAAGGGCGCGAGGCCCTGCTCGCGTGCAACGCCGTCGACGAGAATGTTCGTCGAAGTGCCGACGAGCGTGATTGTGCCGCCGAGGATCGCCGCATAGGAAAGGGGAATCATGTGCCGCGAGGGCGATTCTTTCACCTGTTCCGACAGCGCGAGCGCGACCGGAATCATCAGCATGACGAGCGGCGTGTTGTTCATGAACGCCGAGAGCGTCGCAACGATGATCAGGAAGCTGAAGATTGCGAGCTGCGGCCTTCTGCCGACGCGCCGGATGAGAGCGCGCGCGAGTTCATCGAGCACGCCTGTCCTGACGAGCGCGGCCGACATGATGAACATCGCGCCGATCGTCACGGGCGCCGGGTTGGCGATGACGTTGACGAGGTCCTCGCTCGAAATGATTCCAAGCGCGAGAAAGACACCGACGGCGGCGAGCGCGGACACTTCGGGCGGGCGCCATTCCTTCGCAAAGGCGACGAAGAGCCCGACAATCACCAGCGCAGCGACATAGGGCGCGTAAGCGTCAAGCCCGAAAATCAATTATGTCTCCACGCAATGCCGGCGGCGGCGCGACAATGACCATCGCCGCGACAGGGGGTCAATGTCGCAGCGGTTAACCGGCGCAAGCGCCGCATGTCTCGATGATGCGAATCGGATCGCATGCGGGAAATCTCCCACAATCATGCGGTGAGCGCGAGCGCGGCAGGAAAAGGCGCGACCTTGTTCGCTGCGTCATGGCCGATATCGGCGGGCCCAAGAAACGGAATGCGCGCGCGCGCGCACCAGTCGGCGACAATCTCCGTCTCTGTCCTTTCAAACGGCGGATCGTTCGGCGGAATCTTGCTGACGCGTCCAAGGCGAATGCCGGCGGAGCGGCGGACATTCTCGCTCGACGTCACATGGAACATCGTGCGGTCGATCCGGTAGTGATGTTCGTCGACATCTTCGATCATGAGGACGGCGCCGGCGAAATTCGGCTCGCCGACGGTGCCGAGAAGGTTGCTCAAGACGGTGAGATTGAAGGCGTAGGCGGGCGCGCCGGCGCGCCATGACGGCTCAAGCGACGCGCTGTCGCGATCAACGAGCCATGAGAGAGAACGCTCGACCGCCGCCTCCCCGCCCTCGCGATTGATGTCCGACGGCATCGGTCCGTGTACGGCGCGCCCGACGCCTTCGCGCGCGAGGCGCGCCAGAAGGAAGCCGATGTCGCTGTAGCCGAGATAGTCTTTAAGATGCGCCGCGCGGTTGAGTTTGCCGAAGAGCGCGTCATCGAGCCGGCACGCGCCGTAGCCGCCGCGCGCGAACCAGACGGCGTCAAAGGCGGGATCGTTCGCGACGTCGAGAAAGGCTTTCGACCGCTCCGCGTCCTCGCCCGCAAAATGGCCCGAATTAAGAAAGCACTGCGGATGAAAGAAGAGCTTGACCCGATCGCCGTAAAGCCCGCGCGCGAGCGCGTCGACTTTGACTGCGGCCTCCTCCGGAAGGCGACAGGCCGGCGCGACAATGGCGATGGATTTGGCGGCTCTCGCCATCGCACTGATCACCATCGTGTTGACGCGCCTCACAAATAAGGTGTTGTTCGCAAACCTGATTTAAGGGTCTTCGAGCATGGGTGAAAAGGGTCAATATTTTCTCTGCGGGATCGGCGGAAGCGGCATGCTGCCGCTCGCCCTTATCCTCCTGGCCGCCGGCCACAGGGTCGCGGGCTCCGACCGGGCGCTCGACCAGGGGCGGATCGCGCCGAAATTCGACTATCTCCGCTCGCTCGGCATCGCGCTTTTCCCGCAGGACGGCTCGGGGCTTGTCAGCGCCGGCCAGATTCTCGTCGCCTCCGCCGCGGTCGAAGAGACTGTCCCCGACGTTCAAAAGGCGATCCGCCTCGGCGCGCGGCGGATGGGACGCGCCGAGCTTCTCGCCGAACTCTTTAACGCCGCCGAAACGCCGATCGGGGTCGCCGGCACGTCCGGCAAGTCGACGACGACGGCGATGATCGCCTTAATTCTCCATGCGGCGGGGAAGGACCCGACCGTCATGAACGGCGCCGTCATGAAGAATTTCGTTTCGCCGGGCGCCCTCTTTGCGAGCGCGCTTGTCGGCGAGGGCGGCGCCTTCGTCAGCGAACTTGACGAGAGCGACGGCACGATCGCGCTCTACGCTCCGAAAATCGCGGTCCTCAACAATGTCTCGCTCGACCACAAGTCGATGGACGAATTGAGGACGCTCTTCGGCGATTTCATCGCAAAAGCGCAAACGGCCGTGCTCAACCTCGACAATGAAGAGACGATGGCCCTCGCCCATCGCGCAAGGCGGGCCGCGACCTATTCCATCCTGACGGACGAAGGGAATTTCGGCGCCCTCAATATCAAGCCGGAACCCTTCGGCGTTTCATTCATAGCGGTTGACCGCCGCGGCGGCGAAGAAATCGCCGTCACGCTGAAATGCCCCGGACGGCACAATGTTTCGAACGCGCTCGCCGCGATCGCCGCTTCGATGGCGGCTGGCGTTTCCTTCGCCGAGGCGTCGCGAGCCCTTTCCTCCTTTGAGGGCGTCGGGCGGCGCTTTGAATTTGTCGGCGAAGCGAAGAGCGTCACCGTCATTGATGATTTCGCGCACAATCCGGACAAGATCGCCGCGACATTGAAGACGCTGCACGACTTTCCGGGACGCCTTCTCATCATGTTCCAGCCGCACGGGTTCGGTCCCTTGAAGAAGATGAAGGCGGAATTCATCGACTGTTTCGCAGCAAATCTTGGCGCCGATGACATCCTCCTGATGCCGGAGCCCGTCTATTTCGGCGGCACGGTCGACAGAAGCGTCGGCGGCAAGGACATCGTCGCGGGCGTCAGCGCGCAAGGCCGCAACGCCGAAGCGCTCGCAACGCGAGAGGCCTGCGGCGAGCGATTGATTGAACTTGCAAAGTCCGGCGACCGCATCGTCGTCATGGGCGCAAGAGACGATACGCTGTCGACCTTTGCGGCGGAGCTTGTGAAGCGCCTGCAGGGCGGATGAAATCCGCCCTATGTCGCATATTTCCGCGGAACTGTCCGTATAATGCAGATCATGCGCAACGGCGCGACCCCCACGAATCCAGCATCCATGCGGGTTCCAGCGTTTTTGTCCGTATTCTCCGCATTTTTGGAAATTCGCCGATCGGGAGCGTTCTTCTCTTTCCGATGGAAAGGGGAACAGGACTTCTGCAGCGACCAGCCCAAGGCCGGACCGCCAGCGCCATTCACTTGTCAAAGAACCGCGAGCGCTCGCGCGCTCACTTAATTAAACGTTCGAGATGGAAATTTCCGTCGCCGATTCAAGCGATCCGAAAGATGTATTTGCGAGCGTGATTTCGCGCAGGCGGGGAATAAAGGATGTCACAGCCATCCGACCAGCCCTCAACCCATATTATCAACCTATGCTCGTCTCGGCCGCAGTGCGCCGGCGCCGAATGTCGTCTGTATGCAAATCATGTAGAGCCCCGTCAATGCGCGCCGCGCGCCCTTTCGATCGGGGAGAACAAAAGCTGCCAGGAAAGTGAAGAAGGGAAGAACTCCACTCCCGCTCGTCCCGGCTTTCGCCGGGAGTCGCGGGGCCGGGTTGGATGTCGCAAGCTTCCCCGCTACTGAATCTGAAACAGCGTTCCAACCCGCATTTCCGCCGCTGAGACGAGTTCCTTGCCGGCGACGCGCACGGAATGCAGCGGTCCCTCGATTTCGCGCGTCCAGAAGTCGAGGAAGCGCTTCAAGACCGGATAGCGCGGGGCGATGTCGTAATCCTGCCAGACATAAGTCTGAAGGAGACCGGGGTGGTCCGGAAGGCGGTAGAGGATTTCGGCCGTGGCGAGGCGATAGCCCCGAAGCTGCAAGGCGAGCGGCGAGTCGTTACGCATACAGCGCCCCTTTTTTCGGACGGCGCCGGGAGAAAAGCGCCGCGCATCTCACGCTAGGCGATCGATTTTGCAGCGACGCTAAAAGCGCAGCAAGAGCTGAAGTGAAAATATTATAGCAATATCAATAAGTTAGCAGCACGCCGGCATGACTGCTGCCAGCCAACCCCTTGTTCGCCCCCCTTGTTCGTCCAGGAATTTCCTGTTCAGCAAATCTTTACAAACCGGCGAAACATTCATATGTGCGCGTTTCGTCAATCCCATGGGACCTCTCCGCAAGATTGGCGTCTTGGTTGAAGCTGCTTTGCGAGGTTCCATGAAATGGACAGATTCCAGTCTGCGCTTGCGCTGGTCCTAGCGGACCGGCCTGAACTCCCTGTTCATTGCTTGCGCCCTGAGGCCGCCAAAAAGGCGGCTGACTTTTTCGTGCGCAATTTTCCGGGCGACGTTCTCTACGCGGTGAAGGCGAACCCTCACCCGCTGATCATCGATGCAGTTTATGCGGCGGGCGTCCGCTCGTTCGACGTCGCGTCGCTGCCCGAGGTCGAGCTCATCGCCGCTCGCTGCCCCGACGCGCGTCTTGCGTTCATGCATCCGGTCAAATCGCGCCATGCGATCCGCAAGGCGTATTTCGATTACGGCGTCAGGATCTTCTCGCTCGACAGCCTTGATGAACTCGACAAGATCATCGCGGAAACGAACGGCGCGAAGGATCTTCACCTTGTCGTCAGGATCGCGGTCTCATCCGACTATGCGGCGCACAAGCTCAACGGCAAGTTCGGCGTCGCCGGACAGGAAGCGGTTTTGCTCCTGCGCCAGGCGCGCGCATCCTGCGAAGAGCTTGGCGTGTCGTTTCATGTCGGCTCGCAATGCATGCGCCCCGAGGCCTATCGCGCGGCGATGGAAATCGTCTCGGATCTCATTCGCCAGGCGCAAGTGACCGTCGACATCGTCGATGTCGGCGGCGGTTTTCCCGTCGCCTATCCGCAACTGACGCCGCCGCCGCTCAAGACCTATATCGATGAAATCGCTGCGGCGTTTGAATCGATGCCGGTTCTTGAAAACGCGGATCTATGGTGCGAACCCGGTCGCGCGCTCTGCGCGGAAGCGGGCAGCCATGTCGTGCGCGTCGAACTCCGGAAGGGCGATGCGCTTTACCTCAATGACGGCGCTTATGGCGCCCTCTTCGACGCCGCGCATGACGGGCTTGTCTATCCGACGCGGCTTCTTCGCGCGAAGAAAGGTCCGCGCCGCCAGCTAAAAGCCTTCCGGCTTTACGGGCCGACCTGCGATTCGATCGACACGCTCAAAGGGCCGTTCATGCTGCCGTCCGACGTGCATGAGGGCGACTATATCGAATTCGGCCAGACGGGCGCTTATGGCGCGGCGCTCGCAACGCGCTTCAACGGCTTTGGCGAGTATCGCGAAGCTATCGTCGAGGACGCGCCGCTGACGTCGATGTACGGCGAGGCGGAAGCGGAACAGAACGTCGTGACCCTTCGCGCCGCGAAAGGTTAACGTCCCTTTACGCGTGCGAGCCGCATGCTCGGAAAAGTAGCGGCCCGCGCGTTAACTCGCCGTTGAGTTTCGTCGACTAGCTTCCCTCAAGGCAAAGCGCGGGCGCTTAAAAGGCCCGGGCGGACGCGCGAAAGCGGGGGATGCACAGTGGTGTTTGCGAAACGTCGTTTCGGCGAAAGCGTCGAACTGCCTGCGCGCGCTGCGATCTCGAATGCTGTCGCCTATCCTTCCGCACGCGTGTTCATGAACCCGCTGATCCGGCCCGTCGCGCGCCGGATCATCAACGGCGACTGGGCGAGCCGCCTCGGCAATCTCGATTTTGAATACACGCTGAGAGAAACGCGACGCGCAGGCGTCGAATGCCTTGAAATGGTCGCCGGAAGGCGACGCGCGGACGGGCCGGTCGCCCTTTACGTTCACGGCGGCGCGTTTTGCGCCGGATCGCCGGCCGCCAACGCCGCAGCAGTGCTCCCCACCCTGCATTTGACGGGCGGCGTCGGCGTCGGCGTCGACTACGCCAAGGCGCCGGAGCAAGTTTTTCCAAGAGCAATTGAGGAAATCGAAGGGGTCTATCGCGATCTCCTGGCAAACGGCGCCGACCCGAAACGGATTGTCGTGTTCGCGGAGTCGGCAGGCGGAAATCTGGCGCTGTCGAGCCTCATCGCCTGGCGCGACGCGGGCCTTGCGCTGCCGGCCGCAACGATACTCTTCTCTCCATCGATCGATGCGAATTTCTCAAGCGACAGTTCTCTGACACAGCATTCGGTTGACCCCTTCGTCAAGAATCTGAGACGAGACCAATTCGCCGCAATGTTCGATCTCTACGCGCCGGGCATGGACCGCGACGATCCGCGGATCTCGCCCATTCGGGGCGATCTGTCGGGACTTCCTCCCTTGCTTATTCAGGCCGGCACGCGCGAGATCCTGCTCGGGGACTCCGTGCGGCTCGCCGAAACCGCACGCGAGCACGGCGTTAACGTCGAGCTGCGCATTTTCGACGGCATGTTCCATCTCTTCCATATGCATTGGGATCTGCGCGAAGGGCGGCGGGCCCATGCGAACGCCGCCGCTTTCATCGAGCGGGTTTTCGCCGCCGCCTGACGGGATGGGCGGCGCGGCCCGCCCTGTTCCATCGTCCCCATCTTCAGTATTTATTTGAGCTTTGAGCGTCCCTATTATCGCATCGCCGGTTAGGGGGCGAATTCAGATCGATGATGCCTGTTGCGAACGCGGTCGAACCGAGCGGCCGGCCGCATGAGTGGCTGAGCGAGAGCGAGGCTGCGGGATTGAAGCCTTCCGCCCTCGCCGGCGGCGCGATCCTCGCAGCCCATCTTCTCTTTTACGCTGCAACGCTCGTCGGCGCCGTCGCGGATCTGCCGCTATGGGCCAATCTCGTGAGCGCGGCGGCGAACGGTCTTACGATCGGCCTGTTGTTCGTGATTGCGCATGATGCGGTTCATCTTTCTCTCGTGCCGGGCGCGTTCTGGAACCGTGTCATCGCACGGGTCGTTCTTACGCCGCATCTGCATTCGGCGAGTCTCTGGGAACTCGGTCACAATCGGAGCCACCACCGGAAGACGAATTACAGGGCTATCGATTATGTCTGGGCGCCGTCGACGCTTGAAGAATACCGGCGCATGCGGCCGTTCCGCCGCTTCGTTGAGCGCGTCTATCGGGGGCCCTTGGGGCCGCTCTTTTATTATCAGGCGGAAATCTGGTTCAAACGCATGCTGCTGCCGCTGTCAAAGGACGCGCGCGGCGAATGGCGGCGGCACGTCTTTGATTCCGTCTATATCTTCACAGCGGGCGCGGCGCTCATCGCCTTCATTGCGCTGCTTGGCGAAACGCTTGCGCCGAAGCGCAGCCTCATTGCGACGCTCGCGCTCGGATACCTGATCCCGTTCCTCATCTGGGGATATCTCGGCGGCCTGACCTTCTACCTGCAGCACACGCACCCGCTGACGCCATGGTTCAATGATGCGAAGGACTGGACCTATTTCCGCGGCGTCATCCGCGGCACGATCCACGCGCGCCACGTCATCCGCGGCGCGCCGATCTACTCGTTCGTGATGGAGCACAACGCACACCATTCGCTGCCGACGATCCCCGTCTACAAACTGCCCGCAGCCCAGGCGATGGTCAAAAAGGCCTATCCTGGCCAGTTCGTCGACTATGAATTCAACTGGCGCGAATACGCACGGATCATCTCAGCCTGCAAACTCTACGACTTCAAGAATCGCCAGTGGACGGATTTTTCCGGAAAGCCGACGGGCCCGCGGCTCTTCAACGGCGCGAACGCGCGCGCCGCCAATCTTTCCGCCGGCCCGGACGGCGCGCACGGCGCACAGGCCGCCGAA
>JBMOOR010000293.1:0-9569 GCA_049324555.1 Pseudomonadota bacterium | reverse complement strand
TATTTCCCGCGGGGGCCTCCGCGGCGCGGCGCCTATTGCAGCTGGGCCCGTTCGCCCTATATAGCGCTCGCTTCTTACGGCCCTCCGCGCGTCGAACCTGACGCGGCCCGGATCCGGTTTTCAACTGGACTGAAAGGACCGCCGACAATGACCAACCAATCCGACAACCGCAAAGCTGAACTCCTCGCGACGCCGGTCGAGCATATCGACATCACGAAATTCGACGCGCGCCCGATCATCGACGCCTGGGGCAAGATGTCGTTCACCTCGCGCGACGCCGCGCGCGCCGCGCAAATCCTCAATATGGCGCTTGAAGACAAGAAGTGTTCGACCTGGCTCATCATGGCTGGCTCGACAGGCGCGGGCGGCTGCCTTCACGTGTGGCGCGACATGGTCGAGTACGACATGGCCGACGCGGTCGTCGCGACCGGCGCCTCGATCATCGATATGGATTTTCTGGAAGCGCTCGGCTTCAAGCACTATCAGGCGAACGAAATCCCCGACGATAATACGCTGCGTTCGCTTTACATCGACCGCATCTACGACACTTACATCGACGAAGAAGAACTCCAGCACGTCGACAACACGATTTATCAGATCTGCGAGCAGTTGAGCCCTCGCCCCTACACCTCGCGCGAATTCATCCACGAGATCGGCAAATGGCTCGCCGCCGGCAACGCCAGGAAGAAGGACTCGCTCATCCAGCGCGCTTACGAAAAAGGCGTGCCGATCTTCGTGCCCGCCTTCTCCGACTGCTCGGCGGGCTTCGGCGTCGTCAAGCACCAGGTCGAACGGCGCAAGGCGAAAAAACCGTATGTGACGATCGATTCAGGCGGCGACTTCCGCGAACTGACCGAAATCAAGCTCGCGGCGGGCACGACCGCGCTTTTCATGGTCGGCGGGGGCGTCCCGAAAAACTTCGCGCAGGACACGGTCGTCTGCGCGGAAATCCTCGGCCATGAAGGCGTCGAGATGCACAAATACGCGGTGCAAATCACGGTGGCGGACGTGCGCGACGGCGCGTGCTCGTCTTCGACCCTCAAGGAGGCCGCAAGCTGGGGCAAGGTGTCGACCGTCTATGAACAGATGGTCTTCGCCGAGGCGACAAGCGTCGCTCCGCTCATCGTTTCCGACGCCTGGCACCGCGGCCATTGGAGAACTCGCGAGCCGCGGCGCTGGGCGAAGCTGTTCGAATAAGGCGCGGATTTTCCAGAACGCTTGGGGCGCTCCGCTGGAGCGCCCTTATTTTTCTCGCGTAATTTCACGATGCGGAAGATCGCACAGCCTGCGACGTAGGCGAGTGCGATTTCAAAGAGGCGGTTGGCGATCGCGGCCATCCACCAGTGGCTGATCCCGGCCAGCGTCGAAACGAGGTAATGGGCGATCGATGCGATATGGATGACGAAGAGCGGCGCCGGAAAAGCCGACTTTTGCGATTCGCGCCAGAAGTAACAGCCGATCGCCGCGTCCTGAACCGCATATCCCCACGTGATTCCGCTTCCTGCAAACGAATAATACCAGAAGAATGTGGCGCACCAGCCGAGGCCGAGAACGTGTGCGGCCGCGATGATGGATCGCGACCGCGATTTTTGGGCGAGGAAGGTCGTGATCGCAAGGAGCGACCCGTAGTACGAAAAGACTATCCAATCCCCAGAATCGATCGGACAACCTCCGAGGACGACGCTTTCGGAATCCCGCCAGAGACCTCAAGCGCTTTCGCGCATGCTTCGAGGGCGCTCCTCTCCAGCATCGCGTGCGCGTGCGAAGTGACGTCAGCGAGGTTGACGAGGGCCGCCCGGATGTCCTCGTAGGCTTTCGCGGTTGCTTCGCCGTTAATCGTGTCGGCGGCTGATGCGGCGGCCGCCGATCCCGCCGCGACGAACCCCGCGAGCGCGGCGAGTTTTCGTTCGAACTTCAAGAGGACGATTTGTTCTTTACGAACATCCTTAGTCATTACTTAGCTCCGAATTGCTAAAGTCGGTTGATAGGCAGGCACGACAGCGCAACCATAAGATGAGTCGCCACACGTTGAAGTGGCGCACAACTTGCACAGCTTCCTGAAGTTCAGGGCTCAATGTCAGACGAGAGCGAAAACAATTACGCAGCCGCGATCGGCCGCAGCATGTGGCGGATGGCGAAACGCCGTGCGCAATCAATGCTTGAGCCGCACGCCGAAGCGGCGGGCCTTACGCGCGCCGCTTTTCCGGGCGCGCCTGAAAATAAAGGTCGGCCGCTTGCCGGGCCGTCTGATCGACCTTCAAGCGAGCGGACTTCGGCGCCGACAAATCTTCGAGAATTTCTGCGAAGACTGGGCGAAGAGCTTGAGCGAGCCGATCCGCCCCGCGACGCGTCGTAATCGTCGATAGCGCAAGATAAGTGTTAACGGCAGCGTCCGCCGCAAGGGCCGGCAGGCGATCATCGCCCTTGCGCCGGTTGCCGCCGACAAGCGAGGGAAGGCATTCGGCGAGCACTTTCTCAAGCCGTCCGGCGTCGATCTCGTTTTTGTCGGATGCGAGGCGAGACCGCATGTCGAGGACGACAACGCCCGCCGCCGCGCTCTCAGCCGCGAGATCTTCAAGGATAAGCGCGCCCCCGGTCGCGTCGACCATGCGCCGGGCAAGGCCGGCGTCGACAGGCTCGGCGCCTTCGATAATGCGCGCAAGGCGCTCGGCCTCGACGCCGATGAGCTTGGCGAAGGCCTTGGGCGTCGTCCGCGTTTCCCGCAGATAAGTCTCGAGCGCTTCCATGGCGAAAGCCTCGCCCATATTCGCTGACAGGATTTTAACGATAAGGGTCGGATTGCCGGGTTCCGCCCGTCCCTGTAGAGCGGCCTCCCGGGCCGTTTTCCTGAAAACGCCCCGCTATTGATTTTCGCGCGTTTCTCACCGGAAAACCGCGTCACACGTTTCCGGAAACGCTCATGGCCCCGCCTCTGCTGACCCTTGACGGCGTTCGCCTCACCTTTGGCGGCGAAGCGCTCTTTGAAGGTGCGGGCCTCGTCATCGAGGCGCGCGCGCGCATTGCGCTTGTCGGACGCAACGGGTCCGGCAAATCGACGCTTTTGAAGATCGCAGCGGGCCTCCTTGAAGCCGATTCCGGCGAGCGCTTCGTCGATCCTTCCGCGAGCATCGCCTATCTCCCGCAGGAGCCGGACCTCTCGGGCTTTGAGACAGTCGGCGCCTTTGTCGAAGCCGGACTGCCGCCGGCCGGGGCAATCGCGGACCTTCCCCGCCTTTACGCTGAACTCGGGGTCGACCCTGGCGCGCAATGCGCATCACTCTCAGGCGGAGAAGCGCGCCGCGCGGCGCTCGCTCGCCTTTTCGCCGCAGACCCGGACGTCATGTTGCTTGATGAGCCGACGAACCATCTCGATCTTCCTGCGATCGAGGCGCTTGAAGAGCGGCTTAAATCCGCGCGCGCTGCAATCGTCCTCATCAGCCACGACCGGCGGTTTCTCGAAAACATCACGACACGGACGGTCTGGATCGACCGCGGCCGCACGCGTTTCCTCGATCGCGGCTTCAAGGATTTCGAAGCCTGGCGCGACAAGGTTCTGGAGGATGAAGAAACCGCCGCGCACAAGCTCGACCGCAAGATCGTCGCCGAAGAGCACTGGGTCCGTTACGGCGTCACCGCGCGACGAAAACGCAACGTGCGCCGCATGCGCGAACTCGCCGAATTGAGGAAGCAGCGACGCGAGCGAAAGCGCACGCCGGGCGTCGTCGCCTTTTCCGCGCACGAGGCGGGTCCTTCCGGCAAGCGCGTCATCGTCGCGGAAAAGATTTCCAAGTCGTTCGGCGATCGCGTCATCGTCAGGGATTTTTCAATCGAGATCGCTCGCGGCGACCGCATCGGGTTCGTGGGGCCGAACGGCGCCGGCAAGACGACGCTCCTCAGGATGCTGACCGGCGAGCTTGCGCCGGACGAAGGAAGGGTGGCGCTCGGAACAGGTCTCGCCATGATCACGCTCGATCAGAAGCGCGAAAGCCTCAAGCCAGACGACCGCGTCGCCGACGCCATCACCGACGGGCGCGGCGACTGGGTGACGATCGGCGCCGAAAAGCGTCATGTCGCAACCTATCTGAAAGACTTCCTCTTCAAGCCTGAGCAATGGCGGACGCCCGTGTCAGCGCTATCCGGCGGCGAACGCGGGCGGCTCGCCCTCGCCGCCGCGCTTGCAAAACCCTCAAACCTTCTCGTCCTCGACGAGCCGACGAACGATCTCGACCTCGAAACGCTCGACCTTCTTGAAGAGCTCATCGCCGATTATCCGGGAACGCTATTGATCGTCAGCCACGATCGCAGCTTTCTCGACAAGACGGTGACGTCGGTCGTCACGACCGATCCTTCCGGCCGTGAAGGTCAGTGGACGGAGTATGCCGGCGGCTATGACGACATGCTGGCGCAGCGCGGGAGCGCGATGGGCGTTCGCTCTCCGCTCATTTCCGCGAAAACGGGAATCGAAAAGCGGAATGGGTCTCCGCCTTCGCGGGGACGAGCGGAGGATGAGACGGCTCAACCCGCGCCCGCCAAAGCGAAACTCTCCTTCAAGGAAAAATTCGCGCTTGAACAATTGCCCGCGAAAATTGATGCGCTGACGAAAGAAATCGCCGCGCTGAAAGCCGCGCTCGCCGATCAATCCCTCTTCGCGCGGGACGGCAAGACGTTCAACGAAAAGGCCGCACGACTAGAGAAAGCCGAAGCCGGCCTCGCCGCCGCGGAAGAGGAATGGCTGGCGCTTGAGATGAAGCGCGAGGAGATCGGAAGTTGAGCGGGCTGCGCCTGTTCAGCAATTGACCATGCCGCAGCACATTCGCGTCATCGCTTCGGTCATCGCCTTTGCCAGCGTCGGCTCCACCGCGTTGTCGGCGATCGCGCGCGTCATCGCGTCCATCCATTCGCGCGCATGGCTCTCATCGATCTTAAATCCGCCATGCAGCGACATCACGCACCCTCCGCCATTGACGGGGCGCCAGCTTTCGGGACCGCCGAGCCAGAAGCCGAGGAACGCGGCGAGCGATTCCCGCATCGGCGCGAGATCTTCCGCATGCATCGCGCGCAGGCGCCGGTAAGCGGGGTCGGCCTCGACAAGATCGTAAAAACGGTCAACGACAGCGCGAACCGCCTCTTCGCCGCCGATCATTTCGTAGGGCGTCGCGCGCTTGCGCCGCGGTGCGCCGCCCGCGCCTTCGCTCTCGTCGTTCTGCGGCGTCGTTGAGGAAGTCATGCGCCCGGTCTCAAGCTTTTACGATGAGCGCAACTCAAGCCGACGCGCCCGTCGCTCTAATGCTTACCGGTCATGCAAAGCGCAGTCTTGATCCAGGTCAAGGCGGCCGCGAGACGCTTACGCGAGCTCCTTCGCCTTCCTCTTTCTCAAATGCGGAAGGAGCTGTTTTTTCCGCAAGCGGATCGATTTCGGCGTCACTTCGACGAGTTCATCGTCGTCGATATAGGCGATCGCCTGTTCGAGGGAGAGGCGGCGCGGCGGCGTCAGGCGCACCGCCTCGTCCTTTGACGTCGTGCGGATGTTGGTGAGCTTCTTCTCTTTCAGCGGATTGACGTCGAGATCGTCGTCCTTGGCGTTCTCGCCGATGATCATGCCCTGATAGACATGCTCGCCCGAGCCGATGAAGAGGATCCCCCGTTCCTCGATATACCAGAGCGCGTAGGGAACGCTCGTTCCGTCATCGGTCGAGATGAGGACGCCGTTGCGGCGGCCTTCGATCGCGCCCTTGTAGGGCGCATGCTTGAGATACGACCGGTTCATGATGCCGGTGCCGCGCGTGTCGGTCAGGAATTCGCCGTGATACCCGATGAGCGCGCGCGCCGGGCAGTGCATGATGATGCGCGTCTTGCCGGCGCCCGAGGGCTTCATTTCGGCGAGCTCGCATTTCCGCCGCGTCAGCTTCTCGATGACGACGCCCGTGAATTCGTCATCGACATCGATGAAGACTTCCTCGATCGGCTCCAAAAGCCGGCCGTTCTCATCCTGCCTGGTGACGACGCGGGGGCGCGAAACGGAAAGCTCGAAGCCTTCGCGGCGCATGTTCTCGATCAGGACGCCGAGCTGGAGTTCGCCGCGACCGGCGACTTCCATCGCGTCGCCCTCTTCCGTATCGCGGACCCGGATCGCGACGTCGCCCTCGGCCTGGCGTAGCAAGCGGTCGCGGATGACCCGGCTTTGCACCTTGTCTCCTTCGCGCCCGGCGAGCGGGGAATCATTCGCCGCAATGGTGATCGCGAGCGTCGGCGGATCGATCGGCTGCGCGGGAATGACTTCCTCGTTCTCGATTGCGCACAGCGTGTCGGCGACCGAGGCGTTGGAAAATCCTGCGAGCGCAACAATATCGCCGGGCTCGGCTTCATCGACCGGCTGGCGCTTCAATCCGCGAAAGGCGAGCACCTTGGTGATCCTGACGCGCTCGATCTCGCCCCCGTCGCGGCGGAGCGCCTTCATGGTGACGCCGGGCTTTGCAATCCCTGAGACGATGCGCCCGGTGAGGATGCGCCCGAGATAGGGATCGGCTTCCAAAGTCGTCGCCAGCATCTTGAACGGCTGCTCGCGCGCGTCGACGGCGACTGGCGGCGCCGGGACATGCCTGAGGACCGTCTCAAAGAGCGGCGCGAGATCGACCCGCGGCCCGTCGAGCGTATGGCTCGCCCAGCCGTCGCGGCCCGAGGCGTAGACGACCGGAAAGTCGAGCTGCTCGTTCGTCGCCCCGAGCGCGGCGAAGAGGTCGAAAGCGAGATTGAGCGCGTCGTCAGGATCAGCGTTCGGGCGATCGACCTTGTTGAGGACGACGATCGGTTTAAGGCCGAGCGCGAGCGCCTTCGTCAGGACGAATTTCGTCTGCGGCATCGGGCCTTCGGCGGCGTCGATGAGGAGAAGGCAGCCGTCGACCATCGACAGGATGCGTTCGACCTCGCCGCCGAAATCGGCGTGACCCGGCGTGTCGACAATGTTGATCCTGACCGGCTGGTCGCCTTTTTCCCAGACGACGCTCGTGCATTTGGCGAGGATGGTGATCCCGCGCTCGCGTTCGATGTCGTTTGAATCCATCGCCCGTTCGGCCATTTCGGTATTGGCGCGGACGGTTCCCGACTGGCGCAAGAGCGCGTCGACGAGCGTCGTCTTCCCATGATCGACATGGGCGATGATGGCGATATTGCGGAGTGCGGACATGCGGACTGTATCTGGGCCTTGCTGCAGCGCAAAAGAAGAGAGGCGGCGGCGTCCGATGCGCTATTTTCCCGCCCTATGCAAGCGCGATCGGACATGAGGGCCGCGCGTCCCAGGCGAGGCGCCGTTCGAGACGAGCCGTCCTAGCCAATCGTCATCACGGCGATTGACTTCGCTTTGCAGTAGAATTAGAATTGAAATCTAGTTCTGATATGACCCTATGCAAGCCCGCACGCCTCTCCAGGACCGCAGCAAGCGCACGCTCGAGGCGATCCTCGACGCGACGGAGGCGCTTCTCGAAGAGCGCCCGTTCGACAAGATTTCGATCCCCGAAATCATCCTTAAGGCAGGCAGTTCGACGGGATCCTTCTATGCGCGGTTTCCGGCCAAGGACGCGCTCCTGCCCGCCCTCTACGCGCGTTATCATGCGACGCTCCCGGAGCGGCTCGCTCGCGTCCGCCGATCGCTTGAACGGCGCCCGCATACGCTCGCCGAAACCGCTCGGCGCGTCATCGATGAATTCGCCGCCGTCTCCGAAGATCGCCGCAACCTGATGCGCGCGTTGACCCTTTACGCGCGGACGCGATCAGATGAGATCGAGCCGATCATCGGCGAACGGACTTCCCTGCACGAAGAGATTGTCGAGATATTCCAGCCCTTCGAGCGCGAAATCCGTCGCCGCGACTGGAAGAACGCCGTGCGCTCTGGGCTTTATCTCGTCGGCTCCGCAATCCGCGAAGCGGTGCTTTTCCCCGACGCGCCTTTCGCCGCCGCGAGCCGGCAGCCGCTCGCGCGATTGAAGGGCGCGCTCACCATCATGCTCGTCGCTTACCTCACGACCGAAATGGAGAACGCCGAATGAAACCCGCAATCGTTCTGGTCGCGGCCGCAATGCTTGCCGCCTGCGCGACGCGGCAGCCTCCGCCGTCGCCGCTGGCGTTCGAGCCCTATACGCTGAAAGGTCCGCAAGGCGCAGAAATTTCGGGGGAGATCGCGACGCTTCGCGTTCCTGAAAACCGCGCAAACCCGGCGTCGCGCCAGATCAGTCTGCGCTTTGTCCGCCTGCCGTCAACTTCCGCCGATCCCGGCGATCCCGTCGTCTATCTCGCAGGCGGGCCCGGCGGATCGGCGGTTGGCGCGGGACAAAGCGCGCGTCACGCTTTTTTCAACCGTCTGCGCGAAGTCGGCGACGTTATTCTATTTGAGCAGCGCGGGACGGGGCTGTCTGACACGCTCCCCTCTTGCGAAGCGCAGGTCTTCGATCCGAAGCGCCCGCTCGATCGCGACAATCTCGTCGAGACGTACCGGAAAGAACTCACCCGGTGCATTGCGTTCTGGCGAGATAGCGGCGCCGACGTTCGCGGCTACAACACGATCGAAAGCGCGGCCGATCTCGAAGACCTTCGCATCGCTCTTGACGCCGAGCGGCTCAATCTCGTCGGCATCAGCTACGGCACGCATCTTGGAATGGCCGCGCTCAAATATGACGTGCGCGTCGGCCGCGCTGTGTTCGCGGGCCTCGAAGGGCTCAATCAGACCGTAAAACGCCCGGCGCATTTCGACGCGTTCCTTGCGCGTGTCGCCGCAACGCTCGCTGAAAATCCTGACGCGCTCGCCGCCTATCCGGACCTCCTTGTGACCATGCGCCGGGTGCACGCGCGTCTTGGCCGCGAGCCGGTTCCCTTGACGGTGAAGGACGGCGACGGTCAGCCGGTCGAGATCACGCTTGGGCTTTTCCCGATCCAGATGCTGACCGCCTTTCTCTACATTTCCGATCCCGCGCGCATCGCACGGCTTCCCGACCTCTATGCGCGCCTCGACCGCGGAGAATTCCAGACGGATGGCGAAATGATCTACCGCGCCATCGGCGCGGAATTCGGCACTATGAAGGGAATGCCCGAGCTGATGGATCTTTCATCCGGCATATCGCCGGCGCGGCTGGAGATCGTTCGCGCCGAAGCGCGTGACGCGATCCTCAGCGATTCCGGCAATTTTCCGATGCCGCATGCGGCCGACATTGCGCCAGAACTCACTCTCCCGGATGAATTCAGACGCCCGCTTTCGACATCTGTCCCGACGCTGATCATCATGGGGACGCTGGACGGCCGCACGCCTGTCGAATCGCAGGAAGAGCTGCTTCGACAATTCCGCCGCGCAGAGCGCCTCACCGTCGTCAACGGCGGGCATAACATCTTCGAGCAGAGCGAGGAGGTTCAAGCTGAAATCGTCCGCTTCCTGAAATTCGGCTCAGTCGGCGCGAGCGAAGTGCGATTGCCGCCGCCGACCTTTGCGCCGGCCAAATCGTCATCCAAGCAGCAGTGACCGGCTAATTTCGGGACATCGCCCGATTCGTCGCAGGCCCTGCAAACGGAAAAGCGGACCGCCCCCA
>JBMOOR010000292.1:0-5244 GCA_049324555.1 Pseudomonadota bacterium | reverse complement strand
GGCAAGAGAGCCGCTCTGACGCCGCGGCGATCGTAGGCGTTGAGGATCGCGTCGGCGGCGGCGCGAACGGCGCGGCGGGTCGGAAGAAAGATTTCAGCGCGCGGGAGTTCGTCCCCAAGCGAGGCGATCAATCCTTCAGCAAGATCGGCGAGAAACGGCCGTCCGGGATCGATTGAAAAGACGCGCAAGGGCGCAGCGTCAAACGGTGTTCCCTGACTTGCGACTTTCGACATCGCCCATCTTGTCGAAAAAAGCTTCGGCGAGCGCAAGCCCGTCCGCGTCCCCGACGTGCATCCACGGTCCTTTGTGGGTAATTGCGTAAAGACGTCCCGCCGCCATCGCCTTTTCCCAGAGAAGACGCATGGAGAACGGCCCCTCAGGCGCGCCGTCGAGGAGAGAGGGGCGTATGATCTGAAGTCCAGTGAAAACAAAAGGCGCCGATGCGCCCTTGCGCCAGCGCGGGCGTTCGTCGCGGTCGAGATCGAAATCGCCGGCGCCGTCATAGCCGCTCGCCTTTTCAGTCGGGACGAGAAGGAGAAGCGCATCCATATCGCGCTCGCGCCATGCGGTTGACAGCGCCGCGCAGGGCTCTTCGCCGTTATCGACAAGGATTGCGTCTGTGTTGGTGCAGAAGACGGGACGCTCGCCGAGCGCGCCCCGCGCGCGCTTCAGTCCGCCGCCTGTCTCGAGAAGGAGCGCGCGCTCGTCGGAAATGAAGATTTCCGGGCGGGCGCGGGCTTTAAGGTGCGTCTCCATCTGGTCGGCGCGGTAGTGAACGTTGACGACCGCGCGTCTGACGCCTGCTGACGCGAAACGGTCAAGCGTCCAGTCGATGAGCGGCTTTCCTTTCACAGGAATGAGCGGCTTCGGCAGATGATCTGTCAGCGGACGCATTCGCGTGCCGAGGCCCGCGGCGAGGACCATGGCGGTGTCTGGGGCCCTTGTCAGAACCTGTCTCCGAAATGCGTGCGGAAGAATTTTGCAATGGGGCGAAGGTCGGGATGGGCGAGATCACGGCGGAAATGGCCTTCGACGCGCGGGAAAAAGTCCGCATAGCGCGGCTTGCCGTCGCGGCGAATGAGGCGTGCGAAAATGCCGAGGATCTTCGCGTTCCTTTGCGCGCCGAGGATCGCGTAATCGCGGCGGAAGGACTCTTCCTCGAACGCCGCAAACCCTTCGGCTCCCGCCGCGTAGCGGCGCATCATCGCTTCAGCAAGGCCGCCTGAGACATCGCGGCGCGCGTCTTCGAGCAAGGAGACGAGATCATAGGCGGGATTGCCGATGAGGCCGTCCTGAAAGTCGATGATTCCGGCGCGTTTCAATCCCTTGCGCTCCGGCAGCCAGAGAAGGTTTTCCGCGTGGTAGTCGCGCAGGACCATCATCGACGGCGCCGGCAATTTCGCGATGACGCCGCGCCAGCAGTCGACATAGTCAGCCTTCAGATCATCGCTCGCCGCTTCGCCCTTGAGATAAGGCCAGTACCAGTCGACGACGAGCATGACTTCCGCTTCCATCGCCGTCTCGTCGTAAGTGAGCATCTCGTAGGAGGCGTGTCGCGGCGGCGGCGGCGCGGCCTCGCGAAGGGCAAGCAGCGCGTCGATGGCGGCGCCGTAGAGATCGCCCTCGTTCGCGCCCTTCGGAATGGCGTTCGCATAAAGATCGTCGCCGAGATCCTCGATGATCGCAAAGCCCGTTCCGGCGTCGGCGGCGAACACTTCGGGCGCTGACAATCCGGCGGCGCGCGCCGTCCTTGCGATTGCGACAAAGGCGTTGAGATTGGGTCCGGCGAGCCGCGCCATTGCGTTATAGCCGAGGCGCCGGCGATCGGCGGGCGAAGCGTCCGGCGGACAAGCGGCGCCTTCGGCCGCCGGCGGCGCGTTCATCAGAATCGCGGTGCGCCCATCCAGAGCGAGCCGCTCATAGCTGCGCGTCGAGGCGTCGCCGGTCATCGCCGCGGCCGCCGCCCTGCTCCAGCCGGCGCGAGCGAGAAAGTCGCAGCGCTCGTCGGCGCGTCTTTCGGTCGAATGGGTTTTCGGCGTTTGCATGGAAATTGATGATGTGGACATCGGGCGAAATTAGCCTGTTCACCCCTTAAACCGGGTTAAATCCTTGAACGTCATTGAGACGCGAAGACCATTCTTCGCCGCCCCGGACAAGCGCCTTTCGCTTTTCCCCGTCCATCGACAGGCGGACAATAAGGGTCGAAGCGGGAAGGAAGCGGTCGATCCGTTCCGGCCATTCGATCAGCGAGACGCCGTCGAGCGCGTCTTCAAGCCCAAGCTCCCACACGTCTTCGGCCTTTTCGAGGCGATAAAGATCGAAATGGAAGAGCGGGAAATCAGCCGTTTCGTAAGTCTCGACCAGGGTGAAAGTCGGGCTCGGCGCTTCGGAAATTCCTGTCAGCGCGCCAATGATGGCGCGTGCGAGCGTCGTCTTGCCGGCGCCGAGGGGGCCTGAAAGCGCAACAACATCGCCCGCGCGAAGGCGCTCGGCGATTGCTGCGCCGAGCCGCGCGGTCGCCTGTTCGTCGGGGAGGGAAACGCTGAACTCCATCGGAAGCGAAAATAGGCCGCGCCGAGGCGGGATCAATGGGCGCATTGACCGCTGCTATGCGCTTTGGCAACGAGGGCTGCGTTGAAAGGCGGGCATGGACGGACGGGCGATCATCATCGGCGCGGGGCAGGCGGGGGCGCAGGGCGCTGCGAGCATGCGCCAGGCCGGCTTTGCGGGCGAGATCGTCATGTTCGGCGAGGAGGCGGAACCGCCCTATCAGCGCCCGCCATTGTCGAAGGCGTATCTTCAGGGCGAGCTCGACGCCGGGCGGCTCTATCTTCGACCCGCCGCCTTCTACGACCAGCAGAAAATCGACCTTCGTCTCGGCGTTCGTGTCGCATCGATCGACCCGGCCGCGAAAATCGTCAGGACGTCCGCGGGGCAAACGCTTTCCTATGAGAATCTCCTGATCGCGACGGGAGCGCCGCCGCGCCGGCTCAATTGTCCGGGCGCTGATCTTCCGGGCGTTCATTATCTGCGAACGATCGCCGACAGCGACGCCTTGCGTCCGGTTCTGAAACAAGGCGGGCGGATCGTCATCATCGGCGCCGGCTATATCGGGCTTGAAGTCGCCGCGTCAGCAAGGAAGGCGGGCCTTAACGTCACCGTGCTCGAAATGGCGGACCGCGTTCTCGCGCGTGTTGCTGGACGGGAAATTTCTGACTTTTTTGAGAGCGTCCACCGCGCGCATGGCGTCGATCTCCGCCTTGGCGCGGCGCTCGATCATTTCGAGGGAATGGGGCGGGTTGAAACCGCTGTCCTCAAGACGGGCGAGAAGATCCCGGCGTCCGCGGTTCTTGTCGGCGTCGGCGCCGCGCCGGCGATTGCGCTCGCCGAAGCGGCCGGCCTTAAGATCGAAAACGGAATCTCTACGGATGAGCGCGCACGGACCTCGGACCCATCGGTCTTTGCGGCAGGCGATTGCGCGAGCCATCCCTCGCCGATTTACGGCCGGCGCATGCGCCTTGAATCCGTGCCGAATGCGATCGAACAGGCGAAGGTCGCCGGGACCAACATGGCGGGCGGGAATGCGATTTATGATGCTGTTCCCTGGTTCTGGTCCGATCAATATGACGTGAAGCTGCAGACTGTCGGCGTCTCGGAAGGCGCGGACGAGACGGTTCTCCGCGGCGATCCCGCGTCGAGGAAATTTTCCGTCTGGTATCTCAAAGACGCCCGGCTTCTCGCCGTCGACGCCGTGAATGATCCGGCGGCCTTCGCAGTCTCGAAGCGCCTTATCGCCGCAAAGTCCGCGCCCGACGCGAAAGTCCTTGCCGATCCCGCGCGAGACCTTAAATCACTGCTTTCCTGAAACCCTGACCGAGCCGTCAATGCCCAAGATCACCTATATCGAGCACAATGGAAAAGAACACGTCGTTGAGGCGGAGACCGGCATCTCCGTCATGGAGGCGGCGGTGAAGAACATGGTCCCCGGCATCGACGCGGATTGCGGCGGGGCCTGCGCCTGCGCGACCTGCCACGTTTACGTCGATCCTGCGTGGGCGGACAAAGTCGGCAAGCCGGAGCCGATGGAAGAATCGATGCTCGACTTTGCGTATGAGCCGAAAGAGAATTCGCGCCTTTCCTGTCAGATCACGGTGCGAAAAGAACTCGACGGCCTTGTCGTGAAGCTGCCCGAGTTTCAGGGCTAGATCTTCGGGCGTGATTCCAGAATCACGCCCGAAGATCAGCGCATCATCAGCGCGGGCAGGCGCCCGAGATCTGCGCCCGCCTGTTTCATCAACATCCGCCGCAGCGGCGGAATTGAATTGACCGCGCCCATGCCGACGTCGCGCGCAAATCGGAGCGGGGCGACATCATTTGAAAAGAGACGAACGAGCGCGTCGCCGCCGAGGGCGAGCGTTGCGGAATCAAAGCGCCGCCAGCGCTGATAGGCCTCGAGCGTTGAGAGCGATCCGATGTCGAGCCCGAGACCTCGCGCGTCGACGAGAACTTCGGCGAGCGCCGCGATGTCCTTGACGCCGAGATTGTATCCTTGTCCTGCGATCGGATGGATCGCATGCGCGGCGTCTCCGATGAGCGCGAGGCGCGGGGCGACATAGGACTGCGCCAGATGAAAAGCGAGCGGATAGGACCAGCGGGGTCCGGCGAGCCTCACCTCCCCTAGATAATCGCCGAAGCGGCTTTTGATCGCGGCGAGGAATTCCGCGTCCGGCAGGGCGAGATAGGCGGGCGCCGCCGCTTTCGCTTCCGTCCAGACAAGGTTCGACCGGTTGCCGGTCATCGGCAGGATCGCGAACGGGCCGGAGGGGAGGAACAATTCCTGCGCGACGCCTTCATGCGGGCGCTCATGCGCAACCGTCGCGACGATCCCGGTCTGCGGATAGGACCACGCGTTCACTTTTAGAGCGGCTTCTGCGCGCGAAGGCGAATGGCGCCCGTCAGCGGCGATGACGAGCGCGCCGGCGAGCGTTCGCCCATCGGCGAGCTCGACCCTTGCTTCCGCCTTTCCATAAACCGTCCGTATACGGCGCGCCGGAGCAAAGAGCGCGACGCGCGCCTCGTTCGGGAGCGCGGCGCAGATCGCCCGGCGCAGATGCCGATTTTCGACGATGAAGCCCAAGGGCTCGCCGTTCTCAAGCTCGCGGCTGTCGAAATGAAGATGAAAGGACGATACGAAGCCCTCGCGGCCCGGCGATGCGCGGCGCCCGTCAGTGACAAGGATGTCTC
>JBMOOR010000291.1:0-5298 GCA_049324555.1 Pseudomonadota bacterium | reverse complement strand
AATGCGCCTCGGGGCGATCTCGGCGTCGGCGCTCATCGTCGCCGGCTGCGCCGTCATTCCCAAAAAGGAACAGGTCTTCGCCTTTCCGAACCCGGCCAATGAAGCCGCCGCCGCACCCGAAACGGCGCCCGCGGTGAGGCCGCCGCCGGAAACGCAGAAGACAAAGCCGATCGAAGACCGTCTCATTTACTATCGCGGCGTCAAAGGCTCGTTCGCCGCAGCGCTCCCGGATGACGCGCTCGCCGGCAGGGCTGTTTCTCTGGAGTTTGTGAGCGCGCCCGCCGCCGATGTCGCTAGAACCATCATCAGCGACGTCCTTGGCGAGACCGTCTCCGTTACCGATGGCGTTCAAGGTACAGTGACGCTTTCTGCGCCGGAGCCCGTACCGGCGAGCGAGGCGCTGTCCCTTCTTGAATCCGTTCTCGCCGAGTCAGGGCTTGCGCTGATCCGCAACAAGGACGGGTTTCTCTTGACGACGCTCGCCAAAGCCGGCGACGAAACGGCGCCCGTCAACCGGCAAGGCGCCGCGATCGGTTACGGCGTCGCTGTCGCGCCAGTCCGCTACGCGACGCCAGCCGAGATTGTCGGCCTTATCGGACCATTCACCTCGGACCGCCTCACCATCACGCCGGATGATTCCCGCACCGCCATCATTCTCAAGGGCCCGCAAAGCGACATCGAGACGGCAATCGACGCGATCGAGACTTTTGATACGCCGCATCTGACCGACCGGACTTTCGGCATGTTCCGTCTGCAATATGCGGACGCCGCCACGCTGAAGGCCGAGATCGGGAGCGTCACCGACGCGGCGACGGCGGGCGCAGGATCGCCGATCGACATCGTCGCGTTGCCGCGATTGAATCTCCTCTTCGTGACCGCGAGGACGCGCGAGGCCTTCGATGAGGTGCGGGGCTGGATTGAGCAGCTCGACGAACCTTCCGGCGGCGACGAGCGACGCTTGCGTTACTATCAAGTGCTCAACAGTTCGGCCGAGACGCTCGCCGACCAGCTCAACGCCGCCTTCGGCGGAAGCTCCGGCGCCGCTGGCGAGGTCGCCGACCCCGATGCGCCCGGCGGCGCCGACAGCGCCATACAGCCCGCTTTCCGCGCCGCGCCGACGGGCGGCGGCAGGTCTGAGGTCTCGATCGCCGTCGATACGGCGAACAATGCGCTCATCATTCGCGCGACCGATCAGGAATATCGCGAGGCCCTGGACCTCATCGAGCGCATGGACGTTCTCGCGCCGCAAGTCCTCATCGAGGCGACGATCGCCGAGGTCACGCTCAACGACACGCTCGAATACGGGGTCCGCTGGTTCTTCGAGAACGCCGAATCGCGCGTCTCTTTCCCTGGTCAAAATCCGGGCGGAGGCGACGACAACAACCCGAGGACGTCGTTGGGGCGTTTCCCGGCGCTCGTTCCCGGCCTCAACTATTCCTTCGCGGCGAACAATGTTTCCGCGGCGATCGACGCGCTCGCCGCCGTCACCGACGTCACGGTCGTCTCCGCGCCGTCGATCATGGTCCTTAACAACCAGTCGGCGCATCTCCAGGTCGGCGACGAAGTGCCGATCGTCACCCAGCAGGCGCAAAGCGTCATCGATCCTGACGCGCCGCTTGTCTCGACGTTGCAGCTCCGCGAGACCGGCGTCATCCTCGACGTGAAGCCGAGGATCAATGCGAGCGACGTCGTCGTTCTCGAAATCGAGCAGGAGGTTAGCGACGTCGCCGAGACGACGACGTCCGGCATCGACTCCCCGACCATCCAGCAGCGGAAGTTCACAAGCACTGTCGCCGTCCGAAACAACGGCGTCGTAGCGCTCGGCGGCCTCATCCGCGAAAACTACACAGACCGTGAGAGCGGCGTGCCGCTCCTTAAAGACATTCCGGCGCTCGGGAACGCCTTCAAATCACGCGACGTCACAAAGCGCCGCACCGAGCTTATCGTCTTCCTCACCCCGCGCATCATCCGCACCGACAACGACGCCAAGAATGCGATCAAATACATCCGCCGTGAAATGCGCCGCCTTGGCCAGCCCGACAGCTGATGCGCGGGCGCCAAGTCTCCCGCCAAGCCCAGCGCGGCGCGGCGCTCATCCTCGTTCTCTGGACGGCGCTCCTTCTCTCCGTCCTCCTCGCCGGCGCCATCGCCGCCTCACGCATCGAGGCGAGGATCGCCGCAGCCGACGAGGCGCGCTTTCGAGCCGACCTTGCGCTCGACGCCGGCCTTGATCTCGCCGCATGGAATATCGCCGCCGCCGAAGCCGATCTCCCGGACGGGCCGATCGTCGCCGGGATGGCGCTAAACGGCTATTCCGTCACCGTCGAACGATCGATCGAAGGCGAGAAGCTCGACGTCAATCGCGCCGACGAGGCGGTCATCCGGCGGTTCTTCGAAGTCGTCGGGCTCAAGACGGCCGACGCCGACCGCCTCGCCGCCGAGATCGCCGACTGGCGCGACCAGGACGATCTTCCGCGCCCGAACGGCGCCGAGGCGAGCGACTATGCGCAGAGAACGAACAAGCGTATCGGCGATCGCCCCTTCAACAGCATCGAAGACCTGAAATCCGTTCTCCACATGACGCCGGCGCTCTTCGACTGCATCGCGCCGGCCCTTACGATCTTCGGCTCAGGCGAAGCGCCATCCGCCCGCGTCATGGCCCTCATCGGCAAACCACCCATCAATGATGCCGCCGCCGCGCGCGCCGTCCTCGGCACCTCCGTCCGCGGCGCGACCGCCGGCGGCGTTCACGTCCTCGAAGCGACCGCGGTCCAAACCAACGGAAACAACGCCAGGCCGCGCACCCTCACCCGCGTCATCCGCATCACCGGAACGCCGGACGAGCCGTTCGCGCAGATTGCGGAGTTTCGCAATCTTGATGCCGGAACGCGGCGCTGCGAAGCAGCGGAATAGCTCAACGCCTGAGCAAGAGCGGCGCGGCGCAACTGCCCAATTCGCCCGCCGATTTCCCTATGGCCGAGGACGCATTCGCGTCCGCGGTTTTGTCACAAGGAGTAATTTCATTTGCGGCAAGGAAACGCCGGAATTCCTGCTATGGAGATTTCCATCGCTCCCTGCGGCGCAGATATTCGATTTCCACGCGAATATCTTTTCTCGGAATCATATGCAGCGGCTGCGCAATGCCGAATTCGTGGCGAAGGATCATTTTCTTTCCGCGCCTGATCATCGCGCAATACCATTGTGCGCCGTAGTCCGCCTGCAGGAATTCGTGGAGATCTTCGAACGGCAAACGCGACTTGATGATCGCCGGCGTTATGCGCCGTCCGTTCTGCAGCCAATAAACATAAAGCCGATCGTCAGGATGTCCTTCCGACAACAGTTCTTGAAACCGTGCGTCTCGACGGTCTTCAGCCGTAAACTCGTCCATATGCGGAGCATATGGGGATGGAACAAGGCGAATCAAACGGCCGCTCAATCGGTTCCTTTCATTCGACTGCGCGCAACTTCGCCGTCAAAGGGCCTCCGGCCTCGAATCATGTTGCGTGTCGGCAACATCGGCACGAGAAAAGGAAGATTGGCGCCGATTCTCGGTGTGTCGGCGGCGTGTTACTTGGTGTGTCGACAGGCTGGACGTACTCAAGGGACTTGGTGTGTCGAGGCTCTCGCCGACCATGCTGCCGGCGAAACGGTTGACACGGCGCTTGCGTCGAGCGACCAAAAGAAACCCTCCTCATTGCGATCCGGTTTTCCATTCGATCTTGAATGGAGAGGTTCGCCCATGTCGCGTTATCGGGTCCCGCCGGCCGCCAATGACGAGGGAAAATCGCCCCAGATACGGGTGGAGGGCCTCGAATCGCCGCCTTTGTATGTCGCCGAGGTGGAAATCTTCGACGCCTTGATCTCCAATATCTCGGGACTGGTTGAGACGAACGACAACCAACCGCCGCCGGTGAAGGAGAACACGCCATGAAGCGCTGCGCGCTTTACGCCCGGGTGTCGACGACGAAACAGGCGGAGCAACACATCTCCCTTCCTGACCAGTTCCGCCGCATGCGCGACTATGCGGCTACGCGAGAGATGGAGGTCGTCGCCCTTTACGAGGAGCCTGGCGCGAGCGGGCGAGACGAAAGCCGCCCCGTATTCCAGCGCATGATCGACGACGCCTGCCGAAAGCCGAAGCCCTTTGATGTCATTCTCATTCACAGTTTTTCGCGCTTCTTCCGCGACGAAGTCGAATTCGAGATTTACCGGCGCCGGCTCGAAACGTACGGCGTCGCCGTCGTCTCGATCACGCAGGAAATGAGCGACGGCCCCGGCGGCGAACTTACAAGGCGGATTATCGCCCTCACTGATGAAATGCGGAGCAAGGAAGACGCCAAGCATGTGAGCCGCGGCATGGAGGAGAACGCCCGGCAAGGGTTCTGGAACGGCGCCGTTCCGCCCTTCGGCTACAAGGCGGTCGATGCCGAGCGGCGTGGTCACAAGATGAAGAAGAAGCTCGGCGTCGAACCCAGGGACGCCGAGGCCGTAAAACTGATCTTTGAACTTTTTCTTCAGGGCGATGGAGAGACCGGACCGCTCGGGGTCAAGTCGATCGCCAAATGGCTGAACGCGCGGGGCTATCGGACGCCAACAGGCAAGACGTTCTACACAAGCCGCGTTCATTCGATCCTGACGGATGAGACCTATTTCGGGTGCGCATGGTTCAATCGGCGCAACTCCAGAACCGGCGAGACCCGGCCGCGCGAGGAGTGGATCAAGGTCCCGGTCCCGCCGATCATCGCCGAAGAGACATTTCAGCGGGTCCAGATGCTCCTTAGTGATCGGCGTCCGACAAAAACGCCGCCGCGACTGTCGTCCAGCAATGTCCTGTTGACCGGTCTTGCCGTATGCGAGGGATGCGGCAGGCCCTTGATGATGACAACCGGCAAGGGCGGCGCCTATCGTTACTACAAGTGCGCCGGCAAGCATTTGAACGGCAAATGCCCTGGCGATCTCGCCATCGCCATCCCGGAAGCAAAACTCAACCAACTGACGCTCAACGCGCTGACGACCCGGCTGCTGACGCCGGAACGAGCACAGGCGATCGTCGCCGCCGTGGCGAAGAGACGCGAAGCAAAGCGCGGCGACTCGACCCACGCCCTCAATCAGCTTCGCGGCCAGCTTGTTCAAGTGAACAAGCGCATCCGCAATCTGCTCGATGCCGTCGCTGAGGGCACGGTCAAAGACAGCGACCTCTTTCAGGAAAAAATGCAGGAAGCCGAAACCGAGCGCGCCGACCTGCTACGCCTGATTGAAACCCAAGAGCGCCAGGTCAAAGAAGCGCTGAAACCGATC
>JBMOOR010000290.1:4345-5327 GCA_049324555.1 Pseudomonadota bacterium | reverse complement strand
CGCGCGCCGGCGGGCGATGAGGTCAATCAGTCGTCGCAATGCATCGCCTGCCACCGCGCGGACGACAAGCATCGCGGGCGATACGGCGCCGCATGCGAGCGCTGCCACACGACCGCGTCTTTCAGCGAGATTCTCTTTCCATAAAGCAAACGCGTGCGGTCAGCTTACAGAATATCCATGCTGCGTCGTGCGTCGAATTACGATGACATTAAATTCAATTAAACGGGTGAGAATAAGCTTTTTTCCAATTTCGATCCGCCTATCGTGCGCGCGGCGATATGATCAGTAAGCTGATTGTATTGAGAATGAGTTGCAGACGCGCCGGCGCGCCGATTACCGATTGGTCATCCATTGGTTAATGAGGCCGAGCCCGCTCGAACTGCTGAAGGATCGGGCGGCCGGATGGGCTCGGCGGAAGTGAGAGTATCGCGGCCGGCTGGCGCGGGCGAAATTCGCCGCAGCGCTTTTCTATCGCCGTTCCGGCGCACGGTTGAGGGCGCAATCGCGATTGGCCTTGCGATTTTCGCTATTGCCGCGGTCGCAGGTCCGGCCGCCGCATCGCTGACGCCTGCGGAAATTTCAGATCACCTCAAGACCGGTTTTCCGATCGAGGGTCGGCATCGGGAGGCGGACTGCGAAAGCTGTCACGTCAACGGCGTTTTTGAGGGAACGCCGCAACTTTGCAGAGCCTGCCATAATGGGACCCTCGCGCCCGGAAAGCCTTCCCGGCACATCCGCTCGAACAACAATTGCGAAGACTGCCACTCGAGCGTCGGCTGGACAGAGGTCCGATTTGACCATTCCGGCGTTACAGGCGCGTGCGCATCGTGTCACGACGGCCGCACTGCGGCGGGGAAGTCGGACGGGCATATTTCAACGAGCGCCGACTGCGGCGAATGCCATTCGACAGCGAACTGGGCGAGCGCGCGGTTCGATCATGCGGGTGTCACCGGCTCGTGCTTCTCCTGCCACAACGGAACGA
>JBMOOR010000290.1:0-4245 GCA_049324555.1 Pseudomonadota bacterium | reverse complement strand
CGGCGACGGGAAAACCCGCGAACCATCTGCCGACGACCAATGTCTGCGAGGACTGCCACGTCTCGACGAACTGGACGAGCGTGCGCTTCGACCATGCGGCGACGACGGCGCAGTGCTCGACCTGCCACAACAACACGCTGGCGCCCGGTAAGCCGGCGAACCACATCGCCTCGTCGAATGTCTGCGACGACTGTCATGTGACGTCGAGCTGGGCCAACGCCTCGTTCGACCATTCGGCCGTGACGGGCTCGTGCTTCTCCTGCCACAACGGAACGACGGCGACGGGAAAACCCGCGAACCATCTGCCGACGACCAATGTCTGCGAGGACTGCCACGTCTCGACGAACTGGACGAGCGTGCGCTTCGACCATGCGGCGACGACGGCGCAGTGCTCGACCTGCCATAACAACACGCTGGCGCCCGGCAAGCCGGCGAACCACATCGCCTCGTCGAATGTCTGCGACGACTGTCATGTGACGACAAGCTGGACGAACGTGAGGTTTGATCACAATGCGGTCACGGGCTCCTGCTCAAGCTGTCACAACGGAACGACGGCGACCGGCAAGGGGCCGCTTCACATCGCGACGACGGGCGAATGCGACGCATGCCACACGACGCTCGCCTGGACGCCGGCGAATTTTGATCATGCGAATGTCACCGGCTCGTGTTCAAGCTGCCACAACGGCTCGACCGCGACCGGCAAGCCCGCCGGGCATTTCACGACGTCGCTTCAGTGTGACGATTGCCATCGCACGACCGCTTGGCTCCCGGTGGCCTATTCGCACGTCTCCGCGTCATTCCCTGGCGGCCACAGCGCAAGCGTTGCGTGCACGGACTGCCATACGACGAATGCGCAGACGATCGCCTGGCGGTTCGGCGCCTATCAGCCCGATTGCGCGGCCTGCCATGCCGGCGACTTCAAGTCCGGCCCGCACAAGAAGCACGAAAATCCGGACGCATCCTACTCGGTCAGCGAATTGCGCGACTGCAGCGGCGCCTGCCACGTCTATGCCGACAGTTCGCTGACGACGGTCAAGGAACGGCGCAATTCCAACCATCGCCCAAGCGATCGGGGCTGGGATTGATCGATGAAAAACGCCCACGCCCTCTTCAGGACTCTCGCCGGCTTGACCCTGGCAAGCCTTATCGCCATCAACCTTGCAAGCGCCCAGCCGGTCAGCGACCGCGTTCTCTCGCGCATTCGCGTCAATGAGACCGAAGAATGCGCCGTCGTCACCATCGACTTCAATTTCACTGTTCAGGCCGAAGCGCATTTTCCGGAAGACCATGGCGATCACGTGCGCATTGATCTGCGCCCGATCGAAGTCGGACGCGTCAACGGCGCCGTCAATTCCCGCGAAGAGCTTCGCCCGCCATCCAGCCGGCGCGCCGGCATTCAGGAAATCCAGTATGACGGCGACGCGCCGACGGGCCCGACGCTGACCGTCACGTTTGTCGGCGAGCGCTATTTCCGGATTGAACAAGGCGGCGATTTCAGAAGCGTCGTCATGAAGATTTCAGATTCGCCGGTCGATGAAACCTGTTCCAGGGCGAAGCCTTCGCTGCGCGGCGGGCCCGATGCGGGACCGGAGCAGGATAGAACCGCGAGCGCCTCGGTGTTGCACAAGGCGCCGGAGACGCTCGATGTCAACGCCGTCTATGCGCTCAATCTTCTTTCCCAGCAGCAACCGGTCACTGCGTCCAAAATCGCGGCCGCAGCGCCGCTCGACCGTTATGCGGCCTATTCCGTGCGGTTCGAGAGGGACGGGGTCATCTGGCACAGATTGCGTCTTGGTTTTTTTGCAACGCGCGCCGAGGCGCAGCAGGTCAAGGATGAGCTTGTCGCCTTTTATCCTGACGCGTGGATCGTGCGCGCGGGTGAAGAAGAGCGTCAAAGCGTCTATCGGGCGTGGCTTTCGGCGCGAAGCGCCGGCGCACGCAATCTCGACCTTGTTCCGCAGTCCCCGCCGATCGAGGCGTTGCCGGAAAACGCCGACGCGGCGGCGCTGGTCGCTGAGGCGCGCGCAAAAATCGCGGCCGGCGACAATGCGCGGGCGATCCAGCTTTTGACCAAGGCGACCGCCCTTGAAGAAAGCAAGGCGAGCCCCGAGGCGCGCGAGCTTCTCGGCATCGCCCGCGAGAAGAACGGTCAGCTCGCGCATGCGAAAGCGGAATACGAAGAATATCTGAAGCGCTATCCGGACGGCGAGGGCGCCGCACGCGTTCGCCAGCGCCTTTCCGCCCTCCTGACCGCGGGCAAGGAGGCGCCGCCTGCGCTGCGCGAAGGAAAACCCGTCGGCGATTGGGTGAGCCGGCTTTCAGCGAGCCTGTCGCAATATTATCAGCGCGATGAGAGCATCGTAACGCTCGAACAGCCGAATATCGTTCCGGACCCGGACAGGCAGGTCAATCAGAACGCGCTGATTTCAGGGGCCGACATCACCGCAAGCGTCAGCAACGACCGTTTCGATGCAAACATGCGATTTTCCGGGGCGCATACGAAGGATTTCAGCGGCGACGACAACAGTTACGGTTCGATCAGCGCGCTCTTCTTTGAACTCGCCGACAATGTGTCGCGGTTCGCGGCGCGGGTTGGAAGGCAGACGCGCAGCACGGGCGGCGTTCTCGGCCGCTTCGACGGCGGCCTCCTGAGCTTTGATGCGAGCGATGAGGTGCGCGTCAATGTCGTCGGCGGCGTTCCTGTCGTCCGCTCCCGCGATCTCTTCATCGATGAGCACCGGCGCTTCGTCGGCGGCAGCGTCGACGTCAATCAGGTCGTAAAAGGGCTCGATGCGACCGCATACTACATTCGCCAGACTGTCGATGATCTCATCGATCGCGAGGCGGCGGGTCTTGAGCTGAGATACACGGACGAGCGGCTGTCCGCATACGGTCTCGTCGACTATGACGTGATTTACGACACGCTCAACCTCGCGCTCTTCAACAGCACGCTCAGACTGAAGGACGACACGACGATCAACGCCTCGTTCGACTATCGCTACGCGCCGACGCTGATGACAATCGACGCCTTCCAGGGCCAGGGCGTTGAAACGATCGACGAATTGCGGGCGCAGTTCGGCTTCACCGACGAGGATATCTATTATCTCGCCGAAGAGCGCGCCGCGCGGATGAAATCGGGATCGTTCACCGTGACGCATCCGTTCTCGCCGAAACTGCAGGTCAACGCCGGCGTCACGCTGACAAGCACAGAGGCGACGATCGACGCCGGCGGCGTTCCCGGCCAGCCGGGGACGGGCGTCGAGGCCTATTATCTCGGGCAGATTCTTGCGACGAACCTTTTCGCCGACGGCGATCTCGTCTCGCTCGGGTTCCGGTTCGACGACATGGCGAGCGCAAGGCGCTACGTGATCGACGTCAACACCCGCTATCCGATCACCAATAAATTCAGGATCAATCCGCGGCTGCGCATGGCGCGCCGGGATTCAACGGTCGCGGAGCAGACCCAATATACGTTGAAACCCTCGATCCGCTTGAACTATATCCCCTCGCGGCGATTTCAACTGGAGCTCGAAGCGGGCGGCGAGTGGACGCAGACCGACAATCTGCTCGATACCGAGACCGTGAAGGGCTATTATGTGATCGGCGGTTATCGCCTTGATTTTTGACGGGCGAAACAGGCAAGGGCGTGATGTTTGACAGCTACGAGACATTTCTTCACGAAAAGCTCAAAGGCGCCGCCATTCGCGGAGAGTATCGATACTTCGCCAAGATGGAGCGGCGGGAGGGGGCTTTTCCCTCGGTGACCGCGCGCGGCTTTTCGCCCGACTTCCGCAAGTATTACGAACGGATCGCGATTCACGCGCCGTTGTCGATCGATCTCGTTCGCGACGCGGTCGTCTGGTGCTCAAACGACTACCTCGGTATGGGGCAGAGCGAAATCGTCAAGTCGGCGATGCGCGATGCGATCGATCAGTACGGCGCGGGCGCCGGCGGCACGCGCAATATCGCGGGGACGACCGTCCTTCATGACGCGCTCGAAGCCGAACTCGCGGATCTTCATGGCAAAGAGACCGCGCTTCTCTTCAATTCCGGCTACGCGGCGAATGAGGCGGCGCTTTCAACCCTCGGACGCGCGTTTACCGGCTGCGTCATTCTGTCGGACGCGGACAATCACGCTTCGATGATCGCCGGGATCCGAAATTCCGGCGCGGACAAGCGGATCTGGCGGCATAATGATCCTGATGATCTCGAACGGCTCCTCGCCGCGGAGCCGCCGTCGCGCCC
>JBMOOR010000289.1:0-5503 GCA_049324555.1 Pseudomonadota bacterium | reverse complement strand
AGACTGTGAAATCTGGCCCTATGCGCGCCGTGCCGGAATTCGCCATCCCCATCCGCGTCTATTACGAGGACACTGATTTTTCGGGCGTCGTCTATCACGCGCGCTATCTCCATTTTTTCGAACGGGGCCGGACGGAGGCGCTGCGCTCCTGCAACATTTCGCATACGGAGCTTCTCGCAAGGCCGGAGCCGCTCGCCTTCGCGGTGAGGAAAATGACGACCGAGTGGATCGCGCCTGCGCGCATCGACGACATGCTCGAAGTGAGAACGCGGTTCGTCGAAGTCAAAGGCGCGCGCATGCTCATCGATCAGGAGATGCGCCGCGGCGGCGACCTGATCGCAAGGGCCGATGTCGAGGCCGCCTGCATGAATCTTGAAGGGCGCCCGCGCCGCCTGCCTGCGGAGATAATCGAGCGCTTCGGCCTTGGGTAAGGGAAGGCTCCCTCGCAACCATTGCGCGATTGTGCTCGGGGCGCCCATTAAACTTCCGAAAACCCTGGTGCGCCGCTCCAAAGTCTTTGCCGCTCCGCGCGGAAGCCGCTATCAGGTTATGAAATCGCGGGAGTTCGGCGGCGGCGTTCAGACTGCGCCTCCGTCGCCGCCTTTTCGCGCGCCCTTGAACGGCGCCGCAAAAAGGTCGCACTACAAGAGTAACAGGGCGGTCCGTCGGGCGCCCGCCTCGGTAAACGCAAGAGGGGTTTTAGAACCATGGAAGCAGAAGTCGCCGCAGCGGCGGGAACCACGATCGGCGGGGAGTTCAGCTTATTGAGCCTCTTCTTGTCGGCCGGCCTCGTGGTCAAGGTCGTCATGGGCATCCTCATTTTCTCCTCGATCTGGTCGTGGGCGGTGATCATCGACAAGTCGCTCCTCTTTGGCCGTCTCAAGTCGAAATCGGCGCGCTTTGAGGATGCGTTCTGGTCGGGCCGCCCGCTTGACGAACTCCACAGGAAACTTGGCGACAAGGGCGACCATCCGATGGCGCGGGTCTTTACCGCCGGCATGACCGAATGGCAGCGAGCCAAGGATGTCGGCCGCACCGAAGGGCTCGTCGCCGGCGCGAAAGATCGCATCGACAAGGTGATGAACGTCGTCGTCAGCCGCGAACTTGAAAGCGCGGAAAGAAATCTCGGCGTCCTTGCGACGATCGGGTCCGCGGCCCCGTTTGTCGGCCTCCTCGGCACGGTGTGGGGCATCATGACGGCGTTCCAGGCGATCGCTGCGACGAAGGATACGAACCTCGCCGTCGTCGCGCCCGGCATCGCCGAAGCTTTGTTCGCGACCGCGCTCGGTCTTCTCGCCGCCATTCCGGCGGTCGTCGGCTATAACCGCTATTCAGCGGCGCTCAACTCCTATGCAGTGCGGCTCCAGGGCTTCGCGGATGAGTTCTCTGCGATCCTCTCGCGCCAGCTTGATGAAAGGGCGCGCTGATGGCGTCCCCGGTTCTGCACGGCAGCTTCCGCCACCGGCCCGGCCGTACACGGATGATGTCGGAAATCAACGTGACGCCGCTTGTCGATGTCATGCTGGTTCTCCTCATCGTGTTCATGGTCGCCGCGCCTCTGCTGACGGTCGGCGTCGCCGTCGATCTTCCCGAAACGGCGGCGCAGCCTATCCCTGAGCAGGGCGAGCCCTTGACCGTCACCATCACCGGCGACGGCACGATTTTTGTTCAGGAAACGGCGGTCGAAATCGACAGCCTCGTCCCGCAGCTCGAAGCGATCGCGACCGCGGGCTACGACCAGCGCATCTTCATTCGCGGCGATCAGGCGCGCTCTTACGGCGAAGTCGTCCGTGTAATGGGAAAAATCAATGCGGCGGGTTTCCGGCGCATCGGACTTGTCACCGACCGGGAATTGAACTGACGCGGGGAAAGTAGGGTCAGCCCCATGCGTTTCGGCGTTCTCGCCTCTGTGCTCCTCCACGCATGCGCGATCGGGCTTGCGTTCATTTCGCTGCCTGAATTCTTGCGCACGAAAGTGGTCGAGGCGCCGGTCATTCCGATCGAACTGATCGCCGAGGCCGAACTCGCCGAAAAGACGAGCGTTCCCGCCGCGGCGCCGAAGCCGAAACCGAAAGCGGAAAAGCCGCCTGAGCTCCCGAAGCCGAAAGAAGAAGAGCCGAAGCCGACTCCGAAAGAGGAGATAAAGCCTCAGCCTGCGCCCGAGCCTGCGCCTGAACCGGAAGCAAAAAAACCGGAACCGGAAAAACCGAAGCCTAAACCTGTCGAAAAACCCAAGCCCAAACCAAAGGCGGAAGATATCGATCTCGACGCTCTCTCGGCGCTCGTCGACAAATCGCGGAAAGCCGAGGCTGCGTCCGAGACCGATTCCGATGCGGCGCGCCCTGCGATTGGCGTCGGCGATCGCCTCACCGCGAGCGAAATCGACAAGATGCGCGCAGCCGTCTCGCGCTGCTGGAACGCCAGCGCGTTCATCGGCGCGCCCGAGCCTGAGAAACTCGTCGTCTTGCTCGATTTTGAGCTCAATCGCGACGGAACGCTGAGAAGCCCGCCGAGGGTTGCGAACGCTATTGAGATCAATCTTTCCGGCAACGGGTTCTGGAAAGTGGCGGAGCAGACGGCGGTCAGGGCCGTTATCGCGTGCCAGCCATACGACTTTTTGAATCAAGCGACGTATGAGACGTGGAAGGAATTCCAGTTGAATTTCGACCCGAGCATTATGGCGGGTTTTTAAGCGGGTTTTGCTGACCGGCGCCTTATTTCCACGCCGCGAAGCATCTAAGGGTTCGACCAGACGGCAATTGCGAGCAGGTAAGACGACATGATGAGACAGGCGATACTGGCGACCCTTGCGGCGCTGATCGGCGTGGTGGGCGTGGGCCCGGCGAATGCGCGCGTCAGGATCGACATCACGCAGGCGACCGTTGAGCCGATGCCTGTCGCGGTTCCCGATTTTCTCGGCGGCGACGGCCAGGCGCCCGGCCTTGGACGCGACATCACCGGCGTCATCATGGCCGATCTTGACCGGTCCGGCCTCTTCAGCGTTATCGACCAGCGCGCCTATGTCGAAAAACTTTCAAGCGTCGACGTGCGCCCGCGCTTTCCCGACTGGCGCATCATCAACGCGCAGGTGCTTGTCGTCGGCGAAGTCCGCCCGACGCCCGACGGGCGGATCGAAGTCGCAACGCGCGTCTGGGACGTCTATTCGAACGAGCAGCTTGGCGCCGTGTCGTTCAAGACGCCGGCCGACAACTGGCGCCGCGCCGCGCACAAAGTCGCTGATTTCGTCTACAAGTCGCTGACCGGCGAGGAAGGCTATTTCGACACCCGCGTCGTCTTCGTTCATGAAACGGGCCCGAAGGAGAGGCGCACCAAACGTCTGATGATTATGGATCAGGACGGCGCCAATCCGGTGCTGCTGACCGATGGTCTCAACTATCAGGCGCTGACGCCGCGCTTTTCGCCGACCGAGCAGCAGATCACCTATATGGCCCTCTTTGAAAACCGTCCGGGCCAAGTCTATCTCTTCAATATCGAAACCGGCGAACAGGAACAGCTCGGCACGTTCCGCGGCATGACCTTCGCCCCGCGCTTCACGCCCGACGGCACGCGCGTTCTGATGTCGATGGAGCGTGCGGGAAATTCCGACGTCTTCATGATGGAGCTTGCAACGCGCCGCATCGCGCGCCTCACCGACAATCCGGGCATCGACACCTCGCCGACGATGTCGCCCGACGGGCGTCGGATCGCTTTCACGTCGGACCGGGGCGGCGCCGAACAGATCTATGTCATGAACGCCGACGGTTCGTCTCCGAAGCGGATCACCTTTGGCGACGGACGTTATCAGACCCCGGTGTGGAGCCCGCGCGGCGACCTCATCGCCTTCACGCGTCTCTATCAGGGCCGCTTCTATATCGGCGTCATCCGTCCCGACGGATCGGGCGAACGTCTCCTGACCGAGAGTTATCTCGACGAGGGTCCGACATGGGCGCCGAACGGGCGCGTGCTGATGTTCTTCCGAGAAGCCTCGCCCGGGGCGGGACCCTCGCTGTGGTCGGTCGATTTGACTGGGCGCAATCTCCGCCGCGTCCGGACGCCGGGCGATTCCTCTGACCCGGCGTGGTCGCCGCCGCTGCCCTGAGCGCTATTGCTCTTCGCGCGGCAGCGGCAAAGACGCCTGCCCGAAGAAATATTTCCAGCCGTCCTTCGTGCGCACATAGGTATCGCTGAACCACAGCTTGCGCTCAAAGGGCGCGCCGCCGCTGACGCCTTTGAGCCAGAGCTTGGCGGTGACAACGGCGGCATCTCCTGCGACGCGAACGGTCTGGGAGCCCGGCTCCTCATCCTGCTGTTCGTAAACTGCTGATTTGTCACGCGCCGACTGGATGAGGTCGGCCTTGCTGTAGGCTTTCCCACTGCCGAGGACGAGGGTGAACTGATCGTGGAGAATGCGATCCATGGTTTCCGCGTCATTGGCTTTGACGGCCGCCTGATAGGCGACATCGAGCGCCGCAACTTCGCTCGCGTCGTCAAGCGGGTCGGCGCTAGCGGCCGATGAAAGGCCGAGAGCGGCGGCGACCAGAGCGGAAAGGATCAATTGCATGGGGCTCCCCGATAGGTTGATCGCCTTCCCGACCACGGCTCGACCGGAAAGTCACGCAGCCCGCGGTTGAGCGATCAGGGACGGGTGCGCCTTTGCGCGAATGCGGGGCGCTGAATTGGGATCGAAACGGGCGCTGTAACGCATTTTTCATTTTGACCCCGGATCAACGCCGCTTGATCGCGAGTCCGGACCTCTCTACGGTCGCCAAGATTGGCATGCCGTTGGTTAATCCTTAAAGATTCTCCGTCAGCGTGTCAGCGAACGGCGAGCTGGGCTGATGGGCGCAACAATGGCCATTCTGCCGTCATAAATGGATTCTAAGAGGGGCTGACGCGGGGGCGCGCTCGCCAAAGGCCCGCAAGCTGAGTGGAGCACGAAGGAAAATGAACGTGAGATCTTCAATGAAGTTGATCGGCGCCGTTGGCGTGATGGCGCTGGCTGCAGCCTGCGCGAGCAACAAGTCGACGGGACCTGACGTCGCTGCGACGGACAACGCCAACGGCGGCGTGACGACGGGCGCTGTCGTTCCGGGCAGCCAGGACGATCTTGAGCAGAATGTCGGACACCGGGTCTTTTTCGGCTACGACCAGTATTCGCTGACTCCGCAGGCGCAGGCGACGTTGCAGCGTCAGGCCGACTTCCTGAAACAATACCCAGGCGTTTCGATCCAAGTGTCGGGCAATTGCGACGAACGCGGCACGCGCGAATACAACCTCGCGCTCGGCGCCCGCCGCGCCGAGGCGGCGCGCGCCTATCTCGTCAGCATGGGCGTTGATTCGTCGCGCATTTCGACGGTTTCCTACGGCAAGGAGCGTCCGATCGATCCGCGCTCGACGGAAGAAGCCTGGTCGCTGAACCGCAATGCGACGTCGACGATCGCCAACGTCGGCGCGTAAGCTCGGTCTTGATTTGAGTTTGAGGGCGCGCCGGCCGAGGGCTGGC
>JBMOOR010000288.1:0-5505 GCA_049324555.1 Pseudomonadota bacterium | reverse complement strand
GTCGCGGAAATTTCCTATTCGATCGGCGCCGCGAGCGCGACACTCGCCCCGCCGCCGGCAAGCTTCATCATCGAGGCGGCGCGAACGCCGTCGACCATCGAATTTTTCCGTTACGCGCCGAATGCGCCCGATGCGATCCTGGTCGTTCTCAACGGCTCGGACTACCAGCCGGCCGCGAACGCGGCGTTCCAGCCGGTAGGGCTGCTCCTTGGCGCCGGCGGCGCCTCCATCAGCCGGGCGGGGCCGGTCAGACTGGCGCCGGCCGGCGCGTTCTACGCCGGCGAGCCAATTGTGATCCGCGTTACGGACGCCGGCCAGAATGGCGACCCGAACGCGATTGAAACAGTCATTGCGACCATTCGCACCGCGAACGGCGACTTCATCACGTTAAGGCTATATGAAAGCGGGCCGGATACGGGAGAGTTCTACGCTTGGGCGCCGAGCGCGCCGGGAGCGCCGGTCCAAAATGACCGCACGCTGACGATTGCGCATGGCGCGCCGATAACGGCGCGCTTTCAAGATCCCTTCGACGCCGCGGAAGTCTCGATCGACACCGCGGGCGTTGATCCTTTCGGCCGTGTTTTCGACAGTCTGACCGGCGCGCTCATCGACGGCGCCGGCGTGACGGTCGTCGACGATGCGACGGGAGCCCCTGCGCAAGTCTTCGGCGTTGACGGCGTTTCATCTTATCCCTCGACGGTCGCCACCGGTCAGCCCGTCACGGACGCGGGCGGTATGACCTATGCGCCGGGCCCTGGCGAATTCCGCTTCCCGATAATGGTCCCGGGGACTTATCGGCTCGTCGTGGCGCCGCCCGCCGGCTATTCCGCGCCGTCAACGCTTGCAGCGTCCGCCTTTTCGGGGCTCGCCAACGCGCCGTTCACGATTATGCCGGGCTCGTATGGCCAAGCGTTCACACTGACCGGCACTGGCGATGTCGAACTCGACTTTCCGCTTGATCCGGTGACGGACCTCGTAGTCCGCAAGAGCGTGGACGCCGATACGGCGTCGATCGGCGATTTCGTCCGCTACCGGATTTCGATCGAGAACCGCGCCGCGACATCGGCCGCGGTCAGGATCGCGGACGCGCTTCCCTCCGGCTTTCGCTATCAGGCCGGTTCCGCCCGGCTCGACGGCTCGCTCATCGGCGATCCTCAAATCGGCGCCGACGGGCGCTCGCTTTTATTTTCGCTCGGTCTCGTTGCGCCTTCAACGACTGTCGAGCTCTCCTATGTCGTTGAAATCGGCGCCGGCGCTAAAGCCGGCGTTGCTGTCAATCGCGCGCAGGCGGTGAACGGGGCCGGCGCCCCTGTCTCGAACCGAGCAGAGGCCGCGATCGAGGTCGGCGACGATTTCTTCCGATCGAGCCTCACCATCGCCGGGCGCATCATCGAAAACGGGTGCGACGCACCAGGCGGCGAGGGGCAGACGTCGGGCGAAGGCGTTGCGGGCGTTCGCCTCTACATGGAGACCGGCGCAACCGTCGTCAGCGACGAAAACGGGCTCTATCATTTCGAAAACGTGACGCCGCGCACCCATGTCGTCGAGGTTGACGAAGCGAGCCTCCCGGATGGCTACGAACTTGCCCAATGTGTTGACAACACGCGCTTTGCGGGGAGCCCACGCTCGCAATTTGTCGACGCGAAAGGCGGCAAGGTCTGGCGCGCAAACTTTTATCTGAAGAAATCAGGCGCTGCGGCGCCCGCCTCGCCGGCGCCGAAAAAAGCCTTTAACGCCGAAACCGAATATCTCAGCTACGACAAGATCTGGCTCAATCAGCAGACGGCGGATCTTGCCTGGGCCTATCCGGCCGAAGGCGTCACGCCCTCCTCGCCGTCCGTCAATATCGGTTTGAAGCACGCCGCCGGATTAAAGCCGGCGCTTTTCCTCAACGGGCGCGAGGTTCCGCCGGAAAACTTCGCCGGCCGCGAGGTTGGCGTCATGCGCACGGTAGCCTTATCGCGCTGGAAGGGCGTCGATCTTCTCGCAGGCGAAAACAAATTCGAAGTGGTGCTGAGGGACGCTACGGGCGCCGAGGCCGCGCGCATTTCGCGGATCATCGGTTACATCGACAGTGTCGCCCGGGTCTCGCTTCTCGCCGAGCGGACGAAAGCGTTCGCGGACGGCAAGATCGCGCCCGTGATCGCGGTCAAAGTCACCGACGGCGCGGGCCGTCCTGTCCGCGCCGGCCGAATCCTCGACGTTGAAATCGCTCCTCCCTTCCGCGCGGCGACGAGGCGGGCGATTGAAGCCGCATTCCCGCTCGATGCGCCGCTGTCGTCGAAGTCGGGCGTTCCCGTCGGCCAGAATGGCGTCGCGCTGATCGAACTTGAGCCGACGGTCGAAACCGGCCTCGCCGAGATCAAGATCGGCCTCGACGATGGGGCGATGAAGACGGTCTCCGTCTATGTGAAGCCGGCGCTTCGCGACTGGATCGTCGTCGGTCTTGCGGAAGGGGAAGGGGGCCTCGAAAAAGGCGGCGGCGCGTTGCAGAACCCGAAAGGGAGCGAGCTTATCGGCGACGGCCGCATCGCCGGCTTTGCGAAGGGAACTGTCAAGGGCGGGGTTCTCGTCACCATCGCCGGGGACAGCAAGAACGAACGCGGGTCCTCAGACGACGGGCTTTTCGATGTCATCGATCCTGACGATCGCTACCCGCTTTACGGCGACCGCTCGAACCAGTCTTTCGAGGCGCAGAGCCGGTATCCGGTTTATCTCAAGGCCGAAAAGGGGGGCTTCAAGGCGCAGTTCGGCGATTACGCGACGGGCATGACTGACGCCAAACTGAGCCGGTATGACCGCCGTCTGTCAGGCTTGCAGACGATCTATGAGAGCGAGCGCTTCGCGTTCACGGGCTTTGCCGCAGAAACGAACCAAGCCTTCGTCAAGGACGAATTGGCCGCAGATGGAACATCTGGTCCCTTTAATTTGTCCGCGGCCCCGCTCGTCAGGAATTCGGAATCGATCCGGGTCGAGACGCGCGACCGCTTTCGGCCGGATGTCATCCTCGGCTCAACCGCGCTCATCCGCTACGCCGATTACGACATTGATTTCGACACCGGCGAAATAATCTTCCGGCTGCCTGTTCCGGCGGCGGACGCCGCCTTCAACCCGAACGTCATCATCGCCGATTATGAAACCGCGGCGCCGGTCGATCGCAATCTCACCGCGGGCGGTCGCGGCGCGGTGCGGCTCCTCGGCGGCAAAGGCGAAGCGGGCGCGACTTACATTCACGAGGAAGCGCCGGGCGTCGCCGGCGAGCGCGCTAATCTCATCGGCGCCGATGTTGAGCTCGATCTGACTGACAAAGATTCTCTCCGGATAGAGTATGCGACGACGCTCCGCGATGGCCCTTCGATCGATGAGCGCACGGATGCGATCCTCGCAGGGGCTAGCCATACCGATGGCCGCCTGACGGCGAAGGCCTACTTCAGCGACGTCGATCCGGGCTTTGGTCTCGCGCAGCAGACTTCGGCGACCGTCGGCGTCCGCCGCTTCGGCGCCGAAGCGAGCCTTAAGATCGACGAATTTGAATCGAAGACAGGCGCCGCGAGGGGCGCAAGGTTCATCGCCGCCAAGGCCTACCGTGAAGAAAACCTGTCGAACGGGGCTAGCCGCGATCTCGCGGAGGTCTCGTTGCGCCAGGAGGCGAATACGACGTCCGGGTCGGTAGGGCTGCGCGCCGTTCGCGAAGAGCCGGCGAGCGGGTCCAAACGCGAAGGGCTGTTCGCGGTGACCGCGCTGCGCCAGCGGTTCGATGACATCGGACTCTCTCTCCGGGCCGCGCATGAACGTCCGCTCACGGGCGACGATGCTTCATCCTTGTTTCCGACGAGGACGAGCCTCGGCTTCGATCAGCGCCTCTTCGACGGATTCACGCTGAGCGCAACCCATGAAATTCTCGACGGCGACGCGATCTCGCAGTCGAACACGACGGTAGGGCTGACCGCTGAACCATGGTCAGGCGGAAAAGTCACTGTCTCGGGCGACCGGTTGACGCAGGATTCCGCCGAACGGGTCGGCGCGACCTTTGCCGTCGACCAGCAGGTGAGGCTGACAAAAAAATGGACGGGATCGTTCGGCCTTGCTCGGCGCGAAGACTTGAGGAGCGATGGCGCCGTCGACGTCGCTGACGACATTGTTCCAGACATACCGAAGTCGCCCTTCGAGGAGGCGGGCGGCGCATATACATCCCTCTATATCGGGGCCGGATATCGCGGCGAAGCGACATCCGGCTCGAGTCGTTTTGAAATGAAGAAGTCCGAGGGTCGCCGCTACATGGTCGCCGCCGGCGCAGCGCGCGAACTCTCCGAGCAGTTCTCGCTCGCCGCCGCCGGGCGCTACCAGCAGGATGACAATGACCTGATCGCCGATGAGCGACGGTTCGATCTGCGCCTCGGCGCGTCCTGGCGTCCGCGCGATGACGGGTTGATCATTCTTAACCGTTTTGACGTCAAACAGCAGGAAACGGATCAGGCGAGCGAAAGCTGGAAGGCCGTGCACAATCTGACGGTCAATGCGATGGCGACGGAAAGGCTGCAGATCGCCCTTAATCACGGCTTCAAATACGCCGTGTTCAGGGCGGATGGCGCCGCCTATGATGGCGTCACCGAACTTCTTGGGCTCGAAGCGCGGTACGACCTGAGCGATCGGATCGACCTTGGCGTCCATGGCGAAGCGATTTACTCGTTCAACGCCCAAACGCTCGATTATTCTTTCGGACCGTCGATCGGCTTTACGCCCGCCGACAATGTATGGCTGAGCTTTGGCTGGAATTTTGACGGCTTCGTCGATGAGGATTTCGCCGCGGCGGACTACTCTCGCGTCGGGCCCTACCTGAAGCTTCGAATCAAGTTTGACCAGACGACGGCGAAAGGCCTTCTCGACGCCATCTCGCCGGAGCGCGCGCAATGAACCTCGCGGCGCGCATACGGCGAATGGCGGCGGCGAGCCTCGCAGCGCCGCTCCTTTTCGCCGTCGCGAACGCTCAAGTCACGGGCATACTCGATTGGTCGACGCTCGGCGTCGCCGACGAAGCGGAGATACCGACCGGAACGATCTCGACATCGGCAGGCGTAACGACGACAATAACCTGGTCGACCGTCACCGACGGCGGATCTTTCGTCGCCTATGCGGGAAATGATTTCGTCAGTTACGAAAGCGGCGCCCAGGGCGGTTTCACCGGCTATGCGCAGGTCGGCTTCGACAATGATCGCGAAGACGTCGATGATCAAGTGATCATCGACGTCACTTTTTCCGAAGCCGTCACCAGTCTTCAGTTCACGCTGACCGATATCGACCAATCGTCGTGGGACGACTTCGTCGAGATCTATTACGACGCAGGCGCAGGCTTCGTGAACGCCAAGACGGGCGCCTTTGAAACGCTCGGCCCGGCCGTCGTCGCCGACAACGAAACTTTTGGCGACGGCTGGGAGGGGAACGCGTCGGCCGCCTCAACGAGCACGGACGGAAACATCGATTTCGACTTCGGAACGTTGCAGATCG
>JBMOOR010000287.1:0-5517 GCA_049324555.1 Pseudomonadota bacterium | reverse complement strand
CGTCTCGCAGACCCTGATCGCGCTCGAAGGCAAACGCCTTGTCAGGAAGACCGCGAATGAGCGCGACGCTCGCTCTGTCGCGCTCGCATTGACCGCGGCGGGGCGGCGCGTGCTGGCGGGCGATCGTGAACGCGCGCTCGCCCGCGACATCGACGCAACGGGTGAGGCGGCGCCCCTTGCGCGAGCGCTCGAGGCCGCTCTCCGGCGCGCGCTCGAGCGCCGCGGCGGGCGCGCGTTCGGCGTCTGCAAGACGTGCCGGCACTTTCGCACCGTCGCCGGCGCAGACGCGCCGCATCATTGCGCGCTCCTCGATGCGCCCTTGAGCGCGCAGGACGCGCAGGCGATCTGCGTCGAGATGGAGGCGGCGTGATCTCTCTCCCTTTGCAAGGGAGACGAATTTGCGAACGTTTTTCCCTCTTTGCGCGAATTCGCGCTAACCCTTTGATCCGTATCATGAACAAAAATCCGTCCCACCCCCTTGCCGAGGCTTTATCATCATCGTCGCAGTCAGATGGAGCCTTGTCGTCCCGTGCTTTCGATCCGCAGCGAGATGCGGCGCCCTTGTCGCGCGAAAACTTCGTGCGTAGGGGATGGCCGGGAGAGCCGGATAATACGGACAAAACCGCTGCAACCCGCATGCGGGCTCGATTCGTGGGGGCGCCGGCGGCGGGGATTATGCGAAAAATCCGGACAAATCCTGCAACCGCCGCGCGCAGGATCAAAACGGCGACTTGAACGCGCTGAAGGAAACGGCCTTCGCGTCCTTTTCCGAAACGACGGTTTCGGCGGGATCAACGCCCCAGTCGATCGAAAGCGCGGGATCGTTCCAGAAAACGGCGCCGTCGTCTTCGGCGGAATAGAAATCCGTCACCTTGTAGGCGACCTCCGTCATCGGCTCCAAGGTCGCAAAGCCGTGCAGGAACCCCGCGGGGATATAAAGCTCGGCGCCGTTCTCGGCCGAGAGCAGCGCGCGGACATGGCGGCCATAGGTCGGGGAATTCTTTCGCGCGTCGACTGCGACATCGACGATCGAGCCCCTGAGCGCGCGCACGAGCTTTGCCTGCGCGCGGGGCGGCGACTGATAATGCAGGCCGCGCACCGTGCCCGCCGCGATCGAGAGCGAGCGATTGTCCTGGACGAAGACATCGGAAACGCCCGCCGCGCGGAAACGCGCGGCGTTGTAGTCCTCGACGAAAAACCCGCGCGCGTCCGAAAACCGCTTCGGCGTCAGGAGAAGGACGCCGTCGATCTCAGTTTTCCGAACGTCGAGCATTTGAACCCTGTTTCAAGCAAAGCGCAGCAGGAGGGCGCCGGCGGCGAACGCGACAAGCGCCATCACGCTCTCGCGCGCATGATCGATCTTGATGAACTTCGAGGCGAATTTCCAGTTGAAAGGAATGGCGAGCGCGGGAGTCAGCGCGGCGAAGACGATCGCCGCATCGGCGCCGAAACGATCAAAAATGAAAGGCGTCGCGCCGAAGAGGACGGCGCCCGGCAGGATCGTCACGATGGTGAAGCGCCGGCTGTCGCCGCTGGTCAAAAGGACGGAAGAAAGGAGCCGGTAGGGAATAAGGAGGAGAACGATCGACAAGAGCTTCATGTAATGCGCAACGCCCTGATAGGCGTCGGTGTAAAGAACGCCGACCGCGAGATCGGCGAAGAGGACGACGCCCGCGAACAGCGCAAGGCAGCCAAGCTCATAGACAAGGCGCATGCGCCGGTAGACGCGCGTCATGTCATGCGCCCGTTCGCGATGAAGCTCGGCGAGCGTCGGATAGGCGATGCGCCGCTGCACGGTTTCTACAAGCGTGCGTCCCGCAAGGATCCAGATCGTCGCGATCGAATAAAGCGAGAAGGCGGCGATATCGAACAGCCAGCCGAAAATGATCTGGTCGCCGCGCGCCGCGAGAAAGCCGAAAGTCGAGGCGATGATCAGCCATTTTCCGTAAGCGAATATCTCGTCGAAATGTTCGCGCGCGAAGCCGAAGCGCGCGGGCGGGCCCTTGAGGAAGAAATGCGAGCCGGCGCTTTTGACGCATTCGGCGACGATCGCGCCCGCCGCGAGCGAATAAACGCCGGCGCCTGCGAGCGCGGCCCCCGCCATCGCGGCGAGGGCGATCACTTGCGCGGCGAGTTCAAGGCGGATGACCGGGACAAGATCGAGGCTTCTGTTGTGAAGCGCGATCCGCATCGCGGAGAAGCCGGAGATCATCACCGAGGCGGCGATTGCGAATATGAAGACCGGAAGGCGTTCATCGGCGTAGACCGACCCCTCGCGAAGGACGCCGCTTTCAGCGAGCGAAGGAAGCGCGAGCCCCGCGATGAGGAGAACGCCGGCGATCAGCGCGCAACGGCCGAGCTGCAGCGTTCTCGCCGTCGCAAGAAATTCAGGCTCCGTCCCGCGCTTCGAGCGCACGATGCTGGCGTCGAGCCCCAAATCGCTCATCATGGCGATCCAGATCTGGAGCGCGAGCGTGACGCCCATGAGGCCGAAGGCGTCCGGCGCAAGCAGCCGCGTCATGATGAGGTTCGAGACGAGGCGGATCCCCTGCGCCGCGCCGAAACCCGACAGCGCGACGACGCCCCCCTTAAGCGCCCGCGATTTGAGGGTCGTTCCGTTGAAGATCCTCGAGATCATGCGGCGGAGCATCTCGTCCAGCTGGTTAACAAAGCGTCCCGGAACGACGCTGTCGATGCGATAATCGAACCGCGGCGGGGCGCAAGGGGCGGCGTGCGGCGAGCCGCCGCGGCCGCCCTTGGCGATGGCGCAAAACTTGATATGGAAGCGCGCGTAACGTCCCGAGGAACGATGATCAACCGCTTTGGGCTCATCATTGGCGCCATGAAGGCGGGAACGACGACCCTGTTCGATCATCTGGCGCTCCACCCCCATATCGCCGGCTCCAATCCGAAGGAGCCGGGATTTTTCGCCTTCGACGACGTCTATCGGCGGGGGCGCGATTGGTATGAGGGGCTCTTTTCCTTCAATCCTGCGGTCCACCGGATCGCGCTCGACGCCTCGACGGATTACGCGAAATATCCCCATTGCGGCGACGTTCCCGGCCGCCTTCGCGGCTTTAACGGGGAGTTCCGCCTCATCTACTCGCTCCGCCATCCCTTGCGGCGCATTGAAAGCCACGCCCAGCACGTCCAGCACAAAAGGCGCGAAGTCGGACGCATCGATTCTCCGCGCGGCGATCATTCGCTCGACGCCGGCGTCTCGCCGGTCTCGCTCGACATTTCGCGTTATGCGATGCAGCTCGATCAGTATAGGGATTATTTCGAACGCGGCGCGCTGATGATCACCTCGCTTGAGCGGCTTGCGGCCGACCCCTCCGGCGTCGCTCGCGCGGCCTGCGTCCATCTCGGCGTCGATCCGGATCTTCTCCCGGCGCAAGTCGAGCGGCGCAATGAAGCCGGCCAGACCTGGCGCGCGCGAGAGATTCACCCGCTCTGGCGCGCGGCGTCATCGCTTGCCCCCTTGCGCGCCGCGGCGAAGGCTCTCGTTCCGCAAGAGATGCGCGACCGCCTGCGCCTCAAGACGCGCGCGGCGACAGAGGCGCAAGGCCGCTTCAAAGTTCGCGCGGATGAAGAAGCCTCGTTGATCGATACGCTTGCGGACGATCTGAAGCGCCTTCGCGATGTTTACGGCTTTGACTGCGCGGCCGAATGGGGGATCGAATTGTGAGATCGGCGCGAGCGGGCGGGTTGCGGCCATGATTGAAGCGCTGAAAGCCCTTATCGTCATCGGGACCTTGTCGCTCTGCGCCTTCATCTATGCGCGCATGGCGTTTTCCGGCGTTGTCGGCGCCGCCGTCGTCGACCGCTGGCGCAATATCTATCTCGCCGCGACTGCGGCTGCATTTCTCATCCCCAATTACTGGGTCATGCTCGGCGCGCTCTCGCTCATCGCCGTCCTTATGGGCGTCGCCGAGAAGTTCAAGCCGGCGCTGTATATTCTTCTTCTTTTCGCGGTTCCCGCGGCGAGCGCGATCGTTCCCGGTTTCGGCGGCATCCAGAATTTCCTTGCGCTTTATCCGTTCAACATTCTTGCTGTCGTCATACTCTTTCCGTTGCTGCTGATGCCGCAAGAGGCTCGCGGCCATCGCGGCGTCGGCTCGCTCGCCGACTTTTTTTTCATCGCCTTTTCGCTGCTGGCGCTTGCGCTCGCGTTCCGCGATACGACGGTGACGGACGGTTTCCGGCGCGCGACCGCGTATATCCTCACGGCGTTCGCGCCTTACCTCGTTTTCAGCCGCGTCAACTGGACGCTCGACCGGCTGAAGCTGGCGACGCTCGCCTATGTCGTTCCTTTCGTCGCGCTCGGCGCGATCGCGGTCGTTGAGGTCGTGTTGAACTGGCACGTCTTCCGCAACGCGGTCGACTCCTGGAATATCGGCTTCTTCTCGCGTTATCTCGCGCGCTCGGGATATCTTCGCGCCTATGGCTCGGTGTTCGGACCGATTTCTTTCGGGCTGTTCACCGTCATTGCGATCGCGCTGACGCCCGCGATCATTGCGTCTTCGACGCAAAAGTTCCTGCCGAGGCTCGCCTATCTGCCGCTCGCCGCCGGACTTTTGGCGACATTCTCCCGCGGGCCGTGGGTCGGCGCAGCGCTTGCGATCGCCGCCTATGCGGCGACGAGCGCAAGGCCGATCCAGAATCTCATCCGGCTCGGCGCGCTTGGGATTGCGGCGTTCGCCGGCCTCGCCGCAACCCCGATCGGCGACCAGCTGATCGACATGCTGCCCTTCATCGGCGACGTCGAAGAGAACACAATCGATTATCGCCAGCGCCTCTTCGATGTCGGCTGGACGGTCGTGATGCAGAACCCATGGTTCGGCTCTGAAGACTATCTCGAAACCGAAGCCATGCAGTCTCTGGTGCAGGGCCAGGGCATCATCGACATCGTCAACGCCTATCTCCAGGTCGCGCTCGACAAGGGGCTCGTCGGCCTCGCTCTATTTGTCGGCGTCAGTCTCTTTGCGCTCCTCAGCCTCTATCGCTCGATCGGGGCGGCGCGGCGGATCGATCCCGAGCTCGCGTCCTATTGCCAGTCCTGGTTTGCAGCGCTCGTCAGCGTCATGCTCGTCCTTGCGACGACGACCAACGTCGTCGCGCAGATCGCCGAGGTTCACTGGCTGCTTTGCGGCATGTGCGTCGGGATCGCTCGTTCCGTCGCAGTCCTTAACGCCGCCCCGGCGATGACACCCGCCGCCGAGCCTGCGCCGCCGGCGATGGCGGACCTCCAGCCGGATCCGGTTGACCCGGGGCCGCCTGCCGGCAGTCTGCCGCCGCATCTGCGGCAATATGCGAAGCGCGATATGTGACGGCGAATTCACGCATGCGATGCATGCCGCCGCCAACGTGGTTAAGAGTTTGTCTACACACTCCGCCTAATCCTCCTAATTCGTTAACGCGATGGAGCGGGCGACGGGTGATGGCGAGGCGTCGAAAGAGGCTGTTGGCGGGGATTGCGGCTTTGGCGCCGCCGTTGTTCTGCGCCGCCTTCGCCGC
>JBMOOR010000286.1:0-5520 GCA_049324555.1 Pseudomonadota bacterium | reverse complement strand
CGTCCGCGCGCCGAGCGCTTGAGCTACCTGACGGCTCTGCGCACGGCGCGCTCGCCAAACCAAAATCCATGAGGTATTCAGCAGCAGGACTCTCTGAATAAACGCGGGAGCCAAAGGGCTCACATCAAGCCGAAAAAAGCAACCGCGCTGCCCCAAAGGCAATTCTCACTCGATTCTTAAAAGGTACCTTGGAAGGCTGCCGAGCAATTACCATTGCGTCTGGCGCATTGTTCCTTGGCCTGATGGCTTTCATCGCGACCGCGTTGTCATTCGATCCGGCTGTCGCCTACTCCGCATTCTCCGCACAAAGATGGGCCGGCTTAGCTTTTGTCTCGTCAATTTTTGTCCAAATTGCCTCACTACGTCCAGATATGGTGAAAGAAATTGCGGAGGACGGTATATGGACGACCATCCGAGTAATTCTGATTGTGATCCCAATGTACGCACTCATTTTATCTGGTCTTGCGTTTTATAACGATGTCGGCTGTTCATTAGCGGACAAGATAGGTGCAGAACACAAAATTGAAGATTTTTCAAAATACGACTCCCTCCGCAAATGCGAGGGAGGGTTAGAGTGAATTGAGCAAAACCGAAAGCCAAAACATCCCAATTCGCCTGCCATCCCCCTCACCCCTTCTCCACAAACTTCCTCGCCTCCTTCGCCGATTCGAAAATGTGCGGGGCGACGCGGCGGGTGAGGATTTTCTCAAGCTTCAGCCGCATGAACGCGCTCGTCGTATAGCGTGAGACGCTGTCGTAATAGCGCGCGACCATCTCGGCGACGAAATCGGCGTAGGCGTCCTTCATCTCGCCCGCGATCTCGAAGGCGTCATAATTGACGACGGCGCGGGTCTTGCGTCCCAATGGCGCGCAGACCGCCTCGATCGCAGCGCGGAAGGCGTCGATGTCGGCAGGGACGCGGATTTCGGCGCCCTCAAGATTGACGAAGACCGTATCGCGCCCAGCGTCATAGGCGACGCGATGCTCGAAGTCGATGTCGAGAAGATCAGCCCTGAGGCCCATCGGCGCGTCGCGGAAAATGCGCTGGTCCATCGATTTCCTGATATCGACCTTGGGCCGAAAGGCGAGCTGCGCGAGAACGTCCCTGTCCGGATCAATTCCGTCGGCGACCTCGATCAGCGTCATGCCGTCGGCGCGAAGTTCGAAGACGCAGCGCTCGGTGACATAGAGCACCGGCTGTTCTCGTTCGCGCGCTAGGGCGCCTGAAAACGTGATCTGCCCGACCTTTTCGACGAACTTCCGCGCGCTTCCCTCGCGAACGATCCTGAGGCGGCCGTCTTCAATCGCCGCGACGAGCCCGTCCGCCGCAAAGGCGCCCGCGAAGACGAGTTTCCTCGCATTCTGCGAGATGTTGATGAAGCCGCCGGAGCCTGCGAGGCGCTTGCCGAAACGGCTGACATTGACGTTTCCTTCCCCGTCCGCCTCGGCCATGCCGAGACAGGCGAGATCGAGCCCGCCGCCGTCGTAAAAGTCGAATTGTTCGTTCTGGTTGATGAGCGCGTCATTGTTCGAGGCGGCGCCGAAATCGAGCCCGCCCGCGGGAAGTCCGCCGATGACGCCGGGCTCGGCCGTCAAGGTGATGTGTTCAAGGAGACGCTCTTCCTGCGCGACGGCGGCCACCGCTTCCGGCATGCCGATGCCGAGATTGACGACGCCGTTGACGGGAAGCTCCATCGCGCAGCGTCGGCCGATGATCTTCCTCAAGTCGAGGGGCGCCGGCGGCGCATCGTCGAGCGGGCGGCGCGTCTCCGCGGAGAAATAGGGCGAGTAGCGCGTCGCATAGGTCTGCGGATGATTTTCCGCTTTCGCAACGACGACGCAGTCGACGAGCACGCCGGGGACTTTCACCTGACGCGGATTGAGCGAGCCCCGCGCTGCGATACGCTCGACCTGCGCAATGACGAGGCCGCGGCTGTTCTTCGCCGCGGTCGCCATGGCAAGCGCATCGAGGGTCAAGGCCTCGCGCTCCATGGTGATGTTGCCAGCCGGGTCAGCCGTCGTGCCGCGGATGAAGGCGACGTTGATCGGCGCCGCGCGGTAACAAAGCATTTCTTCGCCGTCGAATTCAACGAGGCTGACGAGTTCCTCCGTCGTCGCCGCATTAATGCGCCCGCCGTCGAGACGCGGATCGACGAAGGTTCTGAGCCCCACTTTCGAGAGAAGCCCGCGCTTTCCCGCCGCGATCTCGCGATAAAGATGCGAGATGCAGCCTTGCGGGAAATTGTAGGCCTCGATCCGCCCCTCGACCGCAAGGCGCGCAAGTTTCGGGATGAGGCCCCAATGCCCGCCGACCGCGCGTTTGATGAGCCCTTCATGCGCAAGACGGTTGAGCCCGCGCTCCTTGCCGTCGCCCTGCCCGGCGGCGAAGATAAGCGTCAGCCCCTTGGGCGCGCCCGTCTCGACGAAGCGTTTGGCGAGCGCCTCAAGCAATTCGTCGGGAGTGCCGATGCCGACAAAGCCGGACGTCGCTAGGAGATCCCCATCAGAGATCAGCGCAACCGCCTCGCTCGCTGAGACGACCTTGTTTCTCATTCCGTCCTCCCGTTCGGCTCGGCGAAACTAGCAGCGCGCGGGGCGCTATTCCAATTCCTCGACGACGTTCGCGCCTTGCGCCGCCAGTTCCTCCGCCGTGAACCAGAGATCGCGCCCCTTCCAGTTCTGGCGCAGCTTTTCCCGCCACTCTGCGTTCATCTCCGACGAGGCGAAATAGCGCGCGAAGAAGCGCTCGCTCGTCATGCGCTGTTCAAATCCGGGCTTGCCCACTTTTTCGTCGGTGACAAGGTCGTAGGACGAAGGCTCGTGAAACATGAAGCGCGCCGACGGCGCGGCTGTGCGCCGTTCGCCCTGAAGATAGATCGGAACGCACATGGAGAGGCAAACCGCCCCGTCGCCGACATATGCGTCGACGCGATGCGTTCGCTTCATGCGTTCGATCTCCGCAATGACGAGTCGGCCTTCGGCGATCGATCCGCCCGGCGAATTGAGGTCGATGAGGAAGCGATCCGTGCGGCCTTTCCGCTCCTCGAATGCGCGCGCGAAACGCTCCGACATCGGCGCCTCGATATCGTCGGACCAACTGAGCACGACGGCGCCCCGTTCCTCGCTGATCGCAAGTTGCGGCCCCGTTTCATAGACTTTCCGACCGCTTTTCCAGGCGAACAGCCCGAGCGTTGCGAAAAGAGCGAGCGTTCCAGCGAATTTCAGATGATTTTGCGAGACCATCATATGCAGGCGATCATTGACGGTTTTCGCCTTTTGCGAAAGATGCCGCGCATGGCAGAAAAATCCGCCTCCACCCTCATCAGATCGCGCATCTCGACGCGCGCCTTCCTCGACAAGCCGGTTCCGGAATCGGACGTGCGGGAAATCCTCGATATCGCGAAATTCGCGCCCTCAGGCGGCAATCTTCAACCATGGAAGGTCCATGTCGTCATGGGGCCGGCGCGCGAGCGCGTCATCGCCGCCGTCAAGAAGTCGCTCGCGGAGAATCCCTTCGCGAACGAGAGCGAATTGAAGGTCTACCCGGAAAACCTCTGGGAGCCCTACCGCACGCGCCGCTTCGCCGTCGGCGAGGAGATGTATGCGCTTGTCGGTATTCCACGCGAGGACAAGATGGCGCGCCTCGCGCATCTTCAGAAGAACTTTGAGTTCTTCGGCGCACCCGTCGGCCTCTTCTTCACGCTCGACCGCCGCTTCGACAAGGGACAATGGGCCCACCTCGGCATGTTCATGCTGGCGATTTCGCTCGTCGCAGAGGAGCGCGGGCTTGCAACCTGCATGCAGGAGGCGTGGACGACGCGCGCGAAAACGGTCTCGGATGTTCTCGGCGTTCCTGAAACCGAGCAACTCTATTGCGGCATGGCGCTCGGATTTCCCGACAAGTCCGCGCCAGTGAATAAATTGCGGTCGAGCCGCGCGCCGCTGGATGAGTTCGTGACGTTTCACAGTGCGTGACGGCGTCATCCCGGATCAGCGCTTGCGCGCCGTCCGGAATGACGGGAAAAGGACTCCATGAAAATCGCAAGCTTCAACGTTAATTCGATCAATGCGCGGCTGCCGCGCATTCTCGAATGGTTCGACAAGGCGAGGCCCGACGTCGCCGTGCTGCAGGAAATCAAATGCGTCGATGAAAAGTTCCCGGCGCAGGAATTCGAGGATCGCGGCTATAACGTCCACGTTCACGGTCAAAAGACCTATAACGGCGTCGCGCTCCTGTCGAAATTCCCATTCGAGGAAGCGCGTAAGGGGCTTCCCGGCGACACTGAGGATGATCACGCGCGCTACATCGAAGCGCTCGTGACGCCGACCGGAAAGAAGCCTGTCCGCGTCATCGGCATTTACGCGCCGAACGGCAATCCGGCGCCCGGCCCCAAATTCGACTACAAGCTGAAATGGCTGAAGCGCCTTAAGAAGCACGTCAAGGAGCTCCTCGCGCTTGAGGAGGCGATGGTGATCGCCGGCGATTACAACGTCATTCCGCAGGCGGAGGATGTCTACGATCCGAAAGCGTGGGCGGCGGACGCGCTGTTCCTCCCCGAAAGCCGCGCCGCATTCCGTGAGATTTTGAATCTCGGCCTCACCGACGCGATAAGGCAAATCCACCCGGCGAAGACGCTCTACACCTTCTGGGATTACCAGCGCGGCGCGTGGGAGAAAGATCACGGCATCCGCATCGACCATCTCTTACTGTCGCCGCAGGCCGCCGACCGCCTGAAAGACGCCGGCGTCGACCGCGCCGAACGCGGCAAGGAGAAGCCGTCAGATCATGTGCCGGTGTGGGTGGAGTTGGGGTGACGATGACGCCTCAGGGTGTTTCGATCTCGATCCCCTGTTCAAGTCCCGCGAAATGCTTGACGTTCCAGGTTACGACGGCGGCGGCTCCCGCATAAACCGCCGTTCGAGCATGAAGCGCGTCGTAAATTCGTCCGCCTGCAATACCGATTTCAGCCATCTCACGCAGCAAGCGCACGGTTTCTTCGGCCGGCAGCGCGACGATTTTAAGTTTCAGCGGCCAATTTGCGATGACCGCATGAGCTTGCATCGACGTAAGCCGATGTCCCGCAGGCAATCGCGTCAACACCGAATAGGTTTCGACAAGCGTGTGCGAAGAGGTACAGCCTTCCCTGCGAGGCTGCCTTTCGAGAAAACGATTGGACGCTTCGAAGTGCGGGTTTGCTTCGATGGCTGCCGCCACAAAGACCGAGCTGTCGATGAACTTCATTGAGCCGCGCGCTTCTTTGCGCGCCGCTTGCCCTCTTTCGCCTCGAACGCATGCCGCGCCATCGGATCGCGCATGATACTTATGAGCTTTGTTACTTCGTCCGGATCAAGCGGCGCAGCCTTGCGGTCTTTCGGCTTGAACAAGCGCCGATCCCGCCGGACCAATCCAGATTCCTCCACCTCGGGTCGAAGGACCAGATCGCCATCCTTGCTATCGACCACAAGAAGGTCGCCGTCCCGGAGGCCGAGTTCCTCGCGAATAGCTTTGGGAATAACGAT
>JBMOOR010000285.1:2295-5524 GCA_049324555.1 Pseudomonadota bacterium | reverse complement strand
GCCCGTGGCCGGGGATGAAGCGCATGTCCTCTCCCAAGGGCCAGAGTTTCTCCGTGATCGAACGGATGAGCGTCGCATGATCGCCTCGCGGGAAATCCGTGCGGCCGATTGAGCCTGCAAAAAGGACGTCTCCAACGAAAGCGAGCTTCGCTTGCGCGTTGAAGATGACGACATGGCCCGGCGTGTGGCCGGGCGTGTAGACGGTCTCAAAGATGATCCCGTCAAGATCGAGCGTGTCGCCGTCCTCAAGCCAGCGGTCGGGCTTGCAGTCCTCGCCGTCCTCGACGCCGAAGCGGCGCCAGGACTCGCGGATCTGGTTGAGCCAGAATGTTTCCTCTTTCTGCGGTCCTTCGATCGGCGCGCCGGTGCGCCGTTTGACTTCCTCAGCAGCGCCCGCGTGGTCGAGATGGCCATGCGTCAGCCATATCTTCTCAATCTTAGCGCCCATCTTGTCAGCCGCCGCGAGGATCTTGTCCGCCTCTCCGCCCGGATCGACGACGGCGGCCTTGCCTGAAGCTGCGCGAATGATCGAGCAGTTCTGCTGGAACGGCGTCACGGGAACGATCTGGACAGTGAAGGCGGGCGCGTCGGTCATGATCGTTAGTTAGGGTAGGGCGCAAGTCGGCGCAATGTCAGCCACCGAATCGTTCAAGCGCCCCAGCGATCGGCTTGTGCGCTTTGCCTGCGGTTTCGAGCCATTTTCGACCGCGCGTAATTTCATCTCCGTGAGCGGCCGCGTATTCCGCGAGCAGCGTGCGGCGGTCTTGCGGCGAATAGTCGAAGGAGGAATCCTTCGAATAGGTGCGCATCGTCGGTCCGGTTAGCGCTGCGCGGATGCGCTCCGGCGTCGCCGGCAATGAGAAATGCCCAAGCGCTTTTGCAAGCGGCTCCTCTGGGCTCGACAGAAATCGATCAAAGTCGATGGCATGAATGCGCGAGAGATCGCGCGCGGCGACAGCGGCGATGGTCGCCGTCTCTGTCGCCCAGATGATCGCGGCGAGCTCGCCGGGCGATAGCGTTGCGAGTTCGGTGACCCGGGCCCCGCAAAGGCGGCGGAGGCGCCGCAGGCGGATCGGCGCGTTGAGCCTCAGATCGATCGGGTTGTTCGCGCCGCCAAGCATCGTCGCGATGTAGGCGTCAGGCTTTGAATAGCAAAACGCCGCCGCGCCGCTTGTCCGGCTTGCAAGATCGCCGCACCAACTCGTCGCCTTGATGATGGTCTGCGCGCCCGCCGATGCGATGTTGAGATAGAGCGCGAGGCGCTTGCCGAATTCAGTCTCGCTCCAGAGGGCCAGTCCATCTTTAATATCGGCGTCAATTGCTGCGAGCGTTCGCAGGCACGCGGGCTCGCGCAAGGATCTGACGCCCGACGCCTCTTCGATCAGGCGCGAAAGGAGCGTCGATCCGCAATGACCGATGTGAAAGATGAAGCGCGCCTTCGACGCCGGCGCGCGCATCGCGGCGGGTCCGACCTCGCTCCACGCCGCCCATCCGCCCTCGACGCCGGGGGCGAAAATTCTGTCATCGAGAAAGCTCGCTTTGCGCCGCTGCTCCGCGGGAAGACGAATGAGCAGCGCCCGCTCACCCGCGACATCGAAGTTGTGGAGGAAGATGTCCGGTGAAACGCCAAGGCCGTCGATCAGCGGGTGGGTCATGCGCCCTCACTTCCAGGCGACAATGCCGCCGCGACCATCCTTCTTGAACAAGGGTTCAGTCTTCCTGAAATGCGCGAGTTCAAACATTTTTCGCAGTGCGGCGATATTGGGATGCCAAGTGCCGGGCTTCGGCATTTTCTGATCGGCGACGAGCACAAGCGGTTCGTCTTCCGATCCTTCGTATACCGCTGATTCAACAATGGCATAGTCGCGCGTGACCCGTCCGATTTGCATGACCGCGCCCATAATGTCGGGGACGTGATAGAGCAGGCCGATGCATAAGGTCACATCAAATGAGTTGCGCTTGAAAATGATCGGAGTAACGCCGCCGACGCAAAACTCCACATCATCGCCGCGGATCTCATTTGCAAATTTCGCCTGTTCGATGAATTTTTCGCTGTGATCGACGCCGCAAACGCGCGCGGCTCCTCGTTCGGCTGCGACGAAGCTGAAGAAACCCGCGTTGCAGCCGAGGTCGAGCACTGATTTTCCGGCGAAGCTTTTCGGAAAGGCCGGTGCGACAGCCTCCCACCGCTCGCGCGGATGGTCGATTTTCTCGCCCCAGACGCATCGCGTCTTGGTCATGACGCCGTTCTTGAGATCGATGTTCTGATACCAGCCGGGATCTAGATCGAGTTCAGCGGCCTTCTCTCGTATCTGTTCGAGATCCATCGGCGACAAACCTCGCTGTTCGACATTCAGTCCTTTGCGCGTTCGACATATTCCTGGTCTGCGATCCGAACGACGATGCGCTCGCCTTCGCCGAGGTAGGGCGGGATCATGACGCGGATGCCGTTTTCAAGAATTGCGGGCTTGTAGGACGACGACGCTGTCTGTCCCTTCGTCGTCGGCTCGGTTTCCTTGATGGTCACGACCGCTGTTTCCGGAAGCTCGACGGAGAGAGGCCGGCCCTCATGCGACTCGATGATGACCTTCATGTTTGGTTCGAGGAATGCGGCCTGTTCGCCGACGAGGTCCTTGAGGATGTGAGTCTGTTCGTAGCTTTCGCTGTCCATGAATACGAGGTGGTCGCCTTCTTCGTAAAGAAACTGATGGTCTTTTTGTTCGAGGCGGGCGCGCTCGACCATTTCGCTCGCCGAGAAGCGGTCGTTGTATTTCGTGCCCGACTGGATGTCCTGCATCTCGATCTGATTGAACGCGCGGAGGTTGCCGGGGGTCCGGTGCTCGGCCCTGATCACGAGGCAGAGCTTGTCCTTGTACATGATGACCATGCCCTGACGGATGGCGTTGCCGGCGATTTTCATTCTTAAAGTCTCTTCAAAAGGGGAAAGGTTCGCGCGGCTCTATAGCGGCCCTTTCCCGCTTTGGCGAGAGGAGGGCGAAAGGGACCGCGTCAGTCGCCGCCGCGAGAAATCAGCATTCTCTCTCCGTCAACTCGAGGAGACTTGACATCGCCGCCCCGGCTTTTATATTCACCCAAAAGGATGAATATAGATGACGCCGATGCGGCAAGAAAATCTTGACCATACGATGCTCGCTCTCGCCGATCCGACGCGACGCGCGATCATCGCCCGGCTTGAGCGGGGCGAGGCGAGGGTGACGGATGTCGCCGC
>JBMOOR010000285.1:0-2285 GCA_049324555.1 Pseudomonadota bacterium | reverse complement strand
TATCCGGCTCCTTGAACGCGCCGATCTCGTCCGCAGACGGAAGGTTGGGCGCGAGCACTATCTCTCGTTCAACCCGGCGCCCTTGGACGAGGCTGCACACTGGATCGAAGAAAAACGCGCCTTCTGGGCGAGCCGTCTCGACGCGCTCGAAGAGGCGCTCAACGAAGCTGAAACAGCGAAGAAAAGGCGGAAGAAATGAGCAGTTACGGCGAACGCATCGGCAAGACGACGGTCAGGTTTGAAAGGCTGTTGCCGGGTCCCATCGACCGCGTTTGGGCATATCTCGTCGAGCCGGAAAAACGCATGAAATGGTTTTGCGCCGGCGCGTTCGACCTTCGCCCCGGCGGCAAGGCGGAGTTTCATTTCGACCATCGCCGGCTCACCGGCGACAAACCGCCGAAGAAATATGAAAAACAGGGCGGCGAGATCAAATTCGACGGGACGATCATCGAGGCCGCGCCGCCCCGCCTTCTCGTATTCGACTGGCCGGAAGAGGACGGCGCGAATACGCGCGTCCGGGTCGAACTCGCGCCAGCAGGCGACAAGGTGAGGCTCGTCCTCACTCATTCGCTTCTCGAAAAGCGCGAGACCTTGCTGTCCGTCTCCGGCGGCTGGCACATCCATCTCGATCTTCTCGATGCGCTTCTTGCGGGAACGGAGTTCCCGTCATTCTGGGCGTCAATTGTCAGGCTGGAGGAAGAATACGCCAAGCGGCACGGCGCTTGACGTTGCGCGGCGATCAGGCCGCCCTAAGGCCGTCCACGAACTTCTTGAACACGCCGAACGAGTCCAGCGGGCCGGGCGAGGCCTCCGGCCTTTGAAATTATCCAAGGCGTTTCGAGATAGGGGCGGCGCGCCTTTGTCCGGTCCGTGAGGGCGTCCACATCCTCGCCCGCCTCGAATTTCCGGTCGAACTCACGCGCTTTCATCATGCCAAGACTCAATCGCGTGGCGATTGTGCTGCGAAATGGATCGAAATTGAAGCAATAGCAATTGCAAAATCGCGTGAATCTGTGATATTGTGAAACTGTGAAGAACTTGACGATATCGGTCGATGACGAAACCTACCGCCGCGCCCGCATCAGGGCGGCGGAAGAGGGGGTGTCCGTCTCAGCGCTCGTGCGCGGGTTTCTGCAAAACCTCGTTAATGTATCGTCCGTCGCTCTGGCTGAAAGCACGTCCGCCGGCTTTTCGGAAGCAGAGCGGGGATTTCATGGTCCCTCCAATGACCGCAGCAAATTGCGTCTTATGGAAGAACTGTGGTCAGCGTTAACCGTCGACGACGCGCAATATGAATCGCCGTCATGGCATAAGGACGCGCTCGAAGGGACGGCGGCGCGCTACGAAGCGGGCGACGAAAAACCGCTCGACTGGGCGAGCGCCAAACGCGAGCTTGCGAAGCGCGCCGGGTGAAAATCGAAATCCTTCCATCGGCGCTGGAGGATATCGATAGAGGCAGGCGGTTTTACGCTCGCCACGGGAGCGGCCTTGGCGCGTATTTTCTCGACTCGCTCTTTTCCGACATCGACTCCCTCGCGCTTTACGCGGGCGTCCATATGCAGGTCTTCGGATTTCACCGCCTTCTGTCGAAGCGCTTTCCGTATGCGGTCTATTATCGAGTCGAACAGGACGCCTGCGCGGTTTTTCGCGTGCTAGACTGCCGTCAGAACCCGCAGAAGATGAAGCGGGTGCTGAAGAAGGCAAAATCGTAAGGCGGATGCAGCGTAACGATATCTACCATTCTGAATCAACCGCAAGCGGTGCAACCACAAATCCTTTAGCTAGTGGTGTTTGAGTTTTTCACAATGCCGTGCTGATTCGCCAATTGCTCGTATGGCACCCTTTTGCTTTCAATGATTATCTTGTTGCCGCCAAAACCATCTGTCTTGGGCACAAGTTTCTTTTCCTCGATTATGACGGCATCGCCGTCATCGGTTATCTTCATTTCGAGCGTTAAGCCTTTGTCCATCCACGCAGGCTTCGGTAGAGCATTATGCTCTTGACGAACAAAGGCAGCAGTCTCCGCTAGCCAGTTATCTGGTGGGAAGTTCGGAATGTGTGCAGCACCTAACAACGTAATGATGCCTGAATCTTTCAGAGCGTTATTTTCTCGATCATATTCATCCTCCCAATCTTTTAATACATACGATATCCAAAGTGATGTGAGCCCTTTGGCTCCCGCGTTTATTCAGAGAGTCCTGCTGCTGAATACCTCATGGATTTTGGTTTGGCGAGCGCGCCGTGCGCAGAGCCGTCAGGTAGCTCAAGCGCTCGGCGCGCGGACG
>JBMOOR010000284.1:0-5535 GCA_049324555.1 Pseudomonadota bacterium | reverse complement strand
GCGTCATTGAAAACAACGGCGACTTGGTTTCGCTGAGCAAGACCGGAATCGCCGCCGCGCTTCATTATGTTAGTTGGGGCGTCCTCCAAAATCATGGGCGAGTCTTCGCAGTTTCAAAGGAACTTGCCGCATGGGGAGTTTATACTTGGAGTCAGGGCCTGTTCGCCGAGGCTGCCGATCCAGTTTCGACACGCACGCCGTTCTTAAATACTGGCGAAATGTACATCTGGGCCGGCACCAAGGAGGCAGTTGGGTTTTACTTTGTCAATGGTGCGCGCGTAGTTAATTCTGGGTTGCTGGATGTAGCGGGATTTATGTCAGCCTACGGCTTATTTTTCGAAGGCGGCGCGGGATTTGTCGAAAATTCCGGAATCATAAATGTCATATCGCACGATACGAATCCTGCTGTGGGCGTATATGTAAACCAATATCACTCGCAGACAGCGCCGTTCGAAATTCACAATGATGGTACGATCAGCGCAAATATCGCAATTTGGTCCGAATACTACCACTACAATCAATTTCCGAATGAAATGCCGAGCATTGAGATCGAGAATACGGGTTCAATTCACGGCGCAATTGTTCTTCAAGACTCGCACGATCAAATCGTCAACTCAGGTTCAATCATAGGCAATATCGATTTGGGGCGGGGTGATGATCTTTATGATGGTCGAGATGGAAACTTAACCGGAACCTTGTTAGCAGGCGATGGTGATGACGCGGTCGTTGGCGGCGTCGGCGCCGACTCCTTCTCCGGCGGCTTTGGCAATGACACAATTGACGGCGGGGCCGGCAATGACGTGATCGACGGCGGCGGCAATCAGGACAATCTGTTCGGCAGCGCGGGCGCCGACACCCTCCTCGGCAACAACGGCAACGACACGCTCGCCGGCGGGACGGAGAACGACACCCTGAGCGGCGGCAAGGGGTTCGACTATCTGTGGGGACAGGACGGAGCAGACTCTCTCTCGGGCGACGATCTTTCGGATACGCTTTTGGGCGGCGGCGGAGGCGACACGCTTCATGGCGGCGCGGACAATGACCGTCTGTTCGGCGAGGCGCAACGCGATCTGATCTTCGGCGATGCGGGCGACGATTTCGTCGATGCGGGAACCGGGGACGATACCGTCGACGGCGGCGGGCAGCGCGACAGCGTCTTCGGCGGCTCGGGTTTTGATTCAATCAACGGCGGCGCCGGCAACGACACGCTGACGGGCGGGACGGACGGCGACACGCTCGATGGCGGCGCGGGGTTCGACGTCCTTCAGGGCGATGCGGGCGACGATGTTCTGAACGGCGGGGCGTCGAACGACGTTATTTTCGGCAACGCCGGGAACGACAGGATCGAGTTCAACCTTGGAGGCGGCGTCGACACCCTGCGCGATTTCACGGCAGGGGCAGCGTCGGAAGACACCATTCGTCTCGTCGGCTTCGGCGCTGCCTTCGACTCGTTCGCCGAGGTCCTCGCCGCCGCGACCGATAACGGCGTCAACACGACGATCGACTTCGGCGGCGGGGATATTCTCATTATCCGGAACGTCCTCGTCAGCGAACTCCACGCGGACGATTTCTCATTCGGGTAGGCGATCGTCGCCTGAGCTTCATCGGCGCCGAGGAACGTTATCTCCGCTCGCGGAGTTGTTGGCTGCGAAGTCGGTCGTTTCGGTCTCGATGACTTGGGGGCCATCGCTGGAACATAGCGGGAACGGCGACGATTGGAAGGGGTTTCGGAAATCGCAAATCGGTCTATTGTCGCCGCAAAGGGGCGACAGAAGTGGCTGAGCAAAAGTCGGGGGATGCCGTTACGTGCGGCGGGGCGGATATCCGCATCCGCAATATCCGCTTTGATCTTTCAGGCGCGCCGCGGCGCTGGCATGCGGCGGGGGCGGGAGTGACCGCCTTTTTCGACGCCTTATCGATCTGTTTTCCGCTGGGCGAACAGTTCTTCATCCGCTCGGTCAAACGCGCGCAGGCCGCGCTCGACGATCCTGCGCTCGCCGTCGCCGTCAAAGGATTTGCGGGGCAGGAAGCCGTCCACACGCGCGAGCATCAGGCTTACAATGAAAGGCTGCGCGCCGCGGGCTGCGAGGTTGATGCGATGGAGCGCGAGCTCGCCCGCACGATCTCGTGGATCGAAGAGAAGCTTGGCGACGATAGGGCGCTCGGCGTCACCGCTTGCGTCGAACACCTGACGAGCGTCCTTTCGGCGCAGATCACGCATGACGACGCCTATCTTGCGGGCGCTGACGCGGCGATGCGCGATTTGTGGGTGTGGCATGCGATGGAAGAGGCCGAACACGGGCATGTCGCCTTCGACGTCCTCGCTGCGAAGCGCCCCGGCTACTTGTTCCGTGTCCAGATGATGCTGCTGTCGACCCGTCTCTTCCTCGATATCGTCGCGCGCAATGTCAATCTGATGGCGCGAAAGGAACGCGAGCGCGGCATGCGGCGCGGACTTTTGGCCTATCTCATCATTTCGCCGGGTCTCGCGCGGCGCAGTCTTCCAGCCTATTTCGCGTGGTATCGGCCGGGCTTCCACCCCTCGCAAAGCCCGGCGCGGGCGCGCGCAGCGCGTCACCGCGCGCGGTATGATGCGCGCGCGGGCCTTCCCGTCTGATCGGCGGGCGCGGTTATTTCCGGACGTAACGGCCTTCAAACCATGTCTTCCACTCGCCAGTCTCCGGACTGCGGGTTTCGAAAGTCTGGATCAGCCGCGCATCGCCGTCAGCCTTCCAGGTGATGCGCATATCGACCGCCTGTTTGCGCGCGTAGAAATGTGCGGCGCCCGAGAGCGTCATGCGGCCCGCTTCCTCCGCGACGCCTTCAAGTTCGAGCGCATAGCCGCCATAGCCGCTCGACACCCAGCGCTGGCGCCACTTTTCATCGATCGGATCGTAATAGGTGACGCTCTCGCCCTTGACGCCGTCGGCGCCGCTCCACTGCTCGCGAATGACGCAGCCGTCATGCGCGAACGCGATGAGGTTTTCGCCGGAAGCGGCGCCGGTCTGCGCGTTCGAAACGGCCCAGTCGCCGATCCAGAAATCGAAGGCGTGAAATGCGCCGCCGCTGCAGGCGGGCGCGGGCGGCGGCTCCTCCGCCGCTGCAGCGACGTAAAAAGAAGTTGCGATGGCGGCGACGGTCGCCGCAATGCCGCGGTTCAGCGATTCCATGAAGCGCTCCTTGTTTTGGGTGCTGCTCAGGCCGAAGGGCTAAAGCGGCGCTCCGCCAAGCTGCAAGCCGGGCGGCGATCACGAGTGACGAGACGTTGCGATGGCGCGGCGGGGCGTTTCGCCGGCGCGGCGCGGTCGTCGAGTCCGGTCCGGGGGTCGCGCTTTCCCTGAAGCGGCGATAGATTGCCGGCTGAAACGCGCGATTTGCCTACGGCGCGGAGATCAGGATTATTGGGGCGGCGCTGCATATGAGACCGCTTACGCGCGACATCCGGGAATTCGCGGAGAGGGATGACGGCCGGCAGAATGCGATCCTGCCGAACGACGGCGTTGCGGCGAACGGCAAACCGATTTTCGATTGGGACGAGGCCGCTCAGCAACTGACGCGCAGCGGATCAAGCTGGTCGACGACACTCGGCTCGCCAGTCGTTGTCACATACGCCTTTCGCGCAAGCGCGCCCGCCAACATGCCGAGCGGCGTTTCAGGATTTCAGCCCTTCAACGCGGCGCAGATCGCCGCCGCCGAGGCGGCGCTGCAATTATGGAGCGATGTCGCCAATATCATCTTCGTGCGCGTCGGCTCCGGAACAACCGGCGCCGGCGCCTATTCCAACAACGCGACGATCCTCTTTGCAAACTACACGAGCGAAACGGATCCGGCGTCAGGCTTCGCTTTTTTTCCATCCCCGGGTGCGACGGGGAGCAACTCGGCGGCCGGCGACATCTGGATCGATGTCTCCCAGCCGGAAAACGCCTCTCCCGTCTTCGGCGACTTCGGCCCGCATGTGCTGGCCCATGAGATCGGACATGCGATCGGGCTCAGCCATCCCGGCGATTACGACGGCGGGTCGCCGACCTACGCGGCGGACGCGCTTTACTGGCAAGACGCCCGCATGTTCACCATCATGAGCTATTTCGGCTCCACGAACGCCGGCGGCAATCTTCCCTCATTTGCGTGGGGACCGCAGTTTCACGATATCGCCGCCGCCCAGCGCCTCTACGGCGCCAACATGACGACGCGAACGGGCGACACCGTATACGGATTTAATTCGACGGCGGGCCGTTCGCTCTATGCGATCGCCTCAGCGGCGCAGGGCGCGACATTCTCCGTCTGGGATGCGGGCGGCCTCGACACGCTGGATCTCTCCGGTTACGACGAGAACGCGGACATCGATCTCAGGCCGGCGAGTTTTTCGAGCGCCGGACCGACGCCGGACAATGGTCCTGCGCGATACAACATATCGATCGCGCGCGGCGTCATCATCGAGAATGCGATCGGCGGCGCAGGCCGCGACACCATCACCGGCAATGATGCGGCGAATTTGTTGATCGGCGGCGCGGGCGCTGATTCTCTCATTGGCGCAATTGGAGCCGACACGCTGAACGGCGGCGACAATGGCGACGTTCTGTCGGGTGACGTCGGCGACGACCTGCTGCTCGGCGGCGCCGGAAATGATGTGATCGCAGGCGGAGCGGACAACGATGTGTCGGACGCCGGCGCCGGCGCGGACTCCGTCGACGGCGGCGCCGGCGGCGATAATCTCTTCGGCGCCAACGGCTCTGACTCAGTTTTCGGCGGCGAAGGCGACGACACGCTTTCGGGCGGCGTCGGCAAGGATGTGCTGATCGGCGGAAACGGCGTTGACATTCTCATCGGCGGCGAAACCGGGGATGCGCTCGATGGCGGATCGCTCAACGATACGCTGCGCGGCGAAGCCGGGAACGACACGCTCGACGGCGCGGACGGCGATGACGTCTTGCTCGCCGGTTCAGGGCGCGACGCCATCATCGCAGGCGCCGGAAACGACAGCGTTGATGCGGGTGCGGGCGATGACACGGTCGACGGCGGCTCCGGTCGGGACAGCCTTTTCGGCGGGTCGGGTTTTGACTCCATCAATGGCGGCGGCGGCAACGACACGCTCTCAGGCGGCGACGATGACGACGCGGCGCAGGGAGGGGCCGGCTACGACGTTCTCCTGGGAGGGAACGGCGATGACGTTCTCGACGGCGGGGATCTCAACGACATTATCTTCGGCGACGCCGGGAATGATACGATCGTTTTCGCTCCTGGAGGCGACGCGGACACCTTGCGGGATTTCACTGCGGGCGCGGCGAGCGAGGATGTCATCCGCCTCGTCGGTTTCGGCGCCGCATTCGACACATTTGCGGAAGTGATCGGCGCGGCGAGCGATAACGGCGTCAACACGACGATCGACTTCGGCGGCGGGGATGTTCTCGTTATCCGCAGTGTCACCGTCAGCCAGCTCAGCGCAGACGATTTCATCTTCGGGTAGCCAAGCCGGGTTTCCCGCGGCGCAGCATTGGCGCGATTGATCGCAGGCGCGGGCGGGCGATAACGCCCGCC
>JBMOOR010000283.1:2260-5561 GCA_049324555.1 Pseudomonadota bacterium | reverse complement strand
GCTCGACGCGCGCGCGCGCGATATCAAGATCGAACGCGCGGCCGCGGAGGCCCCCGACGGGTGGCGCCGCGACGGCGCAAAACTCATTCATCGCGAAAGCGGGCTTGAATGCCCAGCGTCATTCACGCTGAAGGGAGAGGAGAAGGACCGCGTCCTCGCTCTCGCGGGCGTCACCGCCTATGACAGCCGCAATCTCGACGTCTCATGCAATTACGGGATCGACGGCGACGCGGCCGTGACTGTCTACGCCTCCTACTATCCCGACATGTCGTTGAACGAACATGCGGCCGGCGCCGTCGCCGCGATCCGCCAGAATTTCGACATTGCAGGAGAGCTTCCCGTCGCGGTCATCGAAATCGAGCGCAAGAGCGACGCCGCAACGGCCGAGACGCTGCCGACAGCGCTTTCCGGCGGCTTCGATATCGGCGAGATCAACGGCGTCCCCTACAAGACCGCGATCTGGCTCGCCAAGACGCATGGCTGGCATGTGAAGGCGCGCGCGACTTACGCGCAGTCCGACTTCACCGCCGAGATCGCCGCCGCCGTGCTGTTCGGCGTCAACTATCTCAATGTCGACATGAAGAACCGGAGCGACCCGACGGGTGCGGGCCGCGAGGTCTGAGGGGAGTAGCGTATGGATGATCTTCTGGGCGCATTGCCCTTCATTTTCCTGATCATCTTCTTTTTCATCATCCCGGCGCTCACCCGCCGCCAACGCGGCGAGATGCTCGAGCGCGAATTCTCGCGCGTTCAACGCAAGCGGAAATCGCGCGTCATCGCCATCGTCCACCGGCAGGAGCCGATGGGGCTCCTCGGCATTCCGGTGCTGCGCTACATTGATCTCAACGACGCGGAAGACGTGCTTGAAGCGATCCGCACGACGCCCGCCTCGACGCCGATCGAGATGGTGCTGCACACGCCGGGCGGACTTGTGCTCCCTGCGCTGCAGATCGCGCGCGCGCTGAAGGCCCATCCCGCGAGAAAGACCGTTTTCGTCCCGCATTACGCCATGTCGGGCGGGACGCTCATCGCTCTTGCTGCGGACGAAATCGTCCTCAACAAGCACGCCGTCCTCGGGCCGATCGATCCGCAGATCGGGGGCGTTCCCGCCGCATCGCTCCTGCGCGTGCGCAAGGAAAAGTCGGCGGACGCGACCGACGATTACACGCTCGTCCTCGCCGATGTCGGGCAGATGGCGATCGACCAATTAAAGCGCGCCGCGCACGAACTCTTGAAGGGCACGGTGTCGGACAACGCCGCCGTTGCGATCGCCGACCAGCTCGCGAGCGGGCGCTGGACGCACGATTACCCGATCGAGGCGGGCGAAGCGCGCGAAATCGGCCTTGCCGTCTCGACCAAGATGCCGGCGGAGATCAGCGCGCTGATGGCGCTCTTCCCCGATCGCCTCTCGCGGTCGAGCGTCAAATTTATCGGCGCAGGCGCCGGGCTCTTCGGCCTTTTCCGCCCGAAGCCTCAGGCCCCTCGACCTGAAATGCGGGGAACGCCGCCCTTGAGCGAGCGCACGCCCTTCACCGGATACGAACCCCATCCAGGCGCCCGCAGCTTTTCTTACGGGCCGTGGAACCCGAAGGACATCCGCGAGCAATTGCCGCCCGGCCCCTCGGCGCAGGACCTCATCGAGCGGCCTCGCCGCACTTGATCAGCGCCGCGAAGCGTTATTGCGGCGCGACCAGCCGAGTTGCCGGTTATGGCGAAGCCGACTTAGGGTGACGCTCTCGCTCCAGCGGAGTCGCCGATGCGTCTCGCCCTCACCGGCCTCGCCCTTCTCGCCGCCGCCTGCTCGAAGGCGCCGGCGCCTGACGCAGCGCCTGTAGACGCACTCGCCGCCGCAGAGCCCGCAGCCGAGACTGCGCCGGCGCAACTGCGTCTTGAGCCGCTCTGGATCGCGCAAGGCTTCAGCGCGCCCGAAGGCGTCGCGCTTTCGCCGGACGGCGCCTATTTCATTTCGAACGTCGCGGGCGAAGGCGAAGCTAAAGACCGAGCCGGGTGGATCACGAAATTGTCCGCAGGCGGCGCAATCGTCGCCGAGCGCTTCATCGACGGCCTGGATGCGCCGAAGGGCATGGCGATCAAGGACGGCGTTCTCTATGTCGCCGATATCGATCAGGTCCGGACATTTGATGCTGTTAGCGGCGCGGCCGGCGCGGTCATCGCGATCCCGGAAGCGACCTTCCTCAACGACGCGACCGTCTGGCGCGATGAAGTCTACGTCTCCGATTCAGGGACCGCCCGCATCTTGCGCCTTTCGCCAGAGGGTCCCGTCGTATGGCGCGCGGGACCGGAGCTTGACGGCGTCAACGGATTGCTCGGCGCCGACGACAGGATGTTCGTCAGCACCATGACAAGCGGCAGCCTTTTTGAAGCGACGGCAGAGGGCGGCTGGCGCGAAATAGCAGCCGGCATGATCGACGCCGACGGCATTGGAATTGTCCCAGCATCCGCAGGCGGCGGCTTTCTCGTCTCCTCCTGGCCCGGGGAAATCCACTATGTTTCAGGCGACGGCTCGGTGTCATCGCTCCTCAACACGCGCGAGGCCGCAACCCTGCAGAACGATCTGACAATCTTCGGCGATACGGTGATCGTTCCGAACTGGATGCCGGGAACCGTGACCGCCTGGCGCCTCGTCCGTTAAAGGCTGCGCGCGGCGATCTCCGCCCTCGCGGCGGCGCCGTAGATGACCGAGGCGGGCTTCAGCCCTTCCAAGGGCGGGACGACTGTCGGCGCGGCCGTCGCGGCGATCATCGCCTGATCAAGTGCGGTCCTGATCGCCTGTTCTTCCGCGTCGCTCGACCCCTTGAGCGCCTTCAAGTCCCCGATAACGGTCGCGATAAATCCGTAGGCGTCGTGATATTCATGCAGATTGACAATAACGCCGTCCTTGACGGCGATCGAATATTCGTCGCCGGCGACGGTCAGCGTCTTCGCCGCCGCGAGGAGCCTGTCCTTGAGCGAGGGCGAGGCCGCTTCGCTCGCCGACGCGATCGCCGCAAGCGCCGCGCTTTGAAGTTCGGCGATCCTTGCAGGAGAGGCGCCCTCTTCGCCCGCCGACGCGAGCGCGTCGATCGCCGGATCGATCGCCGTCGCGCCATGAGACGCGAGCGCCGGCGCGAGAGAAGTCAGCATTTCCGCCTGCGGATGACGCAGGTGCTGCGGTCCCAATTCACGATCGCCCGCCGCGTAGAGTTCGCCGCCTGCCCGCAGGTGGCCGCGCACGATCTGCAAGGCGGAGAGATAGGCCGCCTTGTCCGTCGCGAGATCGACCGCCGATGCGGCCTCCGCT
>JBMOOR010000283.1:0-2250 GCA_049324555.1 Pseudomonadota bacterium | reverse complement strand
TTCGCCGCCCGTTTGCGCCGCGGCGGCGATTTCCTCCTCGCTCGCCGGAGCCGCGATTGCGCTCTGATGCGCCGCATGATCGGGCTCTGTCGCCGCCGCCTCGCCTTTTTTTTCCTCGCCGCACGCCGACAGCGTCAGCGCGCCCGTGAACGCAATCGAAGAAAGTCCGGTCAGAAGTTTGAGGCGCCGCGCCATGCTGTTGTTCCCGTTCAAAAGCGCGGGCATCATACAGACCGCCGCCAGAGCAGCAATCGCGACTTATTTGCACAATGACGCTCCAGATCGCCAATGTCATCGACGCCGCCCTCATAGGCGCTGTGCGGGAGGCGACCGAGGCTCCCGGCTTCTGGTCTGAAGGGCGCAGCACAGCGCAAGGAAGGGCGCGCGCCGTCAAGGCGAATGAACAGGCGCTATCGACGGGCCCCGCCAAAGGCGTTCTCGAAACGTTGGCGCGCGCCGTCATGGACAACGAAACGGTGCGCAGCGCTGCGCAGCCCGCCGTGCTCGCCCGCATCATGCTCAACCGCTACAGCGAGGGCATGGAATACGGCGCGCATGTCGACGCGCCCTATATCGACGGCGTTCGCACCGATCTCTCTTTCACGCTCTTCCTCTGCGCGCCTGAGGATTACGACGGCGGCGAACTCATGATCGACGCCGCGGGCGCTGAAGACGCCGTCAAACTCCCGGCCGGCGCCCTTGTCCTTTACCCATCGACGAGCGTTCATCGCATCGCGCGCGTGACACGCGGCGCGCGCCTCGCCGCCGTCGGCTGGATCAAAAGCCGCGTCCGCAGCGCGGAAGATCGCATGACGCTCTTTGAACTCGACCGCGTCGGCGCCGACCTCGCCGCGGCGGGCGCGCCGGGCGAAGTTCGCGACCGCCTCGCCAATGTCCGCAACAATCTCCTGAGGCGTTGGGGAGAGTAAGACACAGCCGCGCCGTCGCTCCCTGCCGCAGGAGAGAATTTTCTCTCTCCGGTTGATCATCCGCTCACGGAACGCCTGCGCAGGGTTGCAGAAAAGAACGGTCGAAGAGGCGCGTTAACCCTCTTTTCCGCGAAAAATTTTTCGCGTTGATTCGCAAAGGAAATTCCGAACCGTCCCCCAGGTTATCCCACCACTTGTCCCCCGGGTTATCCCCCTCCTTATCCTACAACTTATCCCCCTCCCCTTTGGACGCCGTAGTCTCGGCTTTGCTCGAAGCGCGCAGGGCGCTCGAACGGGAAAGACTGGAACGGATGTCGTGCGCAAAGGCGCGGAACCAAAGTCGGGATCAAAGACGGGCCTCCGCCCGCCTCAACTCTCGGAAATCTGGGCGAGCGCCGCCGCGAGCTTCTCGCTGCGCTCAACAAACGCGACGCGCCGCTCGCGGTTTTCCTCGACGACTTCCGCCGGCGCGCGCTCGACGAAATTCGCGTTCGACATCTTCTTGTCGATCGCCTCGATTTCCTTCGAGCATTTGTCGATCTCCTTCTGGAGACGAGCCTTTTCCGCCGCGATATCGATGATCCCGGCGAGCGGAAGCGCAAAGACGCCGCCTTCGTGCACGATCTGCACCGCGCCCTTCGGAGGAAGAGAAGCGAGATGAAGAGATTCAAGACGGGCAAGACGCGCAATAAGATCGCGATAGGCGTCAATGCGAAGCGAGACCGCCGCATCGGCGCCGACCGCAAGCATCGGGATCTTTGCGCCCGCAGGCACGTTCATTTCCACGCGCGCCGACCGGATCGCCGTGATGAGTCCGATCATCCAGTTGATTTCCGCATCGGCCTTTTCAGCAGCGGGAAAATCTTCGCGCTTCGGCCACGCCGTCACGACGAGCGCTTTTTCACGCTTCGCGGTTTCGGCCCAGAGTTCTTCGGTGATGAACGGCATGAACGGGTGGAGGAGTTTCAGGACTTCCGAAAGGACCCACGCCGTCGCCTTCTGCGTTTCCGCCTTCGCCGGCGCATCCGGCCCCAGAAGGATCGGCTTTGCAAGTTCAAGGTGCCAGTCGCAGAAGACGTTCCAGACGAATTTGTAGATCGCGCCCGCCGCATCGTTGAACCGGTAGGTTTCGAGCGCCTTCGTTGCTTCCGTTGCGGTCTTTCCCGCTTCGTGAATGATCCACTGATTGAGCGTTTCCTTCGCCGACTTCGGATCGAAGGCGGGATCGAACGCGCAACCGTTCATTTCGCAAAAGCGCGCCGCATTCCAGAGTTTCGTTCCGAAATTGCGATAGCCTTCGACGCGCGCTTCGGAGAGGCGA
>JBMOOR010000282.1:791-5580 GCA_049324555.1 Pseudomonadota bacterium | reverse complement strand
GAGAGTATTGAATCGCCGCTTTTTGACAGTTGCGAAAAAGCGGGCGCCGGCTGGAAAAGGCGGTATGCCGATCGCCGCCGCGCCGATCAGGAGATTTTGATGACAAGGCATGTCGACCCGACAAAAAGCCAGTTCGGCGACTTCATGAAGCTTCCAGGCGATGGGCCGATCTGGATGCTGAACTTAATCCGCTTACGGAAGAAGGCGAAATATGAGGATGGGCGCGAGGCGACGGGCGCCGAGGCCTACGCTGAATACGCGCGGTCGAGCGAACTCTTCTTCAGGCGCGCAGGCGGCAAGATCGTCTGGGCGGGGAAACCCGAAGCGGTCGTCATCGGACCGGAGGACGAGCGATGGGACATGGCGTTCATTGCGGAGTATCCGGGCGCTGAGGCCTTTGCGGCGATGGTCAAAGACCCAGGTTATCAGGCGATCGTTCATCATCGGCAGGCGGCGGTCAAAACCTCGCGCCTTATCCGGATGAAGCCAGGCTCGCCCGGAAAAGTCTTCGGCTGAGCCGGGTTTTCGAGGCGAAATACGGGGACCTCAGAGCGTCAAGGCTTGTTCAGGCCGTCCGATTGCGGCTAGTTAGCCGCGCCCCGGACGGAAGCGGCCGGGCGATGCAAATTTTTGCAAGGATTTCTGATGCCGACGCCGATCCTGATGCCTGCCCTGTCCCCGACCATGGAAGAGGGGACGCTCGCCAAGTGGAAGGTGAAGGAGGGGGACAAGGTCTCCTCCGGCGACGTCATCGCCGAGATCGAAACCGACAAGGCGACGATGGAAGTCGAGGCGGTCGACGAGGGCATTGTCGGCAAGATTCTCATTCCCGCTGGAACCGAAAATGTGAAGGTCAACGAAACGATCGCCATCCTTCTTGGCGACGGCGAAAGCGTCGGCGATGCGAAGCCCAACGGCAAATCATCCTTCGAGACGCCCGCTGCACGGGTTCCTCAGGATGAAGGCAAGAAGGCGCTTCACCCTGAGGAGGCGCGAAGCGCCGTCACGAAGGGCGAAGCGGCGACGTTGCGCGATCCCGATCTTCCCGCTGGCGTTGAAATGGTCCCGACGACAATTCGCGACGCCTTGCGCGCTGCGATGGCGGAGGAAATGCGCCGTGACAAGGACGTCTTCCTGATGGGCGAGGAAGTCGCCGAATATCAGGGCGCCTACAAGGTCTCGCGCGGCCTTCTTGAGGAATTCGGACCCTCGCGCGTCATCGATACGCCGATCACGGAATATGGCTTCGCGGGACTTGGCGTCGGCGCGGCGTTTGCGGGATTGAAACCTATCGTCGAATTCATGACCTGGAACTTCGCCATGCAGGCGATCGACCACATCATCAACTCGGCGGCGAAGACGCGCTACATGTCAGGCGGCCAGATGGGCTCGTCGATCGTGTTCCGTGGGCCCAACGCCGCCGCCTCGCGCGTCGCCGCTCAGCACAGCCAGGATTACGCGGCGTGGTATTCGAACATTCCGGGCCTCATCGTCATTTCGCCCTATTCGGCGGCGGACGCGAAAGGATTGCTGAAAGCCGCGATCCGCGATCCGAACCCGGTCGTCTTTCTGGAGCACGAGCTTCTCTACGGCGACACAATGGACGTGCCGAAGATCGATGACTGGATCATCCCGATCGGCAAGGCGAAGATCGCGCGTGAGGGAACGGATGTCACCATCGTCTCCTATTCGCGCGGCGTGAAATTCTCGCTCGAAGCGGCGGCGAAACTAGCGGAGGAGGGAGTCTCCGCCGAGGTCATCGACCTCCGCACCCTGCGCCCAATGGATACGGCGACTGTCATCGAGTCGGTGAAGAAAACGAACCGCGTCGTCACCGTCGAAGAAGGCTGGGCGCCCTGCGGCGTCGGCGCCGAAATCGGCTGGCAGGTGACGCAGCACGCCTTCGATTATCTCGACGCGCCGCCGGCGCGCGTGACGCAGGAAGACGTGCCGCTGCCCTATGCGGCGAATCTCGAAGTGCTGAGCCTTCCGAATGCGGAGAAGATTGTGCGGGCGGTTAAGGGTGTGATGTATAGGGAATAGCTCGGGAATTTGGGAGGCAAATGCTGCGCTTCTATTTGACGGCAAGAGGTAGGATTTCGCGGAAGGCGACATGGCTGGCAGTGATGTTGCCGATAATTCCATTAATGTTCGCCGCTGCGGCCGCGGACGTCTCTCTCTTCCCGGAGATCGAGTTCACATTCTTAGGAACTGTTTATACGCCATTCATTGCGGCCCTCACCGTACTCGTTGCATGGCCCTCGTTCGCGACTTCGATTCGTCGCTTCCACGACCTGAACATGACCGGCTGGTGGGCGGCGCTAATGTTGGCGTTGTATTGGACGCCCGATTTCGCCGGCTTTTTCCAGATGTCTAACACGGAAAAAGCAGCAATCGTAGCGTGGGTCGTTTGCGCCTCAATTGGAGGTCTGCTTGCGCTTGCGCAACTTTTTGTGCGCGGCACAATCGGACAAAATAGATTTGGACCAGATCCGACCGAGCGGGATTAGATGAAGTACACCGGCTCCTGTCATTGCGGGAAACTGAAAGCGTCGTTCGTAACGCAAAAGACGCCGCAGGAGCTTGGCGTCCGCACCTGTCAGTGCGATTTCTGCCGGCGTGTCGGCGCGGTCAATATCTCCGATCCCGAAAGCGAAGTCGTGATCGACGCCTCCGCCGATGACTTGATCCGCTATCGTTTCGCGCTTCGCACGGCTGACTTCCTCATCTGCAAACATTGCGGCGTCTACATCGCCGCTGTGACGGGCGAGGGCGCGAATATCCGCTCGACGATCAATGTCGCCGGGCTCCGCATGAAGGAGTTTCTCGGCATCGAGGAAGCGCCGATGCAGTACGGCGCTGAGACGGCGGAAGCCCGCGTCGCCCGCCGCGCCGCCAAATGGACGCCGACGCGGTTTCTGGACGCCGAACTTGCCGCTTCATATTTCGGGCCGCACTGAATGTTGAAGAATATGGGAGACCTCTCGACCCGCTCATCCCCGCGAAAGCGGGGATCCATGCGACAGGCCTGTTGGATCCCCGCTTTCGCGGGGATGCGCGGTGATTTAGGTTTCGCGCGCGTTCCCTCACACATAAGTGGATAACCTCAATGCCCACTCCTATCCTCATGCCCGCTCTGTCTCCGACCATGGAAGAGGGCACGCTCGCCAAATGGAACGTGAAGGAGGGAGACAAGGTCTCTTCCGGCGACGTCATCGCCGAGATCGAGACTGACAAGGCGACGATGGAAGTCGAGGCGGTCGATGAGGGCGTCGTCGGCAAAATCGTCGTCCCGGCGGGCACGGAGAATGTGAAGGTCAATGCGACGATCGCGATCCTCTTGGGCGACGGCGAAAGCGCGGCGGATCTCGGCAAGGCGCCGCCGGTGCCGAAGGCGAATGGCTCTTCTTCCCCCCTCTCCCGCGCAGCGGGAGAGGGGTCGGGGGTGAGGGGAAGTCAGGCGCCGACAGCGCACGTGGTAGCGCCCTCACCCCTTACCCCTCTCCCGCATGCGGGAGAGGGGAACGCCAAACATGGCCGCGTTCACGCATCGCCGCTCGCCAGGCGTCTCGCGAAAAACGCCGGGCTCGATCTTGCGGCGCTCAAGGGCTCGGGTCCCCATGGGCGCATCGTGAAGCGCGACATCGAAGCGGCGCCGTCCTTCGTGACGCCCGCTGCGCGGGCTCCTCAGGATGAGGGTCGGAGGATTACTCCCGCTTCGATCGATCCGCGCCTTTATCCGCCGGAGAGCTATACGGCGGTGAAGCTCGACGGCATGAGAAAGGTGATCGCACGGCGCCTGACGCAGTCCTTCAACAACGAAGTCCCGCACTTCCCGCTCAATATCGACATCGAGCTGACGAAACTCCTCGAAGCGCGCGCCGCGCTGAACGCCGCTTCGCCGAAGGACGGTGAGGGCGCCTACAAACTCTCGGTCAACGATTTCGTCATCAAGGCGTCGGCGATGGCGCTCAAGAAAGTTCCGAACGCCAATGCAACGTTCGCGGATGAAGCGATCCTTCTCCACAAGCACGCCGATATCGGCGTCGCTGTGGCGATCGAGGGCGGGCTCATCACGCCGATCGTCTGGAAAGCCGAGACAAAGGGCCTGAAACAGATTTCCGCCGAAGTGAAAGACATGGCCGCGCGCGCGCGAGCGAAGAAACTAAAGCCCGAAGAATATCAGGGCGGCACGTTCTCGGTCTCGAACCTCGGCATGTTCGGGATCACGTCCTTCGCCTCGATCGTCAACCAGCCGCATGGCGCGATCATGTCGGTCGGCGCCGGCGAAGAACGCGCCGTCGTCCGGGGCGGCCAGATCGTCGTCCGCACCATGATGACCGTCACCTTGACCTGCGACCATCGCGTCGTTGACGGCGCGGTCGGCGCGGAATTTCTCGCCGCCTTCAGGCGGTTCATTGAAGAGCCGGCCTCGATGCTGCTCTGATCTGTCGCGCGAGTTTTTTCGCCTTTTACCGACGCGATGCTCCGTGTCTTACGGAAAATTCGCCGGCCGGGCATGGGCGCGAATCCAGCATCCATGCGGGTCGCAGCGTTTTTGTCCGTATAATCCGTATTTCCCTTTTCGCCGCATCGGCGAATCCGCGCGCCGGAAAGTCGGACAAGCGCCCGCGCAGCCTGTCAGCCGCGAGGGCGCAAATATTCACTTGTCAAAGAGCCGTGCGCCGCCGCCCGTTATGAGCGATGACGCGACCGCTGATCTGGGTTTCGCGCGGAAAGTTTCAAGCCGCTCATTCGACGTATTTTCACTTCGATTTTCGCCTTGAGC
>JBMOOR010000282.1:0-781 GCA_049324555.1 Pseudomonadota bacterium | reverse complement strand
GAGCGCGAATGCGCCGCCGTCGCCTTGCGCGGCGGCTCTTCGTCCTCCTCCTCATCGGCGTGATCGTAATCGGAATCGCGAAGGCGCTTTGCGATCCATCGAGGCAGTTTCTTTTCGAGCCTGTGCAGGAGCCGGTCGAACCATCGCCAGCGCCGGCGGAGCCAGCGGATTTCGGCAGGCGCGACCGAGATGAGGATTGCAAGGCCAGCGGCGACCAGAATGAATCCGAACGGGAGCGGCGAAATCGTCCAGATGAGACCGAACACGATCAGCGCGATCGCAAAGGCGGTGACGGCGAACCGAAAGATCAGCATCGCTTGTCTTCTCCCTCATTTGGCGTCGTTTCCGCTGTCACCGACTGGACGCCGGGCGGTCCGCGCTTTCCGACAAATCGCACGAGACGGTCGAACCAGCGCCAGCGCTTACGCATCCGCCGAATGAAAGGCCGCGCCGCCGGGTTCGCCGCGGCGATCATCAGGAGCCCGAGGATGACGAGCGGCGCCCCGGCGGGGAGCGGAGAGAAGGACGCGATCAGTCCGTAGACGAACAGCGCAGCGCCGACGAGCGATGTTGCCACCCTCGCAGCGATCACCCTTATTGAAAAGCTGTGGCGCGGCACTGGCGGGCCCTCCGCCTCCATCCTATCGGCGCCGCACCCAAAAGGAACTCTTATCGCGGTGCGCCGCCTCGATCAGCATCCTTGTTCGCCAAGCCGCGGCATTTTCCGCGCCAGCTCGCCCGCAAATCTTGCCGACTGTTCGACTGCACCATGGGCGTTGAC
>JBMOOR010000281.1:0-5601 GCA_049324555.1 Pseudomonadota bacterium | reverse complement strand
GCGCGCATGAAGCCGCCGACGTTTCCTTCGCATCCGGCGCCCGCCGTCTTCGGGCAATTGTGGAAGCTCGATCCGAAAAAGGCGATCGAGGCGGCGCGCCTCAATGCAAGGCTCATCGGGCGGATGATTTCCGATCTCGGCGTCACCATCGACTGCGCGCCGATGCTCGACGTTCCGCAGATCGACAGCGACAAGACGGTGATCGGCGACCGGGCGATCGCGACCCATCCGGATCAGATCGCAGCGCTCGGCTGCGCGACGATCGACGGGCTCATCGAAGGCGGGGCGCTTCCCGTCATCAAGCATCTTCCCGGACACGGGCGCGCGACGGTCGACAGCCATTACGCCCTGCCGCGTGTCGTCGCCTCAAAGCGCGATCTTCGCGAAACCGACTTCGTTCCGTTCAAGGCGCTGAAGGACGCGCCGATCGGAATGACGGCGCATGTCGTCTATGAGGCGTTCGACCCGGACGATTGCGGGACGATGTCGAAGACGATCATCGAAGGCGTCATCCGCGGCGAGATCGGCTTTGACGGGCTTCTTCTCTCGGACGATCTCAAAATGCAGGCGCTCGGCGGACCTGTCGGCGCGCGCGTCCGTGATTGCCTCGCGGCGGGCGTCGATATCGCCTGCTGCTGCAATTTCTCGATGGCGGAAAAGCTTGAGGCCGCCACCTCGGCGCCGATGCTCGCCGGGCGCGCGCTAGCCCGGGCCGGAGCCGCTCTCGCGGCGGCCCCGCGCGCGGTCTTGCGGGGCGATACGGCCGGAGACTATGAGCGCCTCGCCGGGCTCATCAAGCCGGCGTTGGTCGCCTGAGTGGAAAACTTCAGGCGGCGGAGCAGGAGAATCGCCATCAAGGTGTATTGATGACGGAAGCGACGACAATACCGGCCGGGGAGGGCGGCGAGCCGCCGTTTGACGCGCCCGTGCGCTTGGCGCCCACAGCCGATATCGACTCGCTCGTCGTCAATCTCGACGGGTATGAAGGCCCGCTCGACGTCCTTCTCGATCTTGCGCGAACGCAGCGCGTCGACATCCGCAAGATCTCGATGATCCGCCTTGTCGACCAGTATCTCGATTTCATCGCCGCCGCGAAGGCGCGGAGCCTTGAACTCGCGGCCGACTATCTCGTGATGGCGGCGTGGCTCACCTATCTGAAGTCAAAACTCCTGATCCCGACGCAGGGCGACGCCGTGGGCGAGCCGACAGCGGACGAAATGGCCGCGCGCCTCGCTTTCCAGCTGCAGCGCCTCGAAGCGATGCGCCAGTCGACGGAGAAGCTGTTCAACCTCCCTCAATTCGGGATCGATTTCTTTCCGCGCGGAACCCCCGAAGGCGTCCGCGTGCTGAAGACGCCGCTCTGGCAGGCGGAACTCTTCGAGTTGCTGCAGGCCTACGCGCGCCAGCGCGTCGCCGCGGTCGATCGCACATACAAGATCGAACTTCCCAAAGTCTTCACGATCGAGGAAGCGCGGGCGCGCCTGTCGCGCCTCCTCGGCGCCATTCCCGAATGGACCGACCTGACGAAGATCGCGCCGGGCGCCGGCGTCGATGCGCCGGTCGCATCCGTCGTCGCGAGTTCCTTCAACGCCGCGCTCGAATTCGCCAAGAACGGCGCCATCGAGATCCGCCAGCTCGGCGCGTTCGAGCCGATCTATGTGCGCCGGCGCCATGATGCGCCGCCTGTGCGGGAGGTTGACAATGACGCCGATGGATGACGCTTTGACCGACGACGGTCGCGCCCGCAATTTCGACGAAATGAATGCGCGCGAAGCGCAGGAAGCGCTCGCCGAGGAACTTGAAGACATGATCGAGGAAGAAGAAGCGGACGAGGCCGCAGCGCCCGAAGGCGAAACGAAGGACGCTGAAATCGCCGATGCCGTGTGGTCGGCCGCGCAAATGGCCGAGCATCTTCGCATGGCCGAGGCGCTCCTTTTCGCCGCTGTCGAGCCGCTCGATGAAGAGGCGATCGCCGCGCGGCTCCCCGCGGGCGCCGATGTCAAGACGCTGCTCGACACGCTCGGCCTGCACTACGAGAACCGCGGCGTCGTCTTGTCTCGCGCGGCGGGAAAATACCGTTTCGTCACGGCGGCGGATGTTGCGCATGTGCTCGAAAAGGAAAAGGTCGAGCCGAAGAAGCTGACGCGCGCCGCCTTGGAGACGCTCGCGATCATCGCCTATCACCAGCCCTGCACGCGCGCCGACATCGAGGATGTGCGCGGTGTCGCCGTGTCACCGGGATCGCTTGATCAGTTGATGGAGATCGGCTGGGTCAGGATGCGCGGACGCCGGCGCTCGGCCCCCGGCCGGCCGATCCTTTACGGCACGACGCAGGCGTTCCTTGAGCATTTCAACCTTGAGAGCGTCGGCGATCTTCCCGGCATGGCGGACTTGAAGGCCGCGGGCCTCCTCGACGCTCGCCTACCGCCGGGCTTCACGGTTCCCGCCCCCTCGGACGACCTCGCAGGCGAGGACATCGAGGAGATCGGCGAGGAAACGGAGTTCGTCACCGATTTCCAGACCGAGGATGGCGAATAGCCGAGATTACTAATCGGTAAGGGCGTCAGGCGGGCTTTGCCGTCCGTCCTGCGCGGCGCGATGATGCCCCTCGCGCCGAGAACGGCGTTGCGTAGTCATCCATTCCCGGCGCTTGAAACACGGGAGAATGACATGACCTTCACGCGAATTGCGCTCGCGACGGGCGCAGCCGGCGCCCTTATGTGCGGTTCAGCCCTTGCGAAAGCCAGCGACGAAGAAGCCGTCAAGAAAACGATCGCCGACTCCTTCGCAAGCTGGATGGCTTGCGATGTCGAGGCCGCCTACAAATTCGACGCTGACGGACGCTCAAGCTATTACCCGGACTCGAAAGACCTTCAGCTTTCGACCCCTGAGATGCGCCAGCAGGAAGCCGATTTCTGCAAGAACGGCGGCAAGAACGAAGCGAGCTATTCGGTCAACGGCGTCATCATGATGGGCGACACGGCGATTGCGCACGGCTCCGGCCACTATAAGCGGACCGAGCCCGGCGGCGCGGTTTCGGTCGACAGCGATTACACCTTCACCGACATCCTCGTCCGCACGAAAGACGGGTGGAAGTTCCGCCACAGCCATATCGGCGCGGTGATGCCGGCGGCTGAGGAAACCGCAACGCCGTAGCGCGGCGTGCGCGAAAGCGCGTGCGGTTTTGCGCCAAACGCCGCGCCAATTCAAAAGCTGGATCGGGGACCCCGATCCCGAATCGGCATCCCCTGATCCAGCCCCGGCGAGGCGGCCTTCCCGTCACGATTGAGATCCGGCGGCTCAATGCCGCCGTAAGGGGATTTGCGCCCTCGCGCGGTCGGTCCTAGATAGATCGTGGAATTGACAAGGAGGCCGACATGGCCGTCGGACCCTGGCAGATACTGATCATTGTCGTGCTTGCCCTCCTGCTTTTCGGGGGCGGCGGGAAGATCTCGTCGCTGATGGGCGATTTCGCCAAGGGCATCAAAGCCTTTCGCAAGGGTCTTCAGGATGAGGACAAGGCGCTTGAAGACCGGACCGACAAGCCGGCGGATGCGGCGCAAAAGCCCAAGGACGCCGCGCATTAGCGCAGCGTCGCCTTGTAGGTGAGGGCGTCATGAACCTGATGCCGGGCGTTGGATTTTTCGAACTCGTCGTCATCGCCGTCGTCGCGCTCGTCGTTGTCGGGCCGAAGGACTTGCCGCGGCTGATGCGCGCCGCCGGAAAGATTGTCGCGCAGGCGCGGCGGATGGCGGGCGAATTTTCCGCCGCCTTCAATCAGATGGCGCGCGAAAGCGAAATGGAGGACATGCGCCGCGAGATCGACGCCCTCAAGCGGACGAATGTCTTTGCGGAAACGAAGCAAACGATCGACGACGCGATGCGCCCGGTCGCCGCCGCCGTCCGCGAGGAAGCGGCGGAAATTGAGACCGCCGCGACAAAGCCCTTGCCAGAGCGCGCCGAGTGAGCCTGCCGGTCAAAAAAAAGGATGATGCGCATGGGGAAGAGGACGAAGTCGCCGCTTCCGCCGCGCCGCTCATCGACCATCTGACGGAACTGCGAGAACGGCTCATCGTTTCGATCACTGCGATCGCGGTCGCCTTCGCGGTCTGTTTCCTGTTCTCGAAGGAGATCTTCAACATACTGATCATTCCCTTTGTCGAGGCGGTCGGACGGGCGAGCGCCGGCAAGGATCCGACGCTTTATTTCGCGCCGCTCGAATTCTTCTTCACGCGCGTGCGCCTTTCAGTCTTCGCCGCGATCGTTGTCGCCTTTCCGGTCCTCGCCTGGCAAGCCTATCGGTTCGTCGCGCCGGGGCTTTACCGGCGCGAAAAGCGCGCCGCGGCGCCGTTCCTGATCGCAATGCCGGTCCTCTTCGCGCTTGGGGGCTGCCTCGTTTATTTCGTGATGATGCCGTTCATCATGCAATTCGCCGTCGGTTTTGAAGCGCAGGCGGGCGGCGAGGCGCCGGCGAATTTCGAACTCCTGACGCGGGTCGGCGATTATTTGTCGCTCGTGACGACGTTGATTCTTGCTTTCGGCTTTGCGTTTCAGCTTCCGGTGTTCCTGACGCTCCTTGCGCGCGCGGGGGTCATCAATTCGGGGATGCTCGTCAAATATCGCCGCTTCGCCATCGTCCTCATCTTCATTGTGGCGGCGGTCCTGACGCCGCCCGATCCGTTCAGCCAGATTGTTCTCGGGTCATGCATCATCGCGCTTTACGAGGTGTCGGTGATCTCGGTTCGCATGGCGGAAAAGAAAGTGAAAGCGGCTGAGGAAGAAGCGGCGGCTTGATGAGGCGAGGGGGCTGGACCTCGTCCAGGAGCGCCGTTAAAGCGGCGCGATGACACAGACACCGACCAAAGATTGCAACGGCAATCCGCTCGCCGACGGCGACAGCGTCACCCTCATCAAGGACCTCAAGGTCAAGGGATCGGGCGGCGTCACCTTGAAGCGCGGAACGAAGATCAAAAACATCCGCTTGACCGACGATCCGGCCGAGGTCGAGTGCAACGCCCCGGGGATCAAGGGCCTCGTCTTGAGGACGGAGTTTCTAAAGAAGGCGTGAGGCGCGCGGCCCCGCCGGAGTGAGGGAGCGACGTCGCCACAAGCGGCTCGCCGCGGCGTGACCGTGGCGTCCATCTCCTGAGCCATTCGCACGCTCCATTGCATCGGCGCAACCGCTTTGGCGGCAGGAGTTGGACCCCACGCTTAAAGCGTGGGGAGTCGAGGCGGATAGGGAGCAATTTCGATGCAAGCTCCTCTCGACTTTATCCGCAACACCAACCCCCATCCGCCGTTTGCCTCAGCCCGAACACGCTCTATACGTCCCGCCCATGCATGATCTGAAGGAAATCCGGGAAAACCCCGACCGTTTCGACGCCGGCCTCAAGCGCCGGGGTTTGCCGCCGATGGCGGAGAAAATCCGCACCCTTGATGCGGACGTGCGTGGGATCACGACCCGCCTGCAGGAGCTGCAGACGAAGCGCAATTCAGCGTCGAAAGCGATCGGCGCCGCGAAGGCGAAAAAGGACGAGGCGGAAGCCTCGCGCCTTATGGCCGAGGTCGAAGCGGTCAAGCAGGAGATGCCGAAGCTCGAAA
>JBMOOR010000280.1:0-5604 GCA_049324555.1 Pseudomonadota bacterium | reverse complement strand
CTTGAGGGCAGCGAGCGTGCGGCTCAGCGTTTCGAGCCGAAGGCCGAGATAGTCGGCTATATCCTGACGCGGCATCGGCAGCGGGACCAATCGTTTCGAGCGCCCATGGTCGACGCCGATCAGCCTGTCGATCATTTCAATGAAGCTGACGACGCGTTCTTCGGCGGTCTTCTTGCCGAGAAGGACGATATGATCTTGCGCTTTGTGGTATTCGGTCTGGCCGCGCGCGATCAGCCGATCCTTGACGCCTGGCGCATCCTGAGCGATCTCGTCGAGATAGCGATGCGGGAAGAAACAGACGGTGCTGTCTTCGAGCGCTTCTGCCGTGTAGGCGCTCGCAGTCGTCGAACGCACCCCCGCGAAGTCGCCTTTGAAGAGAAAGCCGGTCACTTGCCGGCGACCATCCTCGAGCAGTTTTGAAAGACGGAAACTGCCGTCGACAACGACATAAAGCGACTCATTCGGTTCGCCCTCGATCATCAGCGGCTTGTTTTTGGCGACGCGCCGGCGGGCCATTGTCTTTTCGACATGGGCGAATTCGCGGGGGCTTAAATCAGCGCAGATTGAGCGTTCGCGAACCTCGCAGAGGTCGCAGGTTTTCGGGCGCTCGCCCTCTGACTTGCAGTGTTTTTCCGAGACGCCCGGCCTGCTGTCCATGCGTCCTAACTAGCGGTTGCGGGCGTTAAACTCCAGCCTCTGGCGGTGCGTCTATATCGCACGTGCGAAGACGGGGGCGGCTGCGCGCGAGGCGGCCTCATAAGGGTCGAGCGCCATGGCGGCGACCCTTGAAAGCGGCCGGGCCTCCGGTTTCAGCGCGACTGTATTGTTCCGCCATTCGATGACGCCGTCGGCTTCGAGGCGGTCGAGGCTTGCGCAGATCGCGTTCGCCTCCTTTGGCGAGACTGCGGCGAGAACGTCCGTGACGTCCGCTCTCGAACGGCAGAGGAGGTCCCGGATCGCCTTGGCGATCGTCATGTCGCGAGGCGAGAGGAGGAGCCCCCGCGCCGTCGCGAGCCGGCCAGCGTCAATCGCCTTGTAATAGTCGGCGAGCGTTTTGGCGTTCTGCGCATAGAGCCCGCCGACATAACCGATCGCCGAGGCGCCGAAGCCGAGCGTCGTCTCGGCGAGATCATCCGTGAAACCCTGGAAATTGCGGCGGAGCCGTCCTTCATGGTCCGCCCGAGCCAGGGGATTGTCGGGCTTGGCGTAGTGATCGAAGCCGACCCGCCGATAGCCGGCGGCGACCAGCATGTCGTCGGCGAGTTCGGCGAGGTCGGCTCGAAGGTCCCCTGGAGGAAGGACCGTCTCGTCGATCATCCGCTGGCGGGGGAGCGCGGCGGGAAGATGCGCATAGCCGAAGACGGCGACGCGGTCGGGCGATAATGCGATCGTGTCGCCAAGCGTCACGGCGAAGCCCTGCAGGGTCTGTTTCGGCAGGCCGTAAAGTAGGTCGAAGGAGATATCGTTGACGCCGACGCGGCGCATTTCTCCGACCGCCGATTCGACGAGATCGTAGCTCTGGACGCGATTGATCGCCGCCTGCACATCGGGATCGAAATCCTGAACGCCGAGGCTCATCCGGTTAAAGCCAAGCCCGGCGAGGCGTTCGATGTCGCCTTCGCCGATCAGCCGTGGGTCAAGCTCGATCGCCAGCCGGGTTGAATCCGTAAGTCCAAGCTCGAGCTCGATCGCGCCTAGAATTTCCGCAATCTCATCGACGTTGAGGTAGTTCGGCGTGCCGCCGCCGAAATGCGCCGAGAGCGGCCGGCCTGCGCCGTTCAGCCGCTCCCCGACAAGCTGAATTTCCCTGGTGAGCGCGCCGACATAGCGGAGCGCGCGCGCGTAGTCGTTCTCAACGCGCATGTTGCAGCCGCAATACCAGCAAAGCTGGCGGCAGAAGGGCACATGAATGTAAAGCGACAGCGGCTCATAGAGACGCACTTCGCCGAGACGCGCGGCGTAGTCCGCATCCGTCACTTGCGCGCTGAAACGCAGCGCCGAGGGGTAGCTCGTGTAACGCGGCGCCCGAATGCCGAGATATTTCCGCCAACTTGCCTTCATGCGGCGCACACTGCGCACAGGGAAGGCGGTCTGTCCTGACCTAGATCAAGAAGGCCGGGGAGCGGCTGCTTCGCCGCTATTCGCGCAGATTGCTATTCGGAAATTGGGAGCGCCGAGGCTTCGGTGAAGGTCGCCGCTTCCTCGCCTTCCGGCATGTCGCCGCGGCGCTGGTGGCGGTCATTCAGGTTCCGGCACCCGGCGGAAAGGGCGACGCCGTCCGTGCAGGGAACAAGCGCGACCGGCTGTCCGGCGCCGAAGGCTGGGCGGAACGGCTCTCTCGTCTGTCTCGCCGACGTCGCGATCGTCGACACGCGCGCCGGCGAAACGGAAGCCGCGGCCGTCGCCGGTCTGTCGCCGCCGTCGAAAAGCGCGCAGCCGCCAAGCAGCATCGCGGCGCCGATAATTCCAGCAATTCTCATGGTGAGCCCCCTCGCCAGCATCGAAACGAGTGTCGAAACGCCGAGCCGTCTCTACTCAAACATAAGCGACCGGGAAGACAGGCCGATGACAGGCTAAAGGCTATCTCTCGCTACGGTCCGCCGCAACGGGCGATTTATGCTGCGAGCGCGAGTGCGCTATTGTCTCTCCCCTTCAAAAGGCCTGCTTTTTCTGAAGAGCGAGTCCTTCGTTTTTTCGGCCGTTTCCGGGCGTTGCAGCCTCGAAAGGCGCCCTTTCGCGGTCCGATTGGGGGCGCCTAATTACGCAGTTGCGGCATAGGGCGGATGAAATCCGCCGCTCCTTCGAGACGCGATGCTGCGCATCGCTCAAGGATGAAGAATTTGTCGCTCCACCCTGAAGAGCAGCGAAGCCGCGTCACGAAGGGCGCGCGGCAAAACCTTATTCACTTGTCAAAGAGCCGAGCCGCTGCGAACAGCAGCCCAAAAAGCATCGTCGATGTGGGAACGCCGGCCGATCGTTCAAGCCGCGATTTACGTGTATTTTCGCGATGAAATTCGCGGGATTGGCGAGCCTTATCCCGCCGTCTTCGTCCAGACGTAACCGCGGCGGAGCGCAGCCGAAACCTTGCCGGTGCGCTTGCCTTGCGTTGCGTGATGGGCCCAGAACGCCTTGTCGAAGGAGGGGTTCGCCGCGTCGCGATAGATGACGCCCATCGCCATCGGAAATTCCGGATGCTTCATCTCGACGAGAAGATGCGCGAGCGTCCGGTTCGTTCCATCATGGACGAGAACGTCCGTGAGCGGAACGCCGCCTTCTCCGACGGTTACGACTTCAAGTCCGAAAGTCTTCGGATTGAAGCGGATGCCATTCTTGCCGCCGGCGAAGAGAAGCGGCTTACCGTGCTCGACGTGGATCTGATGGTCGTCGGCGACTTTCTTCTCGGTGAAGTCGGCGAAGACGTCCTTGTTGTAGACGATGCAGTTCTGGAAGATTTCGACGAACGAGGCGCCGTCAAACCCGTGCGCGGCTTTGAGCGTTTCAGACAGCGCCTTCGTCGCGGTATCGACGCCGCGTGCGATGAACTTCGCCCCGGCGCCGAGCGCGAAGGCGCAAGGATTGACCGGCTGATCGACCGAGCCCTTCGGGGATGACGGCGAGCGCGTGCCGACGCGGGAGGTCGGCGAATACTGGCCTTTCGTCAGGCCGTATATTTCGTTGTTAAAGAGCATGATCTGCATGTTCACGTTGCGGCGGAGAACATGGAGAAGGTGATTGCCGCCGATTGAAAGCCCGTCGCCGTCGCCGGTGACGAGCCAGACATCAAGTTCGGGATTGGCGAGCTTCAATCCCGTCGCAAAGGCCGGCGCGCGGCCATGGATCGTATGGAAGCCGTAAGTGTTCATGTAATAGGGAAAGCGCGACGAGCACCCGATGCCGGACACGAACGCCGTTCTGTCGGGATCGGCGCCGATATCGGCCATCGTCTTCTGCACGGCCTTCAAAATCGCATAATCCCCGCAACCCGGGCACCAGCGAACTTCCTGGTCGGTTTCAAAGTCTTTGGCGGTGAGGGGGGCGTTCATGGTTCGTAACCTCGAAATGCTTGCGCGCGGCTCGTCCTTCGAGACGGCCGCAAGAGCGGCCTCCTCAGGATGAGGAAGTCCCTGTTGCAACGAAAATACCCCTCATCCTGAGGAGCGATGCGCAGCATCGCGTCTCGAAGGATGGGCCGCAAGGGGTAATGGCGCAACATCATCCGATACCCGTTCCGCCTATGCAAGTTCAAGCCGCTTCAGCTTAATATGCTTCGCGCCGACATGCGCGAGGTCATAGGCGGCCTGCATCCGCAGCCAAGTTTCGGCGTTTCCGCCGAAAACCTGCGCGAGACGCACGGCCATTTCTGGAGAAACGCCACGCCTTTCGTTCACCAGTTCGGAAAGCGTGTTGCGAGTGACATCAAGCGCGCGCGCCGCGTCGGTGATAGTGAGGTCCAGGGGCTCGATACATTCGCGCAGCACGACGCCGCCGGGGTGCGGAGGGTTTTTCATGGCCATTGCGACAGTCCTTTCAATGATAGTCGATGTAATCCACATCTTGCGCATCGCCGCCTTTGAACCGGAAGATCACGCGCCAGTTCGCCCGCACCGTCACGGCCCAATAGCCTTTAAGCTCACCTTTCAGCGGATGCAGCCGCAGTCCGGGCAAATCGAGGTCGGCGGGAGCACCCGCAGCGTCGAGCAACGCCAGAACGTCGCGCAGCTTCGTCACATGCTCCGGCGGCAGTCCGCGCGCATCGCCGCTTTCATAGAGACGGTGCAACGCCTTGTGCCGAAAGGTCCGGATCATTTGGAAATGTAATGCGCCACGTGGCGCATGTCAATCTGCCGATCCTGCCGCATCGGCGCCGATATCGGCCATCGTCTTCTGCACGGCCTTCAAAATCGCATAATCCCCGCAACCGGGCGCCAGCGAACTTCCTGGTCGGTTTCAAAGTCTTTGGCGGTGAGGGGGGCGTTCATTGCTACTCGCCTGTCTTCATGAATTTGATCGATTTGACGGCGGAGATGATTTCCGATTTCGATCCTGTCTGCTCGTCGGGTCGATAGCCTATACCAACCATGAATAGGTAATTCGGTTCGGGAACTAGCCAAAGTTCTGACGCGCCCGGCCACTCACCGGCATCTGTTTTGAGTTTATATGTGACCGCAACATGCGCCGCATTTTTCCCGCCGACGGATACCTTATGAACCGGTGTGGTGACTTGCATCTCAGAAAAGGCGCGCTGCAAGCTGGGTAGAACAACGTTCAATATCTCGACGCCATCGCGAGTCGTAATCCCGCCGTACGGACGCACATTTATCTTGAAGCTCGGATTAATGTCATTGAATGGCTCCTGGTGTTTCATCGCCATGACGATGGGAGCGCTGGCATTCTTTGTCAGCGCTTCCTGAAAGCTCGGGTCGTCCGTTTTTAACTTTGAGAGGTTCTCGTAATACTGATCGGCGGTCGTTTTCAGCCAGCCATCGGGAAGGGTGACTTCAAACCCAAACGTCTCATTTTCAACAGTTTCGCCCGCCAAAGCTGTCGATAAGGACAGTGCGAAGAAACCGAAGGCCAAAACAACGTGCTTCATGATTGCCCTCA
>JBMOOR010000279.1:783-5844 GCA_049324555.1 Pseudomonadota bacterium | reverse complement strand
ACTTAAAGAGCGCCGCATGAGCTACTTGAAGGGACACGCCGAACAAGAAAACTATCGTTATCCACACCGTCAGAGAGGAGGAGGACAATTTGGTCCAGACACTCTGTTGAGAGACTATTAGAACCGGCCCGCCGATTCCGTAAGCGATAAGCCATGCGCGTAGTGTATTTGCAAACCCTTTATAAGATTCATAGTGGGCGTTGCCGGGATCAGGAATATCCTTCCTTGTATCCCGAGAGCGCAAGCGATGTTGGGTCAATGCGCTCGGGCGATATTGGATTTTGTTTCGCATTATGGTTCCCCCATTTCTCGACGACTAAATCCCCATCTGCCGCGCCGCTAAATCGAGCATGATCTCCTCCGAGCCGCCGCCGATCGCCATGACGCGCACCTCGCGATAGATGCGCTCGACGCGCTGCCCTCGCATGAAGCCGGCGCCGCCCAAAATTTGCATCGCTTCGCGCGCGCAAAATTCCATCGTCCGCGTCGCCTGCACCTTGAGAAGCGAGAGTTCCGCAACCGGCGTCTCGCCGTTCCTGACGCGCCACGCGCAGTTGTCGAGGAGGGCGGTGGAGGCGTGAACATGGCGCAGCACTTCCGCGAATTTGTGGCGAATGACCTGATGCTTCGACAAGGGCTTGCCGAACGTCTCGCGCTGCGTCGCCCAAGCCGCCGCGTCCTCAATGCACACGCGTGCGAACGCGATCGCCTGCGCCGACATGCCGAGGCGTTCGCCATTGAAATTGGCGACGATGCCGGCGAAGCCTGAATTCTCCGCGCCAATAAGGTTTTCGATGGGAACGCGGACATTGTCGAAATGGATCGACGCCGTGTCCGACATCCACCAGCCCATCTTGTCGAGTTTCGTGCGCACGATGCCGGGACTGTCAGCTTCGACAAGCAGAAACGAGAGACCCGCAGCTCCGGGGCCGCCCGTGCGCACGGCGACCGTCAAATAGTCAGCGCGCATGCCGGTGGTGATGAAGGTCTTTTCGCCATTGACGATGTAGCTGTCGCCGTCGCGGACCGCGCGCGTTTTCAGATTGGCGACGTCCGATCCGCCGGAGGGCTCTGTCACGCAAAGCGCGATCAGCTTTTTCCCGGCGAGCACGTCCGGCGCAACGCGCGCCTTCAATTCGTCCGAGCCGAGCGCGATAATCGGCGGCAGGCCGATGCCGTGCGTCATCAGGCCGGCGATGAGGCCGCCGGAGCCTGCGCGCGCGAGTTCTTCCGAAGCGATGATCGAATGGAAGATATCAACGCCGTCCTTGACGCCGCCGAATTCCTCCGGATAGCCGAGGCCGATAAGGCCGATCTCCGCCGCACGGCGGTGCAGTTCGCGGGGGAATTTTCCTTCCTCGTCCCAGGCGTTCACATGCGGCGCGATTTCCCTGTCGACAAAGGCGCGCACGCTCCTGCGCCAGACTTCATGACTTTCAGTTAGATGGGGCGAGGGAAGGCGGGTTGAGTCGAATGCGAGGGGTTGCATCGACAGAATGTCTCGCTCCTCGCGCGATCGGTCAACAACCTTTGTCATTCCGAGGCCGCGCGCAGCGCGGAACCCGGAATCCATGCTTGCGGCGTCACTCCGATATCGGCATGGATTCCGGATCGCCGCTTTCGCAGCGTCCGGAATGACAGGAACTTTTGATGAAACTCTATCACTGCAAGGGCGCGCGGTCCTTACGCTGCGTCTGGGCGCTTGAGGAAATGGGGCTTCCCTACGAGATCGAAACGCTCCCGTTTCCGCCGCGCATTTTCGCCAAGCAATACAAGGACATTAATCCGCTCGGCACGGTGCCGGCGCTGATCGACGGCGATGTCATGCTGACCGAGAGCTCCGGCATTTGCCATTATCTCGCGGAGAAATACGGACCGACGCCGCTCGCCGTACGACCGGAGGAAAACGACTACGGCCTTTATCTCAATTGGATGTATCGCTCCGACGCGACGCTGACGTTTCCGCTGACGATCGTCTTTCGCTACACCGCGCTCGAACCCGAGGAACGCCGCAGCGCGCAGGTTGCAGAAGATTACCGCAAATGGTTTCTGGGACGCTGGTCCTCAGTTGAAGCGGGTCTTGAAGGCCGCGACTATCTCTGCGCGGACCGATTCACCATGGCCGACATCTGCGTCGCGTTCGCTCTTTACTTCGCCAATACGCTCGGCGTCACGGAGGCGATGACGCCGAATGTTGCGAACTGGTGGGAGCGGATTTCCACGCGGGAAGCATTTTCGAGAGCCGCCGCCAAATAGCTATTTCGGCCACAGCACCATCTGCGTGCAGCGGAAAAGCGCGATTGTTTTTCCGGTGTCGCAATGTGCGACGGTTGCATCCCATAATTGCGTCGTGCGACCGAGGTGTCTTGCTTCAGCGCGGCATGAGATAATCCCTTCGCGCGCGGTGCCGAGAAAGTTCGATTTCAATTCGATTGTCGTAAAGCCGATCGCGCCCGAAGGGAGCGTGCGCACGCAGGCGACGCCGCAGCAGGTGTCGGCGAGCGTGACGACTGTTCCGGCATGCAGGAAGCCGTTCGGCGCCATCAATTCCTGACGGATCGCGAGTTTCGCCTCGATTGAAGTTTCGCCGACAGCATTGAGCCTGATGCCGAGGAGGCCGGGCAGGTATCCCTCGCCGAAGTGCGAAAGATCGATTGCTGATGAGTCTGCGCTCGCCATAAACTCGTTCCTTTGAAGCTTCGCCTGCATCAACCTGCGACCGCTGTTTCGGTTGGACAAGTCACATCTGCAGCGGCCGTCGGGAAGGGCGAAGCTCATTGATTTTTCGCGGCGTTCTCGCGCAAGGCCGCTTGTCCTTCCGCGCATGCCGCATCAGCGTGCGCCCGGCCGCGCGAGTTCGATCCACTGATCGATAACAAAGTTTATATGCGCCTCATCCTTGAGGAGGTGGTCGTGCACAAGGAGCCCGGTCATCATGGCGCGCGAGATGGACAGGATCGCATCGAGTTCCTGCGCTGTCCGGTCGGTGGCGGGAAGAAGCTCAGTCAACTCGGCGTCAATGAGCTCGCGCCAGCGCACGAGCGCGGGCGTAATCCTGTCGCGCAGGGCCCCATCCGTTCGCGACGCAGTGAGGATTTCAAGCAGCGCGCCATAGTCGTCGCTGCAGAATTGTTCGCGCCATGACCGGCGCACGACTTCGCCGAAAGCGTCCGGCCCGCGAGCAAGCTCAAGGCGCGCAAGAGAAAACCATCTGACCGATCGCGCGAGGATGCATTCGACGATTGCGGCGATAAGATCGTCCTTCGTCGGGTAATGATGCTGCAGCGCGCCCTGGCTTACGCCGGCGCGCTCCGCAATTTTGCCGAGCGAGGTGCGGTGATAGCCGAACTCCGCGAGATAGGAAGTCGCGGCTTCACAGACGCGCTGGCGCATCGCCTCGCTTTTTTCGCGGCGGCGGCTGTAGATCTCCGTCTCTGCTTGCGCCGCTTGACCGGCTTCGGGCCCCGACATACGCCTTTAACTCGGACCAAGATGCGCAGCCTGTCAACGAAACTGCGCAGCGGAAAGGCCTCCTTATGCAGTTGACCGCTGAACATGAGCAGATCAGATCGACGCTGAAAAAATTCATTGATGCGGAGATTAATCCCTATGTCGATGAGTGGGAGGAGGCGGAGATCTTTCCGGCGCATCAGGTCTTCAAGGGACTCGGAGATCTAGGCCTTCTCGGCGTCAACAAGCCTATCGAATATGGCGGAATGGGGCTCGACTGGTCCTACGCCGCGGTCGTCGCCGAAACGCTCGGGCATATCAATTGCGGCGCGGTGCCGATGGCGATCGGCGTGCAGACCGATATGGCGACGCCAGCGCTGGCGCGTTTCGGTTCGGATGCGGCGAAGGAAGATTTTCTGCGCCCTTCGATCGCCGGCGATTACGTCGCATGTCTCGGCGTTTCCGAAGTCGGATCGGGATCCGACGTCGCCTCGATCGGGACCAAGGCGAGAAAGGACGGTGACGATTACATCGTCAACGGCGGCAAGATGTGGACGACGAACGGCACGCAGGCGAACTGGATGTGCCTTCTCGCCAACACGTCCGACGGGGAGGCTCATCGCAACAAGACGCTGATCTGTCTTCCGTTGAAAGACGACAAGGGCAAGCACAGGAAGGGCGTTGAAATCGCGCGCAAGCTGAAAAAGCTCGGCATGCGTTCGAGCGACACGGCGCAATTCTATTTCGAGGATGTTCGCGTGCCGCAGCGCTATCGCATCGGCGAGGAAGGTGCGGGCTTCATGTATCAGATGCTGCAGTTCCAGGAAGAACGCCTCTGGGGCGCATTGTCGGGGCTTATCGGCATGGAAAAGACGATTGACGCGACGATCGATTACACGCGCCAGCGCAAGGCGTTCGGCCAGTCGATTCTCGACAATCAGGTCGTGCATTTCCGCATGGCGGAGTTGAAGACGGAGCTGCAGGCGCTCCGCTCGCTCACTTGGGACGCCGTCGGGAAAATGATCGGCGGCGAGGACGTGACGATGCTCGCATCGATGGCGAAACTGAAAGCCGGGCGTCTCATGCGCGAGGTCAACGATTCATGCCTGCAATATTGGGGCGGCATGGGCTACATGGAGGAAACGCCGGTCTCCCGCGCCTATCGCGACGGGCGCCTCGCCTCGATCGGCGCTGGCGCCGATGAAGTGATCCTCTCTATTATCTGCAAATATATGGGCATCCTGCCGGGCAAGACGAACAGGAAGTGAGAAGATCTAGATGTCCGCGCCTTTGCGGTTCGATCGCGCGGGACGGTTTTCAACGCCAAGCGTTTCGACGGCGCGCGCCCGAAGGCGGGCCTTGGTGGCGCTGTTGAGGCGCTCGAAACTGTCGATGCGCTTGCCTCGCTCCTCGGCGTAGATCCCGGCCGCGACCTGATCGACGAAAGCGCGTTCGCTCTCGGAAAGCGTCGACCAGTAGGATGAGAACGCCTCGGCGCGGCCGCCCGAAGGCGCCATGACCATCAGCCCCAAGGCTGCGCAAACGACGATCCGTAACCGCACGGCGAACCCCAAGCCCCAACGCAACAATTCTTACCCTAGCGTAATGTTC
>JBMOOR010000279.1:0-773 GCA_049324555.1 Pseudomonadota bacterium | reverse complement strand
AAGCGGCGGCGGCGCTTTGCGCGCCAGCGGTTAATCGCCCGTCAACCGGGGAACCCTTGCGCGGGTCATGATGTTCCGCTAAACGGCCCCCTCCAAAGGCGGCCGGACCTTGAAGGGCGGGCCCCGGGAAAGCGCCGTCAATAGGTTTCGCCCAAAGGATTAGTCATGGCCGTTCCGAAGAAGAAGACCTCGCCCTCCCGCCGCGGCATGCGCCGCGCCCATGACCGGCTCGCCGCGCCAACCTTCGTTGAGGACCGCGAGTCGGGCGAACTGCGCCGGCCGCATCACATCGACCTCAAGACCGGCCGCTATAGAGGCCGCAAGGTGCTTGAGCCGAAGGGCGAATAGCGAACCGCAGCCGATTGAGTGTCAAGCGCCGCCCGTTTGAGGCGGCGTTTTGCATTTTGGGTGCGCAAATGCCGCCGAATGGGGCGGGCCGGCCAGCATTCCGCCGTAATTCGGCGCCGATTTAGGCTAAGCATTTGTTAATCGGCCCAGTGGGTTCAGACTGTGGGGTTTGGGGCGCAGCGCGGCCGACGCGCGGAATCGGGGCATCGAGGACGCAATGCAAAAACTCTATTGGCTTTCGGGCGCGGTCGGGGGAACCCTTCTACTCTCTTCCTGCGTGACCTACCCTTATGAATCTGCGTTCAGCTCCTGCGAGTCGGAAGCGAACGCATGCTATCGTCTGTGTGAAGACATTCCCGATGAGCGCGGCTACATCGCCTGCCAGGCGCATTGCGACCGCGACATCGACCGCTGCTTCGACAGCG
>JBMOOR010000278.1:2902-5944 GCA_049324555.1 Pseudomonadota bacterium | reverse complement strand
TTGATGATGCGCGCGCCGCGTCCCGCGCCGCAGAGGCGCAGCTGAAGTCCGCGCGCGCCGGAAGCGCCGCGCTTGCTGAAGTCGCAAACCAGGGCAAGATTCTGGCGCCCGCTGACGGGCGCGTCGTTCGCGCGCCGGTTCCGCAAGGCGCGGTCGTCATGCCGGGTGAAATGGTCGCTGAGATTGCGACAGGCCGGCGCGTCCTCCGCGCTGAACTGCCAGAGGCCGATGGCGCCGGTTTGCGCGAGGGCGACGAGATCAGCATCGTCAGGGCGGGCGAGGCGGCCGCGATAACAGCGAAAATCCTACAAGTTTATCCTGCGGTGCAGGACGGCAAGATTGTCATCGATATCGATGCGACAGGACTCGACGGCGGCTTCGTCGGCATGAGGGTTCCTGCGCTCGTTCCGGTCGGAACAAGGCCGTCGATCGCGATTCCGGGGCGTTACGTCCTCGTCCGTTTTGGCGTCGATTATGTGCGGCTTGCGCGCGAGGACGGTTCCGTCATCGATGCGCCGGTGCAGCGCGGTCGCGAGATCATGCTGAATGGCCAGCGGCTGATCGAAATTCTCGCCGGATTGCGCGCCGGAGACCTTATCCTGCCAGCCGAGCCGGAATCGGGTGAGGACGAGGCGGGCGTGCTCGCGCGGGAAGCGACATGAAGCTCGGGCTTTCGGGAAACCTGACGCGCGGCTCCATATCCTCGCCGCTGACGCCGCTCTTTCTGCTGACGGCTTTTGCGCTCGGCCTGCTCGCTCTGATGACCATCCCGCGCGAGGAGGAGCCGCAGATCAGCGTGCCGCTCGTCGACATCGCCGTGCGTGCGGACGGGCTCAAGGCGCCGGACGCTGTTGAACTTATCACGAAGCCGCTTGAGACGATCGTCAAAGGCATTGACGGCGTCGAGCATGTCTACAGCCAGACGGAGAACGATCGGGTTCTCGTCACCGCGCGTTTCGTCGTCGGGTCAGACCCGGACGACGCCATAACGCGCGTGCAGCAGGAAATCCGCGCCAATTACGATCGAATTCCTGTCGGCGTTCCGGAGCCTCATATCGTTGCGCGCGGGATCAGCGACGGTCCAATCGTCGTCATCACGCTGTCGCCTGAGAGAACCGCCGCGGAACGCTGGAACGACCAGAGCCTTTATCTCATCGCCGATGAACTCCAGGCGGAGATGATGAAGGTGGAGGATGTCGGCCTCACCTTCATCGTCGGCGGCCGTCCGCAGGAAATTCGCATCGAACCCGATCCCGCGCGGCTGGCGACTTACGAAGTGGCGCTCGGCTCGCTGGTCAATGCAGTCGAGAGCGCCAACCGGAGCTTCCCGGCGGGCGCGCTGCACGACTCCGACGAGACAAAATCCGTCGCCATCGGAAAAACACTCGACGATCCGGTTGAAATCGGCCTCATCAGCGTGCCGGCCGCCGACGGCGGACACGTCTACCTTCGCGATGTCGCGACTGTGTCCCTTGCCCCGCGCGAGGACCGCGCACGCGTGTGGCGCTTTGAGGGCGAAGACGGGAAAGCCGTTCCGGCGGTCAGCCTCGCCATTGCTAAACGCGACGGGGCGAACGCGGTTGTCGTATCGAAAGCGATCGAGGAGCGCCTCAGCCAGCTTGAAGGAACGCTGATCCCCGAAAGTGTCGAAGCGGCGATCACGCGCAATTATGGCGAGACCGCGAACGAAAAAGCCAACGAACTCCTGTTCCATCTCGGCCTTGCGACGGTTTCGATCGTCATCCTGATCATGTTTGCGATTGGCCGGCGGGAGGCTCTCGTTACGCTGATCGTCATTCCGACAACAATCCTCATGACGCTGTTTGCGTCGAACCTCATGGGATTCACGATCAATCGCGTCAGCCTTTTCGCACTAATCTTCTCGATCGGCATTCTCGTCGATGACGCGATTGTCATTATCGAGAATATCGCGCGCCACTGGGCGATGGGCGATGGAAGAAGCCGTCAGGCTGCGGCGATCGACGCTGTCGCCGAAGTCGGCAATCCGACGATCATCGCGACGCTGACCGTCATCGCGGCGCTGTTGCCGATGATGTTCGTATCCGGCCTCATGGGCCCCTATATGGCGCCCATTCCGGCGAACGCGTCGGCGGCGATGCTGTTTTCTTTTCTTGTCGCCGTCGTGATCGCGCCCTGGCTCATGACAAGGTTCGGCGCCGGCCCGCGCGGCGCAGCGACAAAACATGGCGGCGCGCATGGCGAGGGCGCATTCGGCCGGTTTTATCGTCGGCTTGCAACGCCGGTGATCCGCACGCGCCGATCCGCCTGGCGGTTTCTGATTGCGGTCGGCGTCGCAACGCTTATCGCCTGTTCGTTATTTGCGACTAAGACGGTGCGCGTCAAACTCCTCCCGTTCGACAACAAGTCGGAATTGCAGGTCGTCGTCGATTTGCCGGAAGGATCAAGCCTTGAGGCGACGGAGCGGGTCCTGATCGACGCCGCACGGATCGCGCTTGAGGTTCCGGAAGTCGTCGCGGTCGACGCCTACGCGGGCGCGTCGGCCCCCTTCAATTTCAACGGGCTCGTCCGCCATTATTACTTGCGCGAACGCCCTGAACTCGGCGATTTGCAGGTGACGCTTGCGCCGAAGGCTGAGCGCAAGCGCGCAAGCCACGCTATTGCGCTCGATCTCCGCAAGCGGCTCGCAAGCATTGCGCAGCCGGAGGAAACATCGGTCAAGGTTGTCGAGGTGCCGCCGGGCCCGCCCGTCATCTCGACGCTTCTCGCCGAGATTTACGGGCCGGACGCCGAAACGCGGCGGGCGGTCGCCGGCAAGGTGCGCGAGATCTTCGACAGCGTCCCCTACATTGTCGATATCGACGACAGTTACGGCGCGCCCCGCCCGATGATGAGGCTGACGGCGGATCGTCCGAAGCTCGAATTCTTCGGCCTTTCCGAACGCGACGTGATGGATTCGATCGCCGTCGCCTTCGGAGGCGAGGTCATCGGCTATTCGCACCGGGGTGAAGGACGAAACCCGATCGAGATTGCGGTGAGGCTCCCGGAGGCGGCCCGGAGCTG
>JBMOOR010000278.1:0-2892 GCA_049324555.1 Pseudomonadota bacterium | reverse complement strand
CAAAGCCTTCGCGCCATTCCGGTCGCGCGCTCCGCGTCGGGCCGCCTCGTCGAACTCGGCGAAGTGGTCGATGCTGTGGAAGAAGACGCAGCCTATCCGATATTCCGCCGCAACGGCCAATACGCCGAAATGGTGCAGGCCGAACTCGCGGGCGCCTATGAGGCGCCGATCTACGGCATGCTCGCCGTCAACGACGCAATAAAACGAGCGGACTGGGGCGATGTTCCCGCGCCGGCGATCAGCCTATATGGTCAGCCAACGGACGAACGGGCGCCGACGCTGCTCTGGGACGGAGAATGGGAAATCACGTATGTCACGTTCCGCGATATGGGCGCGGCGTTCGCCGTGGCGATCGTCGGCATCTACATTCTCGTCGTCGCGCAGTTCAAGAGCTTCCGCCTGCCGCTTATCATTTTGACGCCGATCCCGTTGACGCTCGTCGGCATCGTCATCGGGCACATTCTCTTCAACGCGCCGTTTACGGCGACGTCGATGATCGGCTTCATCGCGCTCGCGGGGATCATCGTCCGCAATTCAATCCTGCTCGTCGATTTCATCCGGCACGCGCAGGGCGAGGGCCGGGCGTTGCGCGACGTCCTGCTCGAAGCGGGCGCGATCCGCTTCAAGCCGATCCTCCTGACGGCGGTCGCCGCCATGATCGGCGCCGCTGTGATCCTCTTCGACCCGATCTTTCAGGGCTTGGCGATCTCGCTGCTGTTCGGTCTCGCTTCATCGACGATGCTGACCGTGCTTGTCATTCCGGCGATCTACGTCGCTCTGCGCGACGATGGGAGGCCGCTCGATGAACGACATGTGATGCCGGCGAGCGCAGCCGCAGCGGAATAGGGCGCGGGCGATTTCGCGGACTGATTAAAGGAGATTGCCTCGACCGCACGCGGCTCAGTCGTCGCGGCTGCGGACGACTCAGGCGCCGCATTGGTCACATATTCTGATTTGCCGCGGCCTCGCGCCCTCAGAGCATCCGTTATGGTCAAGCTGGGTTTGGGGACCAGTCGTATTCAGCTGCCCGGCAGGAGCGTCACTTGATAAGCTCTGTTCGTTTGGAGGCGATGAGCGTTATCGTCCGCTGCGGAGAAACTATGCTTTATCATGCGCAGCGCGTAATGGCGTGACGGTGGCGCGGTTGCCGCCATTCAGGGTGCTTGGTTTTGGAGGAAACGCAGTATGGATCGATTCACCGGCGGCTGCCTCTGCGGCGACGTTCGAATTGCGGCGTCCGGACGCCCATACCGTGTCGGCCTTTGCCACTGCCTCGATTGCCGCAAGCATCACGGGGCTCTTTTTTACGCGGCTGCAGTGTTCCCGTGCGATGCGGTACCGATTGACGGCGAAACGCGCAGCTACGCCGGGCGGTTCTTCTGTCCCCGCTGCGGCTCGCCGGTTTTCGCGCGCAGCGCTGACGAAATTGAAGTGCACTTGGGGGCCTTGGATGCCCCAGACCAGCTGACGCCAACCTACGAATGCTGGGTCGTCCGCCGCGAGTCCTGGTTGCCGCCGTTTCCGCTCACGAGACGATACGACCGTAATCGTGACGCCACGGGCCGCTTTGAGGAGTAGAATGCTTCGCCCCTTAGCCTGCAGTTCGGCGAAAGCGGAATGGCGGAGAGGAAGGGATTCGAACCCTCGATACCGTTTAACGGGTATACGCCCTTAGCAGGGGCGCGCCTTCGACCAGCTCGGCCACCTCTCCGGAGGGGCGGAAAATGTCCACATTCCGCGGACGATGCAAGGCCAAAGGCGCGATAGTGAGAAAAAAGCTCCCGGACCGGTCGCTTTGAAGCGCGCGGAATTATTCGCAAGGGTCGTCGCCAGCGCGAAATTCCGCGAGCGCGCCGGCGTTGAGATCATCGGCAGATGCTTCTTCCTTCGCCGTTTCGGCGATGAAATCGCTGTAGGTGACGCAGTCATCGCTTGCCCCTTCCGGCGTAACGACATCAGCGGAAGGCGAGGCGGAAACAGGCGCTGCGTCGACAGATGGGGCGGGGAGAGGCGCTTCGGTCTCGTATGAAACGCCGGGGTCGGACGCGGCGCTGTCCGCCGCGCTGTCGACCGGGGCCATGATGAGCGGCGGAAGAACATCGCTCGCCGCAGAAGCCGGCGCGCCGGCGGCGACCGGCGCGGGCGAGACCGCCTCCGCCTCATCGTGCATTGAAGGCGGCGGCGCGGGCGATCGCTTCGGCCGGAAGCTTGGGCGTCGCAGGCCGCGCGTCGGCGTCTTCGCAGCGGGCGAGGGCATCGCCGCGTCGGCGGCCGTCGGCGGAATCGGCTCCGGCTCGACATGCGCGAGCGCCTCGGGTGCGGCGGCGAGCGGATTGAGGATCGGCTCTGCGATCGCGACGATGCGCGGCTGGAGATCGGGAATGGCGCCGCTTGCGCTGATCGACGGAATTGAGGCGACGCGTTTTCCCGCGCCGCCTCGCTCAATGTCGTGCGCGAGAAGGCCCGCTATGCCCGTCTTGTTGAGGCGGCTTCTGTAAATCTGGCTGTTTTCAAGGACGCGTTGGACATAGTTGCGCGTCTCCTCGAAGGGAATCTGTTCGATCCAGTCTAGGGGATCGACGCCCGGTCCCCTTGGATCGCCATAGGCTTCAATCCACTGCTCGACCCGATTTACGCCGGCGTTATAGGCGGCGAACGTCATGATCCAGGATCCGCCGAAACGGTCGATGAGATGCGACAGATGCGCCGATCCGAGCGTCATGTTGTAATTAGGATCGTCGAGCAGGGCCGATTGTCTGTAGGCGATCTTTTCCTTGCGCGCGGTCGCCTGCGCGGTTGAGGGAATGAGCTGCATAAGCCCGCGCGCGCCGGCTCTGGAATAGGCGCGGGAGTTGAACTCGCTTTCCTGACGGGAAAGACCGAGAATGATTT
>JBMOOR010000277.1:46381-56633 GCA_049324555.1 Pseudomonadota bacterium | reverse complement strand
GCCTCGTCATTGACGATAATCGGGGAAAGCGCCGTCGAGCCTGCTGCGAGCCTTTCGGGGCGTTCTTCTTCAGTCACCGGCTCGATCGGCGGCGCCAGGCGCTCCACGCCCTCGACCGCCATCGCGACAGCCGCCTTTGTCCGCCCGCTGTCGTAAGCCGAATAGGCGATCACGGCGGCTCCGAGCGCTGCAAAGCCGAGCCAGGCCCATGTGAGCCTGCTGAGAACCGGCAATTTGAAGCGGCGAGCCCGCATTGGTCTAAGTTTCACGCGTTCGCCGCGGAGAGGCGGCGGAGGATCCAGCCGCACCCTAGAAAGAACAGGGTTAATGGAAGGGAAATGCAGGCGCTGAAAGCCTGCCGGCGTCCTAAAAAGAAAACGCCCCGCTCGGCGGGGCGTTCTCAACGCAAGCAGTTCGGCGCAAAAAATAAGTCTATTGCCGGCGTTCGCGGCCGGCGGAGGCGTCAGCGAGCGCTGCGCGATAGACTGTAGTGTCGGCGAGGATTTCGAGCGCGCGGTCAAGCTGGCAATCCTTCGGCGTCGTTCCGTCCGCCTCGAACGGGCACTTCACCGGCTCGGTCGCGGGTTTGGCGGGCTCAGCGGCCTCATCCTTTTTGACGTCGAGAGCGCCCGGCAAGCTCGCCTCGGTCGGCCGTTCGGCGTTTTCATCCTGGCCCGGGTAAATGACCGGCATGTCGATGTCAGGATCAATGCCATGCGCCTGAATCGAGCGGCCGGACGGCGTATAATAGCGCGCCGTCGTAAGGCGCAGGGCGCCTTGAAGTCCGTTCTGCAGCGGAATGACGGTCTGAACGCTGCCCTTTCCGAAGGAGCGCGTGCCGAGGAGGAGCGCGCGGTTGCGGTCCTGCAAGGCGCCGGCGACGATTTCAGAGGCGGAGGCTGAGCCCCCGTTGATCAGCACGATGACGGGCTTGCCTTTGGCGAGATCGCCCGGCGTTCCTATTTCCTTCAGCGTGTCCTTCGGATTGCGACCGCGCGTTGAAACGATTTCGCCGCCTTCAAGGAAGGCATCCGAAACAGCGACCGCCTGATCGAGCAGGCCGCCGGGATTGGAGCGCAGGTCAAGGATATAACCTTTCGGTCCCCCCGACACCGCCTTGTCGAGCGATTTGATCGCCTTGATCAGGCCGTCTTCGGTCTGCTCGCTGAAATTGGTGACGCGGATATATCCGAACTGGCCTTCTGCGCGGTGCGTGACAGCCGGCACGCGCACGATATCGCGCACCAGCTTCAATTTAAACGTCGGTTTGGCGCGGTCGCGAAGGACGGTTATTTCAACCGGCGTCCCCTTTGCTCCTTTGAGCTTGCCGATCGCATCATCAATCGACATTCCCTGCACCGCCTCGCCGTCAATCTCGACGATAAGGTCGTTGGTCTGGATCCCGGCTTTCTTCGCCGGCGTGTCGTCGATCGGCGCGACCACTCTGACGAAGCCCTTGTCCGGGCCTTCATTGGGCATGTCGACCTGAATGCCGAGGCCGGCGAAACTGCCGCGCGTCTGTTCTTGCATGCGGTCAAAATCGTCCGCAGTCAGATAGCTTGAGTGCGGATCAAGCTCGGACAGCATGCCGTCGATCGCACCCTTGACGAGCTTGGCGTCTTCCGGTTGCTCGACATAATTCTGATGCACTTGCTCGAAGACTTCGCCGAAAAGGTCCAGCTGGCGAAACGTGTCGGCCGAAATCGTCGACCGGGCGAAGCCCGCTGAAAGCACCGCCGCCGTCACGAGTGCGCCGCCCACGGCCGCTGCTGCAAGTGCGCCGGCGGACGCAGCGTTTCGCAGCGCCATCCGGCGGCTGGTTCCGGCATTCCCATTCTTTGTCGTCTTCATCAAAACACCTTGCCTCTTACAATTCCGAGTATGGCCGTCACGAAGCGGGATCCAGCCTACCATTCTCCGAGAGCCACAAAGACGGGTTAACAGGATCGCCGTTTTTTCGGATTTCCAAGTCCAAAGCGGCGTCCAGACCTTCCATTGCGGCGACCGGTTCGCCAGCCTTGACGCTTTGGCCCTCCTCCACAAGGAAGGCCCCGACGCCCATCATCAATATATGATAGCCTCCGCCAACGTCCAGAACGATCAGGTTGCCGATGGGGCTCCAGGACCGGGCGAAGGCTACTTTCGCCTCGAAAGGGGCGGTCACGATCGCCTTGTCGGAGGAGGAAATCCTTAACCCTTCGAAGCGCCCGCCTTCAGGGCGATCAGCGCCGAATTGGCCGATCACTTTTCCGACAACCGGGAACTTCAGGGCGCCTTTCGCCGTTGCGAAGGCGCGAGCGGGCCTGAAAGCGTCGGGCTTCGGCGTCGATGGAATGAGCGATGGGGCGACGCGCGGCGAGGGGGACCTCGGCGGAGGCGGCTTGATCCTCGGCGCGACGACCCGGGCGAGGCGTTCGAGCCGCCCGAGAATGTCGCGCAGCGACGTCGCTCTCGCGGCAAGCGCCGCTGTCTCGCTTTGCGCTGCGGCGGCGAGCCGCTCGGCGACGCGGCGTTCGCCCTGCTTCTTCTGGAGGAGTTCTGCGAGCACGCTGCGCCGCCCGTTGATTTCCTCATTGGCCTTTACGAATTTCGCGCGCTCCTCGCCGAGCGTCGCCCTGACAGTTGCAAGTTCAGTCAGCGATTGCTTCAGCGCCGCCGCGCGGGCCTCGATCTGCGGCGTCACGTCCGCAAGCAGCATCGCCGTGCGGGCCGCTTTCGCCGCATCCTCGGGCGAGACGAGCAGCGCCGGAGGCCGGGCCCGCTCGATCGATTGAAGCGCGCCAAGAACGTCGCCGAGCGATTCCTGCTGTTTCGCCAATGAAGCCGCCAGCTCGCCTTCTTTCTTTTCAAGCTTCGTCGTCTCGCGATTGATTTCGTCTATTCGCCGTTCCGCCTGCTGCAGCGCGTCCGCAGTTTCAATCATCCGGCGGCGAAGCGCGGCGACTTCCTTTTCGCGCTCCCTGGCTTCGTCCTTGAGGCGGGCTTCCTCGTTGAGGCGCTCTTTGAGCTTCTTTTCGATATCGGCGAGTTCGCGCTCTTCCCTCGCGGTCTGCGCAGGCGCCTCCGCCGAGAGCGCCGCCAGGCACAAGAACGCCAGAAAGAAGGTTCGCTTCATGCGCGATGATAAGGATGCCCCGCGAGAATTGTCACGGCGCGGTATATCTGTTCGGCGAGCATAACCCTGACAAGGAGACGGGGGAAAGTCGCTTTTCCAAACGCGACGACGAGATCGGCGCTTGCGATGATCGAGGGATGATGGCCGTCGGCGCCGCCGACGAGAAAGGCGATCTCCGTCGCGCCCTGATCGCGCCATTTGGCGATTTGCACAGCAAAAGCCTCGCTGGTCAGGTTCTCGCCATGCTCGTCGAGAACAATTCGCTTTGCAACGTTCGTCGCGTCCGCCAGCAATGCGGCCTCTCGCTCCTGACGCTGCGGGCCGAAGAGGCCCTTCGGCGCATCAAACTCCTTAATGGTGAAGTGCGTGATTCCAAGCGCCTTCCCAGCTGCGCGGATGCGCGCCGAATAATCCTCCGCGAGTTCGAACTCAGGGCCGCTGCGCAGACGGCCTATTGCGGCGATGGTGAGGCGCATCGCCCGCGGCGTTAGTTGTCGGCCCGGACCGGGGCGTGCGCCGTTTCCGACCAGATGCGTTCGAGATTGTAGAATTTCCTCACTTCGGGGCGGAAAAGATGCACGATCACGTCTTCGGCGTCGATCAGAACCCAGTCGCAAGCCGGCGCGCCTTCCATTCGCGCGCGCCCCATTCCGGCCTCCTTGAGACGGCGCACCACCTTGTCCGCCATCGCGCCGACATGGCGCGCCGAGCGGCCGGAGGCGACCACCATCGCATCGGCGATATCGGTTTTGCCGCCAAGATCGATCGTAACGACGTCTTCCGCCTTGTCGTCTTCCAGTTCGTCGAGAATGAGAGCGAGGATCGCCTTGCTTCGATCGGTGGGCGGAAGCTGGTCTATATCCCCAGCCGAAACGCCGGCCTTTGACTTACCGCTTTGCTTTGCCCCGACTGATGCGGGCGCCAAGTTGAGGGCGGTCTTGCCTCGCGCCGCCGGACGATGTTCGGAATTCAGGATCGCTCTCCCAATTGCCGCGGGCCTGCCGCCCACGCTGTTAATGTAGTCTCGATCGGCCGCCGCGCCAACCGGTCAGCCGATCATTAACTTTCAATCAAGAAACCGATCGCGGCGTGCGATTCGCGCCATCCTCCGTCAGTCCGGGCCGGTCTTTCCGCTTCGGATCGCTGTGGCGGAGGCGGGATTCTTCGTCGTTTCGATGAAAGTCCATGCGGGAGGCTCGGCGCCGACGATGTCCGCCGCCCTGCCCGACGGGACGCGGAACAACGCTAGTTCTTTCGCCGCCTCGCTCGCCAGCGCCGCTTTCTCATAGCCCGGACGATTGAACACCGCGATCGGGGCCATGCTCGCGATTTTTCGCCAATTCTTCCAGCGATTGAAATGAATGAGGCTGTCCGCGCCCATCAGCCAGACGAAATTGATTTGCGGCCAAAGGTCCGTCAGCGCCTCGAGCGTATCGACCGTATACTGAAGATGTTTGCGCTCCTCGAAATTCGAAACGATGATGCGCGGATGATTGGCGACGCGCCGAGCGGTCGCGAGCCGCTCTTCGTAGGGAGCATATGCGTACCCATCGCTCTCCTTCAGAGGGTTTCCAGGCGTCGCCAGCCACCAGACGGCGTCAAGCCCCAGGACTTTCAGCGCTTCGAGCGATATCTCGCGATGGCCTTCATGAGCAGGATTGAACGATCCGCCAAGGAGACCGATGCGCGAGGCGTCGTGGCGCTGCGGTAACATGACGGTTCCGTCTTCTCCCTCGTCGGCCTCCGCCGCCGTTGCGCCTTCTTCTTGCGCCGATTGACGAGTTAACGCAAAGAGAAGGGGCGGCGGCGTATGGCTGTCGTTCCCACATTGTATCGGACAATCGAGGATCCGCCGCCATTTTCGCCGCCCAGAAAGCCCGCATGCTCGATCTCGTCCGCAGTCCGAACGCGGAACGGTCGCTGTTCGCGATTTCCTTCGCGGAAAGCTCGTTCTTTCCGCTTCCGCCCGATCTGATGCTCGGACCGATGGCGGCGGCGGCGCCCTCAAAATGGGCGCGCTACGCCTTGAATTGCACGATCGCTTCGATCGCCGGCGGGCTTCTCGGTTATGCGATCGGCTATTTCCTCTTCGAATCCGTCGGCCAATGGATCATCAATCTCTTCGGCTACGGCGGAAAGGAGGCGGCGCTGCGCGCCTTCTACGCGCAATGGGGCGCCTGGTTCATCTTCCTCAAGGGCCTGACGCCGATCCCCTTCAAGCTCGTGACGATTGTGTCCGGCGCGATGCAGTTCTCGCTGCCGATTTTCCTCGTCGCGACAACATTGACGCGCGCCGCGCGATTCTTCGCCGTCGCCTGGGTCTTCCAGAAATTCGGACCGCAAATAGCGCCGGTTTTGGAGAAACGCATGGGCCTTGCGCTCGCCGGCGTCGCAGTCCTCATCGTCGGCGCGCTCGTCGCCGCGCATTGGCTGTTTTAGAGACGGCGGTCAGGGCGCCCACTCGCCCGGCTCTTCGGCGGCTTCCTGAACCGGCGTCGCGAGGCCGAGTTTGATGTTCATCAGATCGCGCATCAGGGCGTGAAGACCGGCCCCGGATACGCCCGAGATTGCGCGCGCCGGCCGGCCAGCCGCCTTTGACAGCGCCGCGAGACGCCTTTTCCTCGTCGCCTCATCAAGCGCGTCGATCTTGTTGAGACAGACGATTTCAAGCTTTTCATCGAGCCCGTGACCATAAGCGGCGAGTTCGCCGCGAATGGCGCCATAGTCAGCGGCGACATGCTCCGATGTTCCATCGACGAGATGGATGATGGCGGCGCAGCGTTCGACATGACCGAGAAAGCGATCGCCGATGCCGGCGCCTTCATGCGCGCCCTCTATGAGGCCTGGAATATCCGCGAGGACGAAACTCTCGCCCTCGCTGAGCCGGACGACGCCGAGTCCCGGATTTAATGTCGTGAACGGATAATCGGCGATTTTGGGCCTCGCCGCCGTCACCGCGGCGAGGAGCGTCGACTTGCCGGCGTTCGGAAGACCGACGAGCCCGAAATCTGCGATCAGCTTCAGGCGAAGCCAGAGCGTGCGCTCCTCCGCCGGCTGGCCGGAATTCGCCCTTGTCGGGGCGCGGTTGGTCGAGGTCTTGAAATGCGCGTTGCCGAAGCCGCCATTGCCGCCCTTGGCGAGAAGCGCCCGCGCGCCCTCCTTGTCGAGATCGGCGATGAGCGTTTCTTCGTCTTCCTCGTAGATCTCCGTGCCGACCGGCACGCGGATGACGAGATCCTCTCCGTCGGCGCCGGTGCGGTTCGAGCCTTCGCCGGGGCGGCCGTTTTTCGCAGTGTAATGCTGCTGGTAGCGGAAATCGATCAGCGTATTGAGGTTTGAAACCGCCTCCGCGAAGACGTGTCCGCCCCGGCCGCCGTCGCCGCCGTTGGGCCCCCCGAATTCGACGAATTTCTCGCGCCGGAACGATAAGCACCCGGCGCCGCCGGCGCCGCTTTCAACATAGATTTTTGCGCGATCGAGGAATTTCATGGCCGGTATATAGAGGCTTTTTAGGTCCGCGCCACGCTGCAGAGCGTAGATGTAAAGGCTGGCGCAGCGGGATAGTAACAATCCGCCGCGCGAGACCTGGAGCCCCGATGCCGAATTCCGTCGACTATCTGTTCACGCCGTTCCGCATCGGCGGCCTCGCGCTCAAGAACCGGATCGTGATGGCCCCGATGACGCGCTCGTTCTCGCCGGGCAACGTCCCCGGCCCCGATGTCGCCGCCTATTACCGCCGCCGGGCGGAAGGGGGCGTCGGCCTCATCCTGTCGGAGGGCGTTTCGACCAATAGGGTGACCGCGACGGGGACGGCGAATGTTCCGAATATCGTGACGCCGGAAGCAAAGGCCGGCTGGAAAACCGTCGCGGATGGCGTGAAGGGCGCGGGCGGGTTCATGGGCCTGCAGCTCTGGCATGAAGGGCCTTACCGCAATCCCGCGAAGTCAGAACATCCGGAGACGCCCTCCTGGTCAGCCTCGGGCTTTAAGGTTCCCGGAAAGCCGCTTTGGCCGCCGATGACGGAAACGGAGGTTGAGACCGCGATCGAGGAATTCGTCTCCGCCGCAGTCGCGACGAAGGACCTCGGGTTTGACTGCGTCGAGTTTCACGGCGCGCATTCCTATCTCATCGACAGCTTCTTCTGGGGCGAGACCAATCTGAGGACTGACAAATGGGGCGGCGGTTGGGACGGGCGAACGCGCTTCGCATCGGAGATCATCCGCCGCACACGGAAGAAGGTCGGCGCGGGGTTTCCTCTCATCATCCGGATCTCGCAATGGAAGCAGCAGGACTTCGCAGCGAAGGCGGCGGGCGATCCGCAAGAGTTCGAGCGCTGGCTGACGCCGCTCGTCGAGGCGGGGATCGACGTCATTCACTGTTCGCAGCGCCGCTTCTGGGAGCCGGCGTTTGAGGGTTCCGATCTCAATGTCGCGGGATGGGCGAAGAAGATCACCGGAAAGCCGGCGATCTCGGTCGGATCGGTCGGCCTTTCGGGCGAGTTCACCGCCGCTTATTCGGGCGAAGTCTCAAAGCCCGCTTCGCTTGATCGGCTCGCCCTGATGATGGAGCGCGGCGACTTCGACCTTATCGCGGTCGGGCGCGCGCTCCTTCAGGATCCGGACTGGGCGGAAAAAATCCGCAACGGCCGCATGAATGAGCTCAAGGACTTTTCCCGCGAAGCGATGGCGACGCTCTATTAGAAAGGCTGCCGCATGATTACGGTTCACCATCTTGAAAATTCACGGTCGCAACGGATTCTCTGGCTGCTTGAGGAACTGGGGCTTGCCTATCATGTCAAGCGCTATGAACGCGACAAGAAGACAAACCTCGCGCCGAGGGAACTCTTGAAAGTTCATCCGCTCGGCAAGTCGCCGGTCATCGACGATGACGGCGTCGTGATCGCCGAGACGGGCGCCATCATTGAGCACATTGTCGAGACGCATGGCGGCGGCCGCCTTGTTCCGCTGAAGGGAACGCCTGAATACCGGCGCTGGAAATACTGGATGCACGCCGCGGAAGGCTCCTACATGCCGCCGCTTGTGCTCGCCCTTTTCCTCAATCGCATGGAGACGGCGAAAATGCCGTTCTTCGCAAAGCCGATCGCAAGAAAGCTGACGCAGGGCGTTCGCGACATCTATCTCAATCACACGACGAAGGCGCTCTTCGATTATCTTGATGCGGAGCTTTCGGGAAGCGAATGGCTCGCCGGAAAGGATTTCAGCGCCGCCGACATCATCATGAGCTTTCCGGCCGAGGCCGCGCTCGCCCGCATCGACGCTGCGAAGTCGGCGAAAAATCTCAAATCCTATGTCGAGCGCCTTCACGCGCGGCCGGCTTACAGACGGGCGCTCGAAAAGGGCGGGCCTTACGCTTACGCGTGACGACGCGAAAAAGGCCGCCCTTGATGGGCGGCCCGATTCATTCAGTGACGCGCGATCTAATTATCTTTAAGTAGAGGCGCCGGCGCTTCGTTCTCTCCCTCAACGAGCGGCGTCGGGGCTTGCGCCGACGCATTGGTCGGCGTGGTCGCGCCTTCTTTCAGCGCGACCGGCGCGGCGGGCGCCTTTTCTTCCTGTTTCTCTTCTTCTTTAAGTCCGGGCGCCGGTTTGGCGGGCTTCGGCTCGGCTTTCGGCGCCGCCGCGACGGGCTTTGCGTCGAACGACGGCGTCTCGACGTTATCCGCAGCGAATTCCTGCCAATAGGCGGGCTGGTTCATCAGCGCCCGGAAGTAATCGATGTTCTGGTCCGCGATCTGCGGCGGAAGGTCGGAACGCGCAAGCCTTTCCGCTTCGCGCATCTCGCCTTTCATCGCGAGAACAAGCGCAAGATTCTGACGGATGCGAGCGTCCGCGCCGCGGCTCGTCGCCGCCTCGCGAAGCACGGCTTTCGCCTGCTCAAGATCGCCCGAGAGCGCAAAGGAGAGGCCCTTATTGTTCATGATCATCGGGGAGGCCGGCGCAAAGACGAGCGCCATGTCGTATTTTGTGCGTGCAAGCTTGTGTTCGCCGATCTGATCGAGCGCGACGCCGTAGGCGGAAAAGGCGCGCCAGTCCTGCGGGGCGAGTTCGACCGCTTTTTCAAGATAGCGCACCGCCTCGAAGGCGCGGCCCGCTTCGACGAGCGTCTTGCCCGCCTCGAGATTGGCGCCGGCGTGTTCCGGATTGGCGTTCGCCGCGCGCGTCATGACTTTGACCGCTTCCTCGTTCGAGCGGATTTTTCTCAAAGCTGCGGAATAGGCGACTGCGGCGTTCACATCGGCCGGATTGCGGTCATATTGCGAGCCCCAATAAGCGGCGGCGGCGACAGGGTCCATGTCGGCGCCGGGAGCGCCCGGATCTGTGAAAACGCCGATCTCTTTCTTGTAATCGACGCGTTCGCCGTCGGCGTGGAGGGACTTGCCGCTCGAAGCGCAAGCCGACATAAGAATGGCGCAAAGCGCGACGCTCGGGCGTTTTCCGATCAAGTGGAATCCGGTTGATCGAAGAAAACGCCCTAAACCCTGAGTCTTGAGCGAATTTTGCGCGCCAAAGCGCGCGAAATTCGCTCTGGCGCTGCGCGCCGCGGGGGTGCGAATCGCGAGAAGACGGACGGCCATGAAAAGCCCCTCAAAAGCTGCGGACAATCGCGGCGATGATTGCGGAATCTCTTCAATAAAGGCTTAACTCTGCTCGCAAAGACCGCGCTAACCGGCTTCAACAATACGTTAACGGAGCGTTTCATGATCGCCGACCTTTTGACTGATTACGATGCGTCGCGTTCGGCGAAAGCCGCGCCGATCTTTACCGTGCGCGAGAAGTCGGACGATTTGCGCGAAGTCCCTCCTTCGCTTGCGGCGCTCGCGCGCTGCAACGGCTTTGCAGGCGAGGCGGCGGCGGTTCTCGCCAACGGCGAAGGCGTGCTGCTTGGTGTTGGCGAGGCGAGCGATCCGTTTGTCGCCGCCGCCGCATCGGAAAAGCTTCCTGAGGGCGATTACCGCTTTGCGGGCGCCGCCGATGACAACGCGTTGCTTGCGTGGGCGCTCGGCGGCTATCGCTTCGATCGCTACAAGAAAGGCAAAAGAGCATCCGCGCGGCTGATCGCGCCGGAAGGCGCCGGCGCCGCCGGCGCACGTCGCATCGCCGCCGCCGTTTCCTTTGT